>CP072107.1:300000-427500 GCA_022870705.1 Oscillospiraceae bacterium CM
AGATCCTGAAACCCCCAACTGTGAACATATCATCGTTGGAACCTACGCTACTGAAGAATTGCCCGACGGATCACATCGCATTTTATTTCACAATCGGCCGGAGCATAGTGCATACATTGCTTTTGCCAAGGATTCTGCTTTGCCCCCGGCCCCAGCCAACTGGTACTATCATGAGAACTCCCTCCGATGCGACTATCTCGGAGACATAGACGAGTTTGCGTTTTGGGAGACAATGCTGCGGTCAATGAGAGCTCTTTATATTTGGGCGTGTCATCTCCCTGTCGTCGGCACAGAACAACCTGCGAACTCTGAAAATGCCGACTTAATCTTTGCGATACAAAGCCATCTTCAAAGTCGTGGCCTGCAATATGAAAGCTCAATAAATGCAGCTATAAATGAACGCTTGAAAGGCAAAAGCTACTGCCTGTCGGAGCATATAAAAGGGCTGTTATATTCGCTTTTGACCAACCAGACCTCATGGAAGCGAATTGTCCCTCATCTAAAAGAGATTGACGATGTGTTTTTTCAGTATGACGTTGACAAAATCAAAGCGACTTCGGCGGCGTATTTTAGTGACGCTTTGTTCGCAATCAAATGTGGTAACAGAAAGACTGCCGCACAGATGGCAGCACTGACCTACAATATCGAAGTGTTTGAGCGAATTTCAAATGTCTATGGCAGCATGGATGACTTTGTCATTTCGGCTCCGGCACACGAAATTGTTGCTTTACTTGCATCAAGTGGATCAGAATACAAACTACGCCAAGTGGGAGAAGCTCTTGCGTGGGAATATATTCGGAACGTTGGAATTGATGGCGCAAAGCCCGATCTCCATCTCCGACGATTCTTCGGAAAGAGCAGAATCGGAAAATCCAACCGTGATCCCGCCACTGTGCAAGATGTGATTGCCGCAGTAGAATCACTTGCGAAGTCTACCGGGTTATCTATGGCGTCCATAGACAACTTAATTTGGAGCTATTGCGCCGATGGATACGGTGAAATATGCACGGCCACGCCGCATTGCACCGAATGTGCAATACGAGCATTTTGCAACCGTGAACGTTGAGCACACTATATAAGCCAGCATAAACCATCCGGAACGAGCTGTGGATGTCAGCGCGACTTTGATAAGTGAAGCAGTAAAATACAGGCCGAGAGCAAGGGGTAATTATGAAAATTGAAATGGGTGAATCCCTTATTTACTCGTGGCTACGCCACGAAAAACAGTGTCAATTGGCACAGACCAACTGGAAGGCATCCCCTTTTTGGGCGATTGACAGCCGAAATGACCTACAAATGCTTGCCGACAAATTCTCGCAGTTTTATTTAGACAAGCATCAGTTTGATATTTTCAAAGGCTGTTCTCTTGAACAGTTCATAAAGCAGGCTGAAATAGATGCCATTGGCATTGCGTATTCCCAATCCGCACAAAGTATTTATGCTGTTGACGTTGCATATCACGAAGGTGGGTTGAATTACGGCGATAAGGAGAGAACGCTAACAAAGATCATCCAAAAATGTGTTCGCACGGCATTGTGCTTATATGCCTTTTTCAATATTGCTACTGGAGAGATTGTTTTCGCATCCCCCAAAATTAACCCGGCGATTGAGAAAGAGCTGTCTCCCATGTTTTCGGAGCTGACAGCACTGTTCTCGCAGCTTGGTTTGGAGTTTATCGCAACTCTATTCTGCAATGATACTTTTTTAAGCGGGATTATTCAGCCTGTGCTGGAAAAGGGTACGAGCGTCGCTGACACATCGGAGTTGTTTCTGCGCAGCGTCCAAATGTATCAGATGTTTGCAGGGAAATCCGAACCCACTCGGGCAAAGATATCAAAAGCGCAGATTGCTACTCGTCAATCAGACCAGCAGTTGAGTGCAAATATCAACGAGGGAAAGGCAATTGATCGCATTCCAAAGTGGGCGCTTAGCCCGGAACAAAACAATTATAAGATCATTCGCGCTTACTACCAGCTCTTAGGTGAACGTGGAATGGTTACTCGTCCCGAGCTTGAAGCCCTTTGCCAGAGCCAAGCTGATCACCCCGATGTATATGTGAGAGATTTCAGAGGTAATTTTGCTTCGATGAAAACAGACAAAGGGAAAAGTCATGGTAAGGTCTTCATCGATGATGGTTATAATGTGCGAGTCTGGAGCACCGTATCTGAGATTCTGGAGCAGAACCGCAGCCTGTTCTTGGCGTAATCACACCACGTGATGAGTGGAGGGAAAATGGAAAATATCATATACGAGCGTAACTATGAGGAAGAACATCGTCGGCATGATGGGAATGATACCGCATCCACAATATTTGAGATTGCCACTGATGGTGGGTTCATCGCGGCGTATGCTGATGCGATGCAGGCGATTCCCAAGATAGTCGTTCCCGCCGATAAAGAAAACTACGAATACTTACTTCAACGGTCAGATGAGCTTGCGCAGCGATGGAGCGGAAAGGTGCGCGGTGTTGTGAACTACGAAAAATGGGAAGCCACCATTGACCTGCTTCTCCCATTTGCCGAATTTTGTGATCGTGACGATCTGAACCTCCTGAAAGAATTTGCCGACAGATCCCATTCTATTACTTTTCAGACGAACGATGATGGGAGGCTCCGGATACATATCTTCATCTTTTATTTTGAAGAGCTTGCCGATAAGGGTGAGATTTTTAAATCGATTCTGCGCAACAGGCAAGACCTTACCGCGCTTTTGGAGCAGTACAAGGAAAAGAATCCGATCCTTTTTGAAAGCGACGATGAATACGATAATCTTGATGATTCTGAGCAAGTCGAACTGATGACATGGTTTGTAGAAACCTGGGCTGCAGCGACGGGAGAAAACAAGGAGAGTATCGCGTCTGCGGTTTTGTACGAGATGCGTCATGATTATAAGAATATGATCCGAAAGATTCTTGATTTAAAGAATAAACTTGACGGTGATACAGAATAACTGAACGGGCAGCCACTTGGTATTGGCTGCCCGCTTGTTTTATATAGCATCATCTTCTATCAACGCTTGCGGTGAAAGGTATAAAATGCCTAAGCATGATTTTGTTTAAATTGGCCCATCATAGACTGTGTTCCCTATATGAAAATAATGATTTAAGCCTTTTTGAAGGTCATCTGCTTGGCCCAGATTCCCTGTTGGATGTTCACCGCTTTGTACCCAGCTTGCACCCAGGATTTGCACTGCGTATGCGAACCGCCGGGGCTCCACCACATCGTATAGGTGCCGGCACTTTTCGGCAGCGCAAATCCAAGGATTTTTTCCAGCTCAGAGAAGGAAAGTGTGACGGTATCGCTTGATTGCAAACAGAGGTAACGGTAGAGCGGTTCATATTTCCCGAGCGATGGTTGATTTTCCCGAGCCGGAGTGTTCGGCCGTTCGGGTTCTTCCGCTGTCACGGTTAAACCGCAGAGCCTTTGGAGGAACACCATTTCGGATTCCGTCAAGCCTTCCGCATCCAGCCCCTGCTTCAGCCATAAGCCGCTTGTGCGGATCTCTATTTCAGGGCTGTATTTGCCTGGCCATTTTTCTCCCGGCCCAAAATCGCTCGTATGGTTTAGGGTTGAAATGATTGCTTCTTCCAGCCGCAGACGCTGGCCTTTTTCCGGAACGGGAAACGCTGTAAAGGTCAGATGACTCCGCATATAATCGCTGACACGCCGCTCCGTGTCGGCATTTTTTATGGAGTCAATATATTTGTAGTTAGCCGGCCTTGAAGTGTCCAAAGTCCATATGGACAGATATGGATCGTGGTGCGCATTCAGTATGGCCTTTCCGATATTTTTGCGGAAAATGCTGCTGTTGTGGTTTTCCCGCACAAAGTGGTCGGTTAGCCGCCGTTTGAGCCTATTGGGGGAAGTATGCGTGCCGACACGAACGATCCTGTCCATGCTGTGATAGAACTCGCCGGTTTCATAGACAATATAGATACCATTGTTGAAAGGGAGCAAATTAATTTGTTCCCATGTATATCTCGGCATTTTGTGAAACAACGCATGGAGACGCACCCCCAGAGAGACCGCACCGATATTTTCCGATTCCCTTCGTGAGTAATGACGCTCTGGTTTACGGACGGCCTCCTTGGTACATAGCTGCGATTTCAAAAAGGCCATCCGCTCACCCATACGCATTCCCGCCAGCGGTAGACTGCAGTGCGGCAGTTGATTCTGAAGATCCCGGCAATAGTAGCTACCAGCGAGAAGAATAAAGTCATCATCTTCCAAACTACACTCATGTGCGAGCGCAGTCAGAACATTATGAGCCCACTCAAGCTGCTGCTTGCGGGGCATAGCATTCAGCGTTTGATCGTATGGGGCAATCACTCTATCTTCCGGCACGAGGCCATATTTTGCAGAAAGAATGTAAACTTTATCAGCAGTTTTCTTGGCATATTGATACGACATGGAAAAGAGCGTGCTGGCGGAGTAAAGATCACGCGCCGCACATGGATACGGCTTCTTTTCCTTACTGCAGGATATCAACGCAATTGTCATCGTCCATGGCCTCCAATCACAATGCTTTACATACGTCAAAACCAAACTAAACAGCGCTATTTGTGCGCCGCCGGAGATGAACTCCCTTGCCGCATTGTGTATTCTTCTCGGAAAGGCTCATCAACTCGACCGGGCAGCCCGGCGCGTCGTTCCGGCTGCCGCCGATGAGGCTGCCTATGGTCGAATCCTGAAGGCTCATGTTTCACCTGCCTTTTCCTTGCAGTACAGCATGAATTGTTCGAATCCGTCAACCGCGCTTTGAAGGCTGTTCGTCAATTCGATACCGGAGATGTCCTTTCGCGGCTCACGCCATATGGTTCCGACTGTCATGGTTTTTCCGCTTGAAAGTCTGAAAGGCTTGAAATATCCGAATTGTTCAAGGTCATACTTCCATTCATGCGTGTTATTATATGCAATAATGTCTTTCAATTCCGAAGGCTTGAAGCTTTGCACATCGTTCTCAATAGACAGCTTGACACATATGTTGATTGCGCCATTGTTAAACTCCATCTGTAGATATGGGTAAAATTCTACCGCACCATAATATAGCGCTGTCCGCGGAAACAACCACATACCATAGAAGCCGCCAGAAGGATTGGCAACATACCCGTAATTAAATGCACCATCAAGCGACCCGAACCGAAAATCAGCAGCTTTTTTTAAATCGTCATAATAACCTTGTATCATCTTCCAATCCCACTGTTCGACGGGTAGAATTTTGTACCTTTGGGTTTCGCTTTCGAAGGTATTATAATAATCAAGATAATCGAGAAAAATATCGCTTGTCATGCCGGAGCTATTGGCGTTTAAGATGGACAGTATACGTTTGCGGTCAAAGACAGCATATCCCGCTTTTTCGGCGTTGGATGTGTCGCTTTCAAAGCCCGTTTTGTAATAGACACCGTAGATCAATTCCGGGCTTACGCCCTCACTTATCAGCAAATCCTTGTAGCGTGAAAGCTGTTCGTCGTGATCGCTCGTAAATGTCTTATCTTCAACAATAATCTTATATCCGCCCTCCAACGTGAGCAAGACGTCAATTTTCCCATGTTGTCGCTCTATATTGGACACGTAAATCTCACCGTCTTCCAAAGTCTTAATCGGCGGCACAAATTGCTTGAGAAAGGCGACGGCGCAACGCCTGAGCGCCTTGTCTTTTTTTACGTCCTTCATGGCATACGACATCAGCCAACACAAAAAAGCATCCTGCGACAGTTCGGATGTGGCGTATGTAAACAGGTTATTCTTCATGCTTCTCACCTTCAAAAGAGCATTGCCTTCGCATTTTCCATATAGAGTTCGTTATGAAATGCAAAAGTACTCTTTTTAATCAACTTTTTCAAAGGTTGTCTTTTCATTGGATATCCGCTTGCATTCACCGGCCAGCCATGCGTAATTTGTCCGCCAATCAGCTTTGCAGTAGTCACCCTTGTTTTTCCAGATGGCTTCCGGGCCTGACATTCTCGATAGATCCAAGCCATACAGCCCGTTTACAGGCTTGACTACCTGCGCGGTCTTATTGCGGCCTGTTTGATAACATTCATTGCTGCTGTCTGATTCTAAAATGACCGCGCAGAAGTTCTCCATAGCTCGAACCTTTAGAACAACGGACAGGCGGCTCGAAAAGACGTCGGGCGTCAACCCTTTGTACCTGCATATAAGGATATAGCGTTTGTTGATAAATTTGCTCAATTTGGGCGAGTACAACAGCGGTAAAAAGGACTCAGCATGAAAAATTCCCTCGCCGTCAACGACGCAAAACACGATATTATCGTCCTTGTGTGGGTAAATAAACAGATTGCCCTCAACGGCATCGGCCTTATCCAGAATGGAAGTAACATTACCAACCGGAATAAAAAAATCCTGCTTTTTATTCTCTGTTTTTAATTGATTCAGACTGGTGTCGCACCCGTCCGCATGGTCGTCCGCAGTGAGATCATAGAGATAAACGCCACCCGGTTCATTTGTATGCGTTGCCGCTATGTTCGCAAGGGTAGGATGAAGCTCCTTCCCGTTGCGATTAAAGCCGAACACATAGGAGTTACCTTGTTCGCCATCACCGCCCATGGTGACAAGCGTATAGCAGCGGTTTTCTATCGCCCTTGCCTGATTATACTTATACCATTTATCGTAGATGACGTTCCCTCCAGTGCTGTTGAGAATTACGTCGACACCCTGCACGCCGTACATTCTGCTGAACAGCGGGTGGTTACAGTCATAGCATATGGTCAGGCCAAGCTGATAACCCTTGAACCATATTGGTGTAAATAGAGTCTCTGCCACCTGATGGTAATCCTCCAACTCAAAGGGAGAGAATGCGGTTGCGGTGTGCTTGAGGTAGATAGCGCATTGTGTCTCGTCCTTTAAAGCCGTCGCATTCGCAAAGACGCTGAAAATCGTACCAAACTTATCGATGCCGCTTACAACCACCGCCATGCCCAAATCGCAGCTTAAGTCCACACAAGTGTCATATATTTTGTTGACATCTGCCTCATCTATGATGTCGGCGTTTTCAATCATAGAGTGAAATGGCACCCAGCAATTCTCCGGAAAAACCAAAAGCTCCGCCTTTGACGCTCGAGCGGCAGCCATGGCCTTTGTAAAATCAGACAAATTTTGATGCTGTGCAGTCTGGAGGTACATCGCTATTTTCAGGCAAACACTCTTGTGAGGGTCAGAGTGCTTTTGCTCCATGTTGACAGGTGTAGTGCTGAGCAGTACGGCAAGTTGCTCCTGTGCATTTGGTTGCTCAAAATCGATTTGACCATGCATGATCCTGACGAGGCAATACTCGTGCTTTGCCGCCTCTATATCCCTCGTACTGTCGTAAAACGCTCGTACCTCGTCACGGTTTTCAGGATTGTTGTCCCTTGCCTGTATATCTGAACATGCCTGGATCCACGACTCCCTATCAAAGCATAAGGGAATACTTCGGTATGCCTCCAACGATAACTTTCTCGCTTGGGAGAAATGCTGCCGTTCATCGTATTCAATGATGAGCTTATGGCTCTCGCACACAAAATCGCAACGCAAGGGGATGTTCTTTTTTGCAAAATCCGTTTTCCCACGGTATGCGGCAAGCGCTTTGTAAAGTGGGATATACTCACCATCAATGGCATCCGGAGTTTTGAGCCACGGAAAGGTTCTTTCACAGACAATATCACCGGAAAACATACGGTTCAGCAGAAGCTGAAGGGCATTTTTTTGCTCGATTACGCCCTTGCTGGGAATGGTAATTTTATAGTTAGGTGAGTGTTCTTTGGCCAGGGACTCTGTCGGCTGCGGTAAAGCACCCTTTACTGGCGCCTTCCTTTGAGCAGCATCCCCTGTCTTTGCATCTTTTGAGCTTCCTATGTAAAAAATCTCAAAGCCCAGCCGCCGAAAAAAGCGGACGGTTTCTATTCCGCCGGCATAATCCTCTTTACTGATTTCCGTACCGGTAGCAACCTTATATGCCATGCCGCGAATATGCTTCGCCGGCAGTTTCTTCCCAGCATAAACAAGAAAAGTCGAGCGCGGGGCGGGGTATTCCGGACGCTCAGAGAGAAAATCAGATATCGCTTTTATCACATTTTCTCTTGTCACAATACTCCAATCTGCTTTTGCCATTATTTCAACCCCACTTCAAATTTGTCGTCATCGTACTTCCGGACAATGCACTTGATCTTATCCAACGGGTATGGCGCCTCCTCCGCGCCGTGATACTCAATGCTCTCAATTCTGGCGACCGCTTCATGATTATCTATTCCTGCAAGGACGACCACGCGATCCCCTTCACGGAGTTCGTCATCGTCGGTCAGATAGCAATAAGCTTTTCCGTATTCCTCAAACTGCACATTACAGAATATCAAATCTGACTGTCTGCGGCGAGGCTTGTTGTATATCCGCGTGTCGAACAGTTCACCCACGCCATAAAAGGATATAAACTCATAGATGTCTTTGATAAACTCCTCCCAATCACCGGGAAGACCATCCCTGTCAAATGAGCCGGTAATGACTTTGTCATTGCCGAGCTTTGTACGAATTTCAATTTCGTAGTCCCGCGTCTCCATCGGATTTTCGATTACATCGGGGGGATTGCCCTTTATATATGAAAGGGCGGACACGCTCATATCGTCAAGAAATCCGAAAACGCCTTCCTCCACATAGTATCGATGGCTAATGACACAACCGGAGCCGACACGCATGATATGCTCCAGCGTTTCCGTCTTGCGGTCGATGCTGAGCTGCTCGGAGTAGTCCCAAGTCGCATATTCCCATGTGGCATCAGGCGGGATGACGCCGGGCTTGATTTTTGTGATTCGGTGATACATTACGACAATGCTGTCCAGCCTGTCCGGGTTGCCGTCAAAGAGCCATAGCTCCTGATTATCCAAGGTATCCCGTATCAGATCGGAAAGAGGCTCATCTTCGGTAGAGTCTTCAACCAGAGCACCGCTATAGCAGAAGTACTCGCCATCCGTATTGGTGATGGAAAGCTCCCACGAGCCGGCATCACACACGATCCCGCCTGTCTCGGAAGTATTGAACCGTTCTTTCGAGGAGCCATTGGGTGGTTTTCGCGTCTATTTTGGCGGCACTTCTTTTTTGCGACTGTCTCAGCATATTGGCCTCATCGAAAAAGAAACGAGAAATATATACCCTACCGTCAGCATGGATGGAAACACTCTGCCTTGCTTCCTCGCCCGCATCCGCAGGTCGGCTGAAAAAGCACTCCTCACAGCGGAGCAGCATTTTTGACGGTGTTCCAGTAAACCGGGGAACCACGGGATTTTCTTGTGTGGACATATACGCCGCTCCTTTCAACGTGGCCTCTGACTGAATTTTGCTATTTGTCCAAATATTTTCGCGTCAGCAAATCCATAGATTGCCTTGTTGGTTCCAGCCCGTGTTCATATGCATCCGCATAAATCCGAGGAACTTTTTTCAATCGGAAGTTCATATCGTCAATATCAAATGCGGCCAGATCCAGTTCGTCTGCTCCGAGCCACTGGCGGTACTGATCGTATTGCTTGCCCGTTTTCTTCTTGAAAGCCTTGGCAATGTCCTCTAACCCGCCAGTGCCACCGCAGTCTTCAATTATTCCGTACCCCGCGCCGTCAAGAGCTCGAGGCAGTTCCTTACCATGGAGGTCTTTATCTTCAATGATTTGTTCAAGTACGAGTTTGATTTCCCAACCGTCCCCAAAGTCGTATTGGAGAGTGAGTTTATCTCCGACCTGAGTGATTATGCGTGGCAGTTTCTCGTTTGCTGCGTTAAGTGCATCCTCATCCTGAAACTCGGTCGTCATTTCGTTTTGGACTTCAAAGCGAGTGATTTTATCTTTAGCTCTAAAGGAAATAAGATCATCCAACTCTTTCTCTTTATGCCGCTCCTTCATGTGCTGAGAGTAGTTTTCTCCTAACGGCACCTCGAAGCAAAACAGATGACTCGCCTGCATTTCAAACATCGTCATAACTATATAGCCAAGCCGCGCCATTGTGATATTGTTCATCACTTGAAAGCGCCGCCACATTTTGGGCGTGTAGTCGTCGAGTTCGGCATAAAACTGATAAATAGGTTGTGATGCCATGCGGAAAGCGCCCCCTTCGTATTCTAAAATGTCATCAGCATATCGCGCAACTTCGCACGGAATGCCACATCCTGCGCCGGTGCGCGTTTATGCATACCCTTGAGGTGGCCTCCAGCATTACGGATCTTTTTTGAGTTATGCCGCTCGGCCAACAATGCGTCGATGTTATCTGCCGTATACTCCATTCCGTCTTGGTTAAGCACCAGCGCTTTCCGGGCAAGACACATCGCGGCAAGCCCATAATCCTGCGTGATTACGAGGTCGCCGGCCCTGACCATATTCACCAAAGCAAAATCCACGCTGTCTGCACCTTTGGAAAAGGTCAGAGTTTTTGCCCCATCCTTCTCAAATACATGGGAGGTATCGCACAGAAGAATACATCCAATAGTTCGCTTTTTTGCTTCTGCTATAGCGATGTCTACGACTGGACACCCATCCGCATCTATTAATATACGCATATCTTCACCGTGCAGGCTGTGAAGCCAACCCTATTCTGGTTTCTATTTCTTTCACATCTTCTGCGTCAAATCCGTCGCAATTGTACATAGACTGTGCTCGCGCCAACAGAAGAGAAAATTCTGTGCTAACCGTGTCATTCACCAGATCCTTGGCGGCGAAGGCATCCGCCGCTACCTCTAAATCAAGAAGTGCGTTATTGGCGGCGTATAATCTGCATTCTTTGGCATACTCTTCTGACTGGGAATCAAAATGAAGATAATCATTGTTGACATAGTGACCGATCTCGTGAAACAAAATCATCTTGGCTTCTGCTGAGCTCCGCTCACACTTTATTTTCATAGGCTCTTGGTTACCTTAGCACTGTACACGAACTCACTATGCTCAATGTCGTACTTATCGAGCAACGCGGCAATGATTCGAATAATGTGTGCAGCTGAGAAGCCAACATTCTGATAAATGTCTGTATCTTTAACCTTGTAATCTCCGTTCACATTGTCCGGGTTGTAAGAGAACATAATGTTTTGCGACCATGAGTTCAGTTTCTCATCATTTCGTGCCATCCCTTCGATGATGCTGCTGTCAAGTTCATATAGTCGGTCAACAACAGAACGCAGCATTTCAGCGAAACTGGTCGAATTGACACGCTCACCAAGAAGAATATAGTAATTAGGGACTTTATATGTGGCTTCATCAGGTTCTTCACAGGTGTATTCCGCATACTTGGGGTCGGAAAAAGAAATAGCGACTGCGGGTGTTTCTATTGGGAACAGTCCAAGAACAAGCCCGGATAGGCGCTTTGCTCTTGCTTCTATGGCCGATGCATCCCAGCGGTCACAAGTCTTTACATCCTCATAAAGAGTCACCACTTTTGTTTGTACTTCTGCCAGTTTCTCTTTTTTCTCAGCAAAGGGCTTATCACCTAATTCCCCATTATAAGCAGTAAGCGTCAGATTGCCGAGTGTGTGCAGATATTTATCGTGGTCAGCCTCCCAGTTATCGCCAAGCATTTTCTGCCATGAGGTTGAGAGGTTACGGTTCTGCGGAAGAATATGCTCCACGGTAAGATTGTCGGTTAATAGCTGCTCCTTGCCCTGATTCTCAATTGCTGTCAGTAGATATTTGCACAGGGCGTTCTTGCGATAAAGGTTTTTCTGCTCTAAAGCCGTCCTAAACGCCGAATCTGCGGGCAACGTGTCTTTCGATGTGAGCTGCATCATAAAAGAAACAATCGCATCGTAATAGTGCTGCTTGTTCTCCGCTCTTGCGAATACGCGCGCATAAAGGGTCTTATACAAACCACGCAGCGAGTTAGAGCCAATTTCACAGATCAGGCGTCGAATGCTGTAGTTCAACAGAAAACGCAATACCTTCTCAAGCACCTCTTGATCGATGATCTTGGCCTCGTAATCGTCAAAAACTCGAAACAGGAACAGAAAGACCGTTGTTTGCTTCAGCTTCTGCAAGTCAGCCAGAAGCGCATTGACAGCTTTCCCGTACTTGAGGTCTCCGTACAGGAATGCCTTGTAGTATTTTGCGTAATGGAAGATCTCATCCAGCATTTTCTTATTCGTGAACGTGCCGTCAGTATATACGGCCTTGAACACATCATAGGCTTCATCCTCGCGCGGAAAGCCGTCAACCTTCAGGTTCAAATAATTGATGAAGAAAGGCGCCATATTCTCTCGGCGAACGGCTTCCTCGGTGGGAAGCCAATATTCCTCGTATAGCTTTTCCTGATCGGCGTCGGTCATCAGCACATAGTTTCGGATCTTGTCGGCCAGCCCCAACGGGATACCGGTAGAATTGATGCGCTCAAAGATCTCCTGCGCGTTGTCATCAGCGTCCAACAGAATGCTGGCACAGGTCAGCTTTTCCAAACCCTTGTAAATTTCCTTTACATACATGCCGGCTTCGAGCTGTTCTTTTATGAGTCTACAGAACAGATCATAGTTGCGCCATATTCCGCTGGTGATATCGACCTCATCCGTTTTTTCGTCCATCATAAGAAAAAGTTGACGGTTATCGCTTTTTATGGGTTTGAGCTTCAGCTTACTGGCAACATCGACATCATATGTATTGAACTTGTCCTTATTAAAAAGTGCTTCCTTCATGGCATCACGTTCGGCGTCAGACTCCGCCATATCAAGCAGGGCTTTGATTAGGATATATACTGTCGTCAGTCGCTGCTGGCCGTCGATAATGACATAGTAGTGGATATTGTGTTCTTCCTTCAAAGGCGCATAAACCACGGACCCGCAGAAGTGGGTCTTGTCCTCTTTATATGCCTTCACAATATCCTCGAACAGCTTGACGCATTGCTCCCTTGACCATTCGTAGTTGCGTTGGTAAACGGGGATAGCGTATTGCCTTTTATTGGGCTCTATGAAATCATTGATTATTCTGCCTGGTCCGATCTTCATGCTGAGCCCTCCTATAGCTTTATTACCTTACTGGCAATGTCAACCGCCTGACTGCCAAGTTTCTTGAGATTACCCTTGTTCTTTACAATCAGAGTGACAGCCAATGTAAAACCGCCAAGATGCTTGAGAGCCCTTGCTCCGCGCTCCATGCCCTTGTAATCATCCCTATTGAGTGGCTTCTTCTGAAACCGTTTCTGATTTTCCATCGCTAAGCGCCTCCAACAAATTATCCCCTGACACCTCAAGGGCGATATAATCGAACCCCTTTGCTTCATTCATGTATACATTTCGCTCTGCTGCAAGGTATTCCACCGGCCTAAGATAAAACATATCATTTGCCGATTGATGTAAATACTGTATTGTCTTTACTTTAGAGAAATCTAACGTCGACAGATACTGCTCAGCAAATTCGAATGCTTTTTCCGCCGTTGGCATATCTGAACAGAGCACATAGGATGCCGCAATCAACTTCGTCGCATTAAGATATAGATCGTAGTACTCTTGGATTTCTTCAACCTCGTAATCCTTTCCTTGCAAATATCCACTGTGAAGGGATTCCCGCAAGAATCTAACGGCGGCAAATTTGGAAATGGGTGCAAATTCCGATGTTCTGCGTTCAAGCGTTTTTCCTATTTGCGCCTGTGCTGTCAAAAGGTTTTGCCTGCTTGCAACAATTTGCATTTTGCGTTCTTCGCCCTCTGGCATGGACAGCGCCAATGAGATGCCGTTCTTCCCAGCGAGGAGCAAACCAATTCGGTCATCCATCTGGCCGTGTTCAATGCGTTCGACGACACGATAGGTTTCCTCGGCTACGAGAGCGAGCTGTGCCATCTGCTGCTGTATCAAGATGTTCTGAAAGCCATTCGCCAAATCCTGAATTGGATTGCCCTGCACAAAGCTCTGCTCCTTTATGGGCAGCGGCGTCACGACCTCGTTCCGACCGCTTTTTGCTACTCTCATTAATGTAGGCCAACGCTTTCCGGTTTCCTTGTTCTCCATCAGAAAGCTTTTTCCAGCTTGAAATGCGGCCTGATATTCTGTCGGAATCTGGACGACATACTGTGTTCCAGCCTTAATCTTGGCTAACACATCAGCCATATTGATATACTGAACCACTTGCCCGAGAAAACTTCGGTAGTCAATGCCTTCTGTTGTTTGCGAGATATATAGAGTTTTACCATTTTGCGGGCAGAGTGAATCATTATCGGGCAGGACTGTTAGGTTTTCATTGGGCGTAATCATATCTTTCATTTCGGCGGCTCCCATTTTGTTTTCTTCAGCGGGCATCCATTACACTACACGTCCAGAACGTTATACAAAGTCAATTTGCATATTTTTTGAAGTTCTCTGCCTGTTCCAAAACTTCCTTGTAGACATCATCCAGTGTTACCGGGGGGTATCCGAACTCATCCAGCAAAAGAATCAGGTCGACTTGAAGGTTGGCTTTAATATCTTCTCGGGTAGACCAGTCTGTATACTTTGATTTGTCATCGACGATCAGCTTGATGCGTTTGGACAACTCTATCATTTTGTCGTCAGGATACCCGAATTCGTATTTTCTTGCGACGGCTTTCAGAATGTCGTAAAACGCCTTTTCCTCGAAATCTATGCCCATTTTCTTGAAGGACTCTTTCTCACCCTTCAATTCCTCAAGCAGCTTGGCAAGCTGCTCAGCGACATCATCTAAAACTTCATTCGCATAAGCCTCATCGCGCCGCCTATTGTTATACTCGTCAATAACGTGTTTGAGACGGTCAGCAAACTCAATGCCCATAATCTTGTTGACCTTCTTGAACTCATCAATCGCTTGCGTAAGAAGACGCTGCAATATCTTAATCTTTGTGTTGGGAAGCTGGATGGCATTAATCTTGTCCATATACTCATCGCTGAAAATATCGACAGAGATGTGTTTCCCCGTTTCAAAGAGTTCTTCGATGCCGTCAGACTGTATTGCACCCTCAAGCAGTTCTCTGACACGGGCATTCATCTGTGCAATATCAGGCGCATCTCCCCGTGTGAGCTTAAACAGGATAGAGCGAACCGCGCAGTAGAAATGGATGTAGCTCTTTTCCTCGTCTGAAATCTTCTCGCTTGAGCTGCAAAGGTTGAAGGCTTGCTTCATTCTTTTCACAGCCGCCATGAAACGAGTCTCCAACTCTTCTGAGAGCTGGACATACTCGACGGCTCTGTTCAGGCAATGAAGCTGTTCTTTCGGTGTGCCATTGAAAAAGTCTGAGCTGTTGAAGATATGGAACATTTGCGCCAGAACTTCAAGCTGATCCTTGACAATGGTGATGGATTGCTCTATTTCCTCAAACTCATCAGTCTCGAAGTTGGTGTACTTCTTGAGAGCAAGATTCATATTCTTCTTGATGCCGATGTAGTCTACAATTAAGCCCTTGTCCTTTCCCTCATAAACACGATTTACGCGAGAAATGGTCTGGATAAGGGAATGTTGCTGAATCGGCTTGTCAATGTATATGGTATCCAAAGAAGGTACATCGAAGCCGGTCAACCACATATCAACGACTATGGCAATCTTGAAGTTTGATTTGATGTTCTTGAATTGCCGGTCAAACTCTTTGCGGTCATCCTTTGTTCCGAGTATGTCAAAGAGTTCTTTTTCATCGTCCTTGTTTCGCGTCATGACCAGCTTTATCATTTCAATGGGCTTGAGTTCCTTTTTGTTCTTTTCGCTCAGCTCAACTCCATCAGCGCAAATCTTCTTCTTAGCCCATGCAGGACGCAGCTCTATGATGATCTTGTAGAGCGCAAAAGCAATGTTCCGGTTGGAACAGACAAACATTGCTTTACCGGCGACAGTAGCACCCTCTGCGACTCTTGTTTCATAATGTTTTATGAAGTCTTCGGCAACAGCATGAAGACGGTCAGGATCTCCGATAATCATGTCGATATGAGCGACGGCTTTTTGGCTTTCCTCTATCTGATACTCATTTGCGCCTTCAATCTCACATTTGGCGTAATAATCCTCAATCTCCTTGACTTTCTGCTGATTGAGCGTTACCCTCGCAGCGCGTCCGTCGTAGACAAGGTTTACGGTTATTCCATCCCGGACGGATTCGGTCATGGTGTATGCGTCAACTATGCCGCCGAATACCTCAATCGTTCCATCGACAGGTGTGCCGGTGAAGCCGACATAAGTAGCATTCGGCAGAGAATCATGCAGGTACTTGGCGAACCCATAGGTGCGTTCCACACCTTCCGCCGTGACGCGGACTTTTTGATCAAGATTGATCTGGCTGCGATGGGCTTCATCAGAGATACAGATGACGTTTGTTCTATCCGTTAGTAGGCTCAGGTCTTCGGTGAATTTCTGTATGGTCGTCAAGTAGACCCCGCCGCTTGTCCTGCCTTGCAGTTCTTGGCGAAGGCGCTCACGGGAGTCGATGCTGACAACGGTTTCGTCACCTATGTATTTCTTTGAGGACACAAACTGCTTTGAGAGCTGATCGTCAAGGTCAGTTCTGTCCGTGATTACAAGTATTGTCGGGCTGCGGAAGTGGGTATCCTTCATCAGACGCCGGGTGAGGAAAAGCATGGTATAGCTCTTACCACAACCGGTAGCTCCGAAATACGTGCCGCCTTTACCGTCGCCATCAGGACGTAGATGCGTCTTGATGTTTTCAAACAGTTTGTTGGCAGCAAAGAACTGCGGATAGCGGCAGACCACCTTGAGGTCTTTATCTGAGCTATCGGGGAAATACACGAAGTCCTTGATTACGGAGAGCAAGCGTTCTTTGCGAAACATGCCCTTGACCATCGTGACAAGAGAGCTGATGCCATCAAGGTCTTTATCCTCGGACTCGACCTTGCGCCAAGCATAGAAGAAGTCATACGGGCTGAAAAATGAGCCGTACTTATTGTTTGCTCCGTCGCTGATGACGATGAAGGCATTGTATTTGAACAGCTCAGGAATATCCCGGCGATACCGGACAGTGAGCTGCGTGTATGCGTCCATGATTGTTGTGTTCTCTTTGACGGCGCTCTTAAACTCAAGCACGACAACAGGAATGCCGTTGATGAACATGATGCCGTCAGGAATGCGCAACTGATTGTTGATGCCCTCGATCTCAAACTGATTGACCACTTTGAAGCTGTTGTTTTCGGGAGTGTCGAAATCAATCAGTTCAATATATAGGTCTTTTTGGGTGCGATCCTCACGATTGAGGATAAAGCCATCGCATATCATCTTGGAGACAGCCTTGTTCGCCTCATAGATCGTGCCGGAAATGCCGCGCAGCATAAGAAGGATGCTTTCCACCTCACTTGGTGTAATACCATCCTGTGCATAGCGGTTATAGAGATACTGCTTCAAGTCATCAGCAAGCAGCACCTCAGTCCTCTCTCTATGGATTTGTTCGCCGTTCAGGTAAGTGTATTCTTCATCCTTGAACAGCTCCATGATAGACATTTCCAATGCGTGTTCGTTGAATAACGACATCATGTTCACTCCTTTAGCTGTCTCTCTGGAAGCATCTCTGCCTCATGAGATAATGATACTATACTTTCGCCCCTTTTGGTCGCCGCGCTTGCGACATCGGCGATAAATGATAATTTAGCGGCTTAGCATGCAACTATGCTTATTCGTCTCACAAGCTGATCCCTTGTATCGAATAAGCTGTTAATCTCCTTGAGATTATTATATATCTCATAAAATATTGGCTGCGCTTTACAGTTAAATTGCTCAGCAATCTCAGAACTGAAAGGAAGAGTGAGACGCTTGAGGTCTTTAACTGTGACATGCCCCAACCCGGTTGTTTGCTTACCCATTGCCGCTTTCACGAACTCAGGTTTGCAATACTTGAGCATGAAAAAGGTAAACGCTTCACCATATTGACACTCCATCTTGAAGGTGTGCTGATTCAAAATGCTACCTCCATGACTCCAAATGAAAGCGTCAATAGAAGTGTCCGGGTTTCCTGACCATGAGAATAAAACATCCTTGTCCCTAATCATGTATTTGCCGTCCTTTGACCCTGTGAAATACTGAGTTGCCGACGTTACGCCGTCTTTAAGCTCAGCAATCTTGATTATTGGCAAGCCGGTTTCGGAATACTCTTCTTCTGAGAAGGACGTTCCGTTAATATATCCCGCCAATTCATATAGGGGCGTATTGACCAGCTCATCGGAAGTAACGTAAAAATGCGCCTTGAACATGGCAAGTCCAATCTCCGCTAAATTATCATTTATCTTTTGCTTTAACTCGATCCGATCAGTGATAGTCTGATATGCTTTCACAATCGCTTTCTGCCTGTCAATAGGGGGAATGGGCAGTTCAACCTTGCACATCTCATCCCAGTCCATGACCTCGCGGACACTACCATGAGATTTGAAACGAGCGTATCTGTCAAACTCCGGGCGGCTGAACCAAAGCATAAGGTAATCCGGCAAGAGCTGAGTTTCATCTATCACTTCAAAGACGGTGTAGATGTTGCTGACTAATCCCTCGTCGTACTCAGAGAGAAGGGCTATGCCAATCTTATCCCCACGCCGAGATGTGTCGGGAATGTAGGTGAACTGACCTCTCTTCACGACTTTATACTTAGTGAAGTCCGTACCCACTGTATTTGCAATAGAAGGAATGAACTTCTTTTGTACGGAAACACCGAGAAGATTGTCTTCTCGACCATCCGTATTTCGCACGTCTACTTGACGAATATAGCCGCCAAGCAATTTGTCCCCGTCTTTCATCTTGCCACCTCAGCCAATGAATTTTCTATGCGCCAGCTTTACGTTCTGCTGCTTGACCATTGCATAGTGCATGGTCGTATCGATCTTTTGATGCCCTAAGAGCTGCTGGACTTGCTCGATGGGCATTCCTTTGTCTATGGCTGTCGTAGCCAGTGTTCGCCGGAACTTGTGAGGATGTACCTTTGGCATATTGAGACTTTTTCCCAGCTCGCGCAGCCTTGTTTCTACGCCTCCGATCATGAGCCTTTCATGAGGCGCATTCAAAGAGACAAATAAAGCTGGGTTGCTGTCCGTCCGGCTGTTCAGGTAGTCTTGCAAGTGGATCTTCGTCCTGGCATCGAAGTACACGAGCCGTTCCTTATTTCCCTTGCCAAAGACTACGCATTCACGCTCTGCGAAGTTGATGTCCTCACGGTTGAGAGTGACCATTTCGCCGACGCGCATACCGGATGATGCAAGCAGATCAATGATTGCCAAGTCTCTCTCGGTGGTGGAGTGATCCCGCATAAGCTCCAAAGCTTCATCCGTGTAGGTGTCCTTGACCATTTTGCCGGTCTTGACCTTGTGTATCCTGCGTACAGGACTTTTCACAATGAAATCCTCATCCTCAAGCCAAGAAAAGAAGCTGGACAGGATGCGCCGGATGTTATCAATCGTCACCTTGCTCGACTTGCGGCGGCATTGATATTCAGTAAGATACCTTCTGAGGTCTTCCGTCATGATCCGCTGCGGGGGCTTGCCTATATCTGAAACCATTGCCTCAATCGTGTTGAGGTAGTAGTTCAGCGTCTTCTCTGAGCATCCTTCTATCCTCTTAGCCGAGATGAATGCCTCAATAGCTTTATCCTCGGATGGAGTATGGCACTCTTCCGCGCTGATGTTCAAGCCGCTTAACGTCTTTGATAGAACGTCCTGAAGCCTCAGCAGTTGCTCGTTGTTGAGATAGGGCAGCATTTGCCTTTCAATCTCATTGATCAGTTCTTCCTTCATCGTCGTGTCTCCTTTGTATTCAAGAGAACGACTTTCAGTGGCAGTCCCTTTGTGATAACTCTCGCCACTGGTGAGAGTCTGAGGTAAATGATAATTTAGTTGACTCTCTATGCACCGTTTATCGTGAACGGTTTTACGGTGAGCAAGACTCTTTCGAGAAGCACGCTCTCAAAGAATTGTGCAGCAAAATCGGAAGCGGGGCAACACCTAAAGGTGGAAAACAAGGGTATTCCGAATCAGGCATATCTTTGATTCGTAGCACAAACGTATTAGATTACTCATTTTCGTATTCTGACCTTGCTCATATTTCTGATGAACAAGCAGATGTCCTTTTGAATGTGGAAGTCTCTGCTCATGATGTTTTGTTCAACATCACTGGGGTATCGGTTGCCCGATGCTGTATGGTTCCAGAGGATGTATTGCCAGCGCGAGTTAATCAGCATGTCATGATAGTTCGTCCGATTCAGGGCTGTGAAATGAGCTATTACATAATGTGTACGCTTTGTTCCACAGATTACAAGGCGCGGTTGCTGGGAATAGGTCAATCCGGTTCGACGCGAGAGGCGATAAACAAACAAGAGCTTGAATCATTTGTTATTCCCGTTCCAAGCATCAATGATATTAAGTCATTTGGGCGCTTAGCTGACAGCCTCTATAAAGAGATCGCCAAGAACAACAATGAGATTAGGGCTTTGAATGACATGCAAAGTGTGCTGTTATCCAACCTCTCAAGCCGCTAAATTATCATTTATCTTCCGTTTAAGCTCAATCCTTTCCGTAATAGCCTTGTAGCTCTGAACAATTCGCATTTGTTCATCGTAAGGAAGAACCGGCACCTCAATTCTGCAAAAATCGTCCCATGTAATGCCGCCTCTTACGCTGCCATCGGTCTTGAGCCAGCACATGCGATCGAACTCTGGGCGGCGAAACCACATCATCAGGAATTCGTCGTTCATCACCGACTTGTCTGTTATCTCAAATATGAAGTAAGCGGGTGACACAATAGCCGGTGAGCTTTCCGTATAGAGTGCAACAGGCAAGCGTTCATCGCGTCCAACGTGCATAGGATTACAAGCAAAGCGTCCCTGTGTAATCAGCTTGTACTTGCTCAAATCTGTTCCAATCACATTGGCGACTGACGGCATAAAGAATTTGTCGATGTTAATACCCAATACTCGGTCTGACAGCATTGCGCCGTTTCGCTCATCAACAAGCTGGATGTGATTGCCCAAGAGGTCATAGTTCGATTTCATATCCCAGCTCCTTAAATACTGTCAGCAACGATGCTTTTGATGCTTCCTCCGCGACAAGAAGTTCTTTTAATTCTGCTTGCAGCGACTTCATCTTTGTATCAAAGTCGATGTTCTCATCACGGTTGATGAACTCGATATAACGGCTCGGAACAAGCGTAAATCCCTTTTCTTTTACCTCATCAAAGGAAGCACTGTGGCAGAACTCAGGAACATCCTTATATGTTTCCTCAAAGCCTTCCTGCTGCCAGCTATGGTACACCGCAGTTACCTTTGCACGATCCTCTTCCGTCAGCTCAATGTATTTCTTTTCAAACGGGCTGCCCATCTGCCGCAAGTCCATGAAGAGGATTTCCTTTTCTCTGTTGCGGTAGCGTTTCGTCTGCCCGTTCTGCTCGACGACACGAGCCTTCTTGTTCTTGTTCAGGATCCAAAGCGTTACACTGATGTCGGTGGTATAGAACAAGCTGCGAGGAAGAATAACGATTGCTTCTACAAGGTTGTTCTCGATAAGCTGCTTTCTGACTTTCAGTTCAGTCCCATCGTCAGACAGTGCGCCGTTGGCAAGCAGGAAACCGGCAACACCGTTTTGAGACAGCTTCGACACGATGTTCAGAATCCACCCGTAGTTCGCATTGCTTGTCGGAGGAACTTCGTAGCCGTTCCAGCGCGGATCGTCAATAAGCTCATTATCGGCTCTCCATTCTTTCTGATTGAAAGGCGGATTCGCCATTATAAAGTCTGCCTTGAGGTCTTTATGCTGGTCGTTTGAAAAAGTGTTTGCAGCCATCTCTCCGAGGTTTGCAGATATGCCTCGAATTGCCAAGTTCATCTTCGCCAGCTTGTAGGTCGTGTTGGTATACTCCTGACCATAGATGGACACTTTTCTCTTGTTACCGCTGTGAGCCTCAACAAAGCGGATGGACTGGACAAACATGCCGCCTGAGCCGCAGCAGGGATCGTAGAGTACGCCATCGTAAGGCTCAATCATTTCGGCAATCAGATTGACGATGCACTTGGGCGTATAGAATTCGCCCTTGCCTTTACCTTCTGCAAGGGCAAACTTTCCGAGAAAGTATTCGTAGACCCGCCCGATTATATCGTTCTCTTTGTCGCTGGTGTTGATCTTATCAACCTCATCGAGCAGAGATGCAAGCTTCGTAGTATCTATGTGAAGGCGCGAGTAGTAGTTGTCGGGAAGAGCGCCCTTCAAAGCAGGATTGACCTTTTCAATCGTAAAGAGCGCCGTATCAATCTTGAGCGCAATGTCGTCCTGTTTTGCGTTCTCCATGATGAATGACCAACGGCTTTCAGGCGGAAGATAGAACACATTGTCCTGCGTATAGAAGGCTATACGGTCAACGTGTTTTTCACCATATTTTTCGGTGATGATTCTTCGCTGCGCTTCAAACTTATCACTTGCAAACTTTAGAAAGAACAAACTCAGAACAACATGCTTATACTCTGCTGGCTCAACAGACCCTCGCAGCTTGTCCGCAGATTTCCATAGAGCTTCTTCCATAGAGGCTTCTTTTTTTTGCTTTATTGCTTTTGCCATAATATATCCCCCGACCAGTCAGATTGTTTTTTATATCCCATAGATGCCACATCTTCAGTGTACATGATAAAGCACAAGCTGTCCTATACTCTGTACACTAATCGCCAAATTGCCTTTTTCGTTCTTTCCTGGCATCCGCAGGTTTTTCTGCATCTTTGGGGATAGCCCACGCTTTCCCGAACTTTGTTAGTCCGGGGATTCTGTCCGTATTGCACAACACTTGAACGCGGCGGCGGGTAATTCCCCATCTTTTTGCGGCCTCGGCGATAGAAATGTAATCCATACTGTTCACCCCACGTCATTATACAAAAACAGCCCTACAAAGCGTAGGGCGTTCCATTTATAGCTGGCTGCCATCCAAACGGTACAGGCCCTTGTAGCTTTGCGCCGCCGTCTTTCGACGGTTTTGCCAAAAATACGATTTTTAATTAGTATATACCATTTGGCGAATAGATGCAATGAGGAACTTAACTTCTGTATTCTTATTGCTTCCGCCTTTGTTTGCGAACAACATCGGCTGTATATGCGATGAGCTCTTCTGGCGTCGGAATATCACCTTCACACGGGATGCTGCGCCAATATTCCTTGACTTTGGGATCTGAGCTCACGAGGCCATTTATCATGGACACCTTTATTTGAAGACGGACTTCCTCTACCGTTGTATGATTCTCTTTTGCAATTCGTTCAATGGCTTTCGCTGCTATCTCTATCTTTTTCTTACCCATATTGCATCTCCCTTATGCCAGGTTAACTATTTTAATGCCAGACCTTCTTGCATAGTCAACCGTATATGCCGTCCCACCCTTACTTTCGCTTAAGTAGCAGACACAGGCGCTGCTATTGTCTACCAAATGGCGATTGCGCTTGAGCATGCAGCCTCTTGTATAATCCTCTGAGGTGTAAACGACTTTATTACATCGTTGTTTGATATCCTTATATATTGCGATATCCTCCTTTTCCCAACCGCGAGTTTGTGTTTTGCACGGCAGCACAAGAATGAGTTTTATTTGCGGACATGACTGTTGTAAAGTTAAGACTGTCTTTGCGGCAATCGTATCAAATCCGAGAGCACCTCCTGCGCCAAAATAAAGATAGCCTTGGTCAATCAGTTTAATAAGTTCCGTCTTTAGCCGCTCTGCAATCTCAACAGACTGCATGGGCGGTATTTTTCTATGCCCAGTAAAGCAACAAGTTCGTTCTTTCATCTTGACCTCTCGAAAATTGACCAGTATCGCGGACAATACTTAACGAAATGATATCATACAATATTTATAGTTGCAACCAATACTGGTCAATCATAGTATTGAGGGAGGTAGCAGTGTGGAGCAAAAAATACGGCGTGACCGCAACATGGGCGACAACCTCAGAAGGCTAAGAGATGCAAGCGGCTTGTCTCAGGAGAAGCTCTGCGCTGAGCTTCAGCGTCGAGGTTGTGACATTGCAAGAAGCTGCTATGCGAAGTATGAAGCAGGCGAATTGAATATTCGCGCCAGCGTAATAATTGAACTCAAGAAAATCTACGGCTGCACCTTTGACGATTTTTTCTTTGGGCTCGACAAATGACTGGGCAGCTCGTTAGCTTGTATCTCTATTTGTTTAAACTGGTTCCAAAGTCAAGGACAGTTTTCTGACAGTTATTTCAAGGCAAAATCATATTTATTTGCTAAAAAAGCGCAAACACAGCATGGCCGCCGCATATGCGCCGACCGTGCTGTGTTTATAGGTGGGGTGTTCTTGATGTTAGTAAATTTACCGCAATTAAATCTGCAAAGCAGTCGGCGGGTTCACACATTCCTTTACCGACGGGCACCTGTCAGCAGATTACTTTTGTTAGAAAAGCTCTCGCATATCATAAATATAGGCAAGCTCCGGATATCTGATCCAGCTTTGTCCACAGCTTAGTTCTGCGATAAGATTAGCCGATGCCGACAGTAGGTAGCTTTGTGCTCGTTTTGCCTTTTCAAGCACTTCTTTCAAATGAGTAACTTGTAACATGGCAGTTTTCTTGGAGCGTGTCCACTTTGATATTTCACGCTGCAAAATACGCTGATCCCTTGCTACAACCATCGTGGGATTTTTTATGATTTTCTGTGCTACTTCCCGTTTCCGTGCATTAGCAGCTCTTGCTTTGCTGCTTTTCTCCGCTGCCGCATTGAGCCGTGCCGTTACTAAGGTCCCAATCGGCATAAGCTCTGTCGCTTTGATGCCGTAGTAGTTGTCCATAGGGTAAATCCCGGTGGTAATGTATGTATAGTATTCAGACGGTGTCAGTCCCGCAAGGGCATATTGATAGTGCTCATCATTGTAAGCGCCTATGTAGCCGGTAACCATGCGTTTGGCAGTCTCCGCATCCGGGCAGAGTGCTATTAAATCGAGCATCTCGCATTTCATTCGACCGAAGAATGATTCCATGGGTGCGTTGTCCTGCGAATTTCCCCTGCCGGAAACAGATTGAACAAACCCATCGTCTGTTAGCAGTGTCTGAAAGGTTGTGGAAAGATATTGAGACCCCTGGTCGCTGTGGATCACGCATTGGGCGTCATGCAATTCTTTGCCATGCTTCTCCATCATGGCGTTGTAAGCATTTTTCACAAGCTCTACTGTCATACGGGTGTCAATATCGTGCCCAAGAATTTCTTTCGTGTAAGCATCTCTAAAGGCGCAAAGATAGATGGGTGTGCGAGCAAAACCATAGTAGAGATAGGTAATATCGGTCAAGATGACTTTTCGAGGGCCAATGTAGAAGTTTTGATTTACCCTATTTTCCGGGGAGGCACACTCGTGATCATGGGTTGCCTGATGCTTGTAGGCATCCTTTTTTGGTTTGTTTGCCGCAAGGTTCATTTCTTTCATGAGCGTCCGGCAACGCTTCACGCTGATGCTGATATTGAAATCCCGCCACATATAGGTCTGAAAAGTCCGCTTTCCCGGGACAAAGCCCAATTTTCTCACGATTTGCCGAAACTTCTCTTTTAATTCATTTCGGCTTTCCTGTTTTGCCACGCGGGAACCCTTCGTATCTTTCTGACGTTCAATCCATGAATAGTAGCCGGAACGTGACACGCCAAACATACACAGGCACTGCGTAGTGGACAAGCCGTCCTTTTTCCCAGCTTGCCGACCAATAAAAGCGTCTGCCATTTGAAATCTGTCTGCATTTACGTTTTCGGATTCGATGATATAGTCATGTCCGCCAATGCGGATTGGAGTTTTTTTTGAGCAGAAACCAGCTCCTCTAAATAGAAGTTTCTTGCCTTTAAGTAAGCCAATTCTTCCAATGGAGACATAGCTCCCATGGCCTCTCTGGGTACGGAGCCATCGTAGCTGGAAGGGTTTACGGTAAACAGCCGTTCCTCACGAGCCATCTGCATCGCACGTTTTCCCGCTGAATTGGCTCGATCCTCTCCAAGGACAGCGGTGGAAAAGCCGAGACTGTTATATGCCGCCACGTAGGTCATGTGTTCCTCGGATATTTTTTTATACATGGCCACGTAAAAATCCTTTGTGTAGATCATATCGCGGCCTCTAAAGTCCTTCAAGAATGGATTGTCCAGAAATGGTCTAATCTCATCTGAAGGCTGTTTTCTTATCTGATTTTGTTTCATAACAGCAGCCTCCCATCGCTTTTCTCATACGCCTAAGCTCTTTGCTCGTTCAATCGCCAGTTTTGCGGCTTTCACTTTCATCCGCTGATATTTTTCTTCCTCACACAACAGATATTCACCAAAGTCATTCTCTGTCATATTCAGGAGATACTGCTCATATTCGACCGGTGTCATGCGATTTCTATCCCACATACGCCTCTCGTAGTTATAGTAATCTGCATACCCGGCAACCAATGCTTTCAGTTCATCAAGATCCCTGCACCTTGAGTAATTGCACTCATCTTTGAAATGCCCGAAAAACGACTCTTGCGGAGCGTTGTCCTGACAGTTTCCACGCTTAGACATGGACTGCTCAAACCCTTGATCGCTGACCTCTTGCTGGAAGGTGCCGGATAGATATACCACACCTTGATCGGAATGATAGATGCCTCCGTTGCAGCATGGATGTGAATCCGATTGCCGGAGTGTTTCAAGGGCAAGCTGCAAATCATTGTGTTCGCTAACAAGAAAAGCAATCAGCCTGCCGGTAACGGGGTCAAGCAGTGCAGATCCGTATGCTCTGCATCCGTCACCGTAAGTCAGATAGGTGACGTCTGTCAACCTCACCTCGTTCGGTCTGTGGAGGCGAAATCTACGTCCAAGAAGATTTGGTTTTACATTTTTTCGGAGTGCTGCTCCACCCATACGATTTGAGGAATCCGATTTCCGAATGGATGATGTAATCCCATATTCCTTCATGATGCGGCGTATCTTTTTTAGTCCCAAGTGCTGCCCCGTGAGAGTGGGCAGCATCATATAAATCTGTCTTGATCCCTTGGCGAAGCCTTTGTATTCCATCACCCTTCGAATAAGCTGGGCATCTTGCGCATCCTTTTCATTTCGTTTGATGACCGCTTGACCATAGTTCCCATTTTTCAAGATCGCATAGTATGATGCGCGAGAAATGCCAAGCAATGACAGAATATATTTCACCGTATATTTTCGCCCGGGATCTGCCATAAGTTCTTGAAGCCACAAGCAAAGAGCCTTTCTTTGAAACACATTCAAAGCAGGGACGATGTCGCCAATTCGAAGAAATCCTTTTTCCGCAATACCATCCAGTGCATTTATTCTGCTGCGGAGAATCTCTCGTGTAGGAATCACCTCCGGGACATCAGCACCGTCTGTCTTAACCCATTGGCTTAAAATTCGGCTGATACGGTATCGCTCCGTCGCAGAAAATATGCTTGGCTCAATGTCAAATACACGGAAAATATCGTCAATCGGCAGAGAGGAAATCGGCGCTGCCGCCTCAAAAAACGCAGCCTGCAGCGTTATCTTCTCACGAGTAGCCGTTTGAATATAGGGGTGATTTGTGTACTGCTTCACGGTTGCGGCATCGTAACCCGAATTGCGGCCTTTTTTCATGCTGCGGCCAGTATCTCTACCTGAGGAACGCTCAAATTTTTCCTTTAGACAATAAATTTTGTGGTAGCCTACATCCGCCGGAGCTATTCCATGTGCAAGCAAACCATCCTCTATGGACTGTTTTGGATAGTTTCGATATAGCTCCGCCTCAAAGTCCGGGTGCAGGATTAGCCGATTGACATCCCAAATGAATTTCCCGCTTTCAAGCAGTTCCTCCGAGGTTTTCGTGGGCATATTCATTGTTTTAGACCAATTTGCCTGTGTTTCGGGCGATGCCTTGGAATACTTCGGGCGTCCTCCTCGCTTAAAAACAGACCCTACCGATTGGGTAAAATTCTGCCCGAGCTGCTGCGTGTCAAAACCGTTAATTTCCAGCATTCTTCGGACGGTTGACCTTTCAGGCTTTAAAACCCATTCCTCATAGACCTGCTGCCTAAACTCAATTGTCAGCGATAGACGGTTTTCCAAAACCTCTAACACATTCGGATTTTTGCGCAGTGCTTCCATTTCTTCTTCTGAATATTTTTTGGCACCACATTTTTTTGCCATGTTCTTCACCCATAGGCTCTGCTCATATTTTGCATGATTCTTTTGGCATTTGTCAACCCTGTGTCCATTGCTTTTGCATCGTTGGCAGAATAATGTCTATTTTTCCTGCTTCGCTGTCAACCAGCAGTCTATTTCTCATGCCTTTTTGTCAGAGCATTGTCCTTTCTATGGGTACCATTTTAGTTCTTTCTCTGTTGTTAAGTATTCTTAGGGTGAGTCCTTCAAGGGGGTTCATCATGAACCTCACCTGGGTTCAGCTAATACGCATAGCACCCCCTTGGCGGAAAAGTGTATTTTCACCCGATCATCAGGGCAACGCTTTTTCGACTACATACAGATTGGAGCTGCTGCTTCCGTTTTCACGGTAGCGCGGCTTCTTTTCTATCAACCCTGCTTTATATAGGTCGTCCAACGCCCGTTTGACGGTGCTGCGGGAGAGGTGCAGGTCAGAGGCTATCTTTTTGATCCCCGGCCAGCAGGTTCCGGAAGCGTTGGTTCGGTCGCGCAGATACATATACACAGACTTTGCCCTGTGCGGGATGTCCTCGGCGTATACGGTTCCAAAGTAACTCATGTCTTGCCCTCCTGATGCTGGAATCCTCTCTGGCCGCGACGTTTTGAGTCGCGCAGACTGATGTCTGAGTCGCGCTGGCTGATGCCGCCCTTGGCGCTGGTGTCGTTTATCGGCACATCCTCGACCGCTTTTCCAGCGTGAAAGCGAGTCAGTATCCTCTGCTCCAATTCATCCTTGTCGGCATATGCGACCTTTCGCTCAGCCTTCTCAGGCACTTCGAAGACGCTATCGAAGGTAATGCCCCAATCAAGGAACAGGCGCAATCTTGTCTGCATGGGATGCGTGCCGGTTTTCATGACGACAAACTGTCCCTTGGGCAAGCTCTTGAGCTCGTCGGGCATCATGAGCGGGCGCTCCATCATCTGAAGGCTCTGGCTGGGGTCGTTTTTGCCTCGCGAGATGCTACCCGACATAACGGTGCGGCTGCCCAGCGCTTTTGACAGCACATCTGCAGTCTGGCTGTTGGGCGCGAAGCCTCCGAAGATGGTGCATTGGCAGTTATCGACGATGATCTCCGAGCCCTCCTTGCCGTAGTTCTTTTGGAGCTGGCCGAAGCTCTGGATTATCGGCACCATGAGCAGACGGCGAGAGCGTGAGGCTGAAAAAATGAGCTGAAGCGACTCTATGGGCGGAATGGTGCCCAGCTCGTCGCAGTAGAACACCACGCGGTTGTTGAGCTTCCCTCCGTTCTCATCCGCCACGGAAAGGATCTCCCGATAGAGCTGCTGGATCATGAGACTGACCATGAAATACTTCGTCAGGTCTTCCTCCGGCAACACAATAAAGATGGCGCTTTTCGTATTGCAGAACTTCTCAGCGTCGATGGCCGTGTCGAAGCAGAGGATCTGCTCCATCTCAGAGTCAAGAAACGCATTGAGCCGGGACAGCACCGTGGACATGACCGACGCCATGGCCTGCTCGGATGAGTTGAGGGCGGCGCCGGCGAACCACTTCGCTTTATGCTCAGCCGGGAGCTTCGCCATGAGGAGCTGAAACTGACTCTTGCCCTTTACTTTGGAAGGCTCCAACAACTCCTGCACCATTTTGAACACAGAGATGATGTGCCGCCGTTCCTCCGGGTGGTCGTCGTCGGGCGCGAGGAACTCCGCAAGGAGAAGGATGACGGAAGTCAGTAGTCCCTCGGCGGCGTCATAGAAGAATGCGTTTTGCCCGTAGTTGGCGCTGTCGCCAGAGGAGTTGATGATGGTCTTGCTGATGATCTTGGCGTACTTCTCCGCCTTGGCCTTGGCTGCAAGGTTGTGTTCGTCGGCGCGATACTCGTCCATATACTTGTTGACCAGATGAAGAAGATTGTTGCCGTCCGAGCGGGTGGGGTTTCTCAAATCGATGACCGCGATATTGTAGCCGTAATGATCACGGGCAACAGCACCGTAGTTGCGGAACAGATCCCCCTTTGTGTCTGTGCAGAGAAAACTCATGCCGGTGGCACAGGCGTACTCCAAGTTGGGGTAAAGGAAGAAGGCGGTCTTTCCGACGCCCGATGCGCCGATCATGAGGGTGTGGACGTCGTCCGTATCCACCAGCGCCGTGACCTCATTTTTCTTTCCGACGCTCCCGAGGATGATGCCCTGTTTCTGTGGCAGCTCCTTGCTCTTGCGCCACGCCTTGGGGCGAAATGGGATGCGCTTGTAGGTGCGCTGGATCTCCTTCTTGGTGGCGAACCGGGCTGTGCCGTGCTGACCGTCGCCCACGGTGCGAGATTTGATCCCGTTGAGGGTATAGTAATGCGCCAACAGCGAGAGCCCACCGATGACGGCGAACATGATCGCTGCGGCGGCGATCAGATAATAGACTTTTTCTTGCAACGCGCTCACTCCATTCTCATTGATATTTTTGACTCCGATTCGCAAGCACAGACCAACTCATCATTCCAGTCTTTTTGCTCAGAACGGTCTATCAGGATGTTGCTGTATCCATGCTCCAGAAGGATGGCGGTCAGGCGTTCCGTCGCCTTGATGCCGGCGTCATCGTTGTCGAGGCACAGCACGACTTCGTCGAGCTGCGCGTACTGCTCCAGCATCCAGAGCATTGCGTGTTCCGCCGTGCCGCACAGAGACACATAGCTGTGTTTCTGCCAGGCCTCCGGGTGCAGTGAGATATACGAGAGCATATCTATCGGAGCCTCGAACACAAAAAGACGTCCGGACGAGCCCAGCCAATGAAAGCTGTACCGGGGATCGCTGCTCTCGATGTTGCCGCGATAGCTCTTGCCCTCTGTGTAAATGCTCCGCTTATGCCCGTGACGGGAAACGCCGTGTTCGTCCAGTCCGACGAACACGGCGTTGTGATATATCTTGCTTTTATCTGCGGAAGGCTCTGCGCTCTCGTAGACGATCTTTTCTCTTGCGAAGGCTGTAAGCACCTCGCGGTCGATGTGGCGGTGCTGAAGAAGATAGGCATAGACACGGCGCATATCCGTGTGCGCCGGGGGCAGCGTAAAGGGCTTGCGCTCCTGCACAGGCTCCGGCTGTGCCCGCAGATAGGTCACGCCGGTTTCGCCGCCGAGGAGCATAGTAACGGCGTCCGGGAAACTCAGGCCATAGAACTGCTGCACAAAATCGATGGCGAGTCCGCCTTTCTCAGCGGCGTGGTCGAACCATTGATTACTGCGCACGGTGATGCTGTGATCCGAGGCGAGGCGCTTGTCCCGCCCGGACGGTATGAGCTTCTCGCCCTTGTGCCGAAGAAACTCGGGCAGGTCGACCGAATTAGCTCGGTGCTTCTGCTCGTCTGAAAAATGAATGTACTGTGCGATGATGCTCGCCTCCAATCTTAGTAGGTGATGTAGGTCTGCTCCTGCTCATGATCGTCCGCCTTGTGACCCTGGGCGATCTTCTTTTGCTTGAGTTCACGCAGGAGCTTCTTGTCAAGCTGGATTCTGCCGCCGCGCCTGGGCGGGGTGTTATCCTGAAATATCCGGCTCATGTGATGCAGGACCCGCGTCGCCGCAATGAACGAGGACGGGCTTCGCACCTCGTTCCAATGGTCAACGAAGAACTGAGCGTACTGATTGCCCTGCTCGGCGGCGCGGGTAAACCATAGGAGCGCAGCCTTCATGTCTTTGGGCACATCCGCGCCGGAGAGGTACAGCTTTCCCAGCGCGTACTGCGCCGCGGCGTTGCCTTGCTCAGCGGCCGACGCGAACCAGCACAGCGCATCGGAGGCATTCTTAGGAGCATCCTCGCCGGTTATACTACGCTTACCGAGCTGGTACATGGCGTAGCTGTTGCCGGCGTCGGCGGCGGTGCGGAAATAGTCGAGCGCCTTTGGAGCATCCTTTTGCATGATGCCCTCGTCCATGAGCAGCTTTCCCACGGCGTATGCGGCATCGGAGTTTCCACCGTCCGCCTTGCGTAGCAACAGCATCACCGCATTCCGTCGCTCTGTTTCATCAGCGTCGTCCGCTTTGACCGTGCGTATCAGAGCCCACACGTTTGCCTCCGCTTCCGGCTCGTCATTCGCATCTTCCTCAAAAGAGAACTCATGGCCGACCAGCTTGGCGGCCTCCACAACGACCATGTTCCGCACGGGCTTGAACTCCTTCTGCTTGGAGAGCGGTGGGATCTCCTGCACCTCGTCTTGGTAGGTGCTGAGAATGTCCGTGCGGATATCGAACCATAGGCGAAACGCCTCCGTCACATCCGCACCCCGCGCCAGCTCATCCACGATCTCATCGACGATGGCCTTGACCGGCGCTTGCAGATAGCCGTACTGCATCTTGCCCTTGTGCATCGCCAGCTTCGCCACGAGCTGTTCGGTGAGCTTTTCGATGCGATCGTTTTTTAGAACGCCGCTTGCCATGCGGTCGATGAGTTCTTGATACAGTCGCCGTGCGTTTTCCTTGAGTGCGTCGCGCTGCCGGGTGTCCGCCGCATAAAGCTCCTGAAGCTGTTCAGGGAAAATGCTCCGCGCCAAGGCCGACTTGACCTGAGTGATGCCGTCTTTTGTGAGGAAGCCCTCTTTGGGATCAGTGGAGTACAGGATCATGTGGACATGGGGATGGTGGGTCTGGTCATGGAAGGACGCATACCACCGCAGATGCTCCGGCTTTATCTTGTATGCTTTTGCGAGGTCAGCGGCGCAGGCGGAGAGCATCGCTCGCCAGCTCTCCGGGGATTCATATCCCATCGCCTGTGCGTCCTCGCGCCTGAGTGAAATAACCGGCGTCCACACGACGCCAGGATGCTCTGATATTTCTTTCTGTATTTGCGACAGCACAAGCTCTCTGCCGCCGCCGTCGAACAAACCGTGAGCGCCGGTCTTGGATACGCCGGGGCGTGTTCCGATGTAGTCCACATAGTTTTCACGCTTGCCAATCTGGTCGAGGTTCTGCTCCAAGGCGATCCCAATATAGTCCGAGGCATTTGCTATCGTCGGGTTTGCGAGATAGTCCTGATACTCGAAACGCTTTTTGGTCAACGGAAAATCTTTGACGATTTGGCGGATGAGCTGCGCTTGCTTTTGCGTCGAGGGTTTGTTGCTGTCAGTCGTCGGTGTGGGTGCTGCGCCCTCCCGTGTTGCGATGTAGCGCACGAGATACGAGAGGTGCGCGGCGTTACCAGCCCCGCTTTTGAAGTGCGGCGAGATAAAAATAAGGCGAGGCATGATCACTCATCCTCGTCCATATCCTCGCCCTGTATGAGCGTGTCAATATCCAAATCATATTCCAGCGGTATCGGATCTTGATAGAGCTGCTCATATGTCAGCGTGCCCTTGAGCCGTTTGACATCGCTGATGGATTTGTTGTGGATGTGCTTGAGCTGTTCCGGGCTCACTCGTATCAGTCCGGAAATGATATTCATTGTCTTTGCTTCCTCCACCGAGAGACGGAAGAGGTTGCGGTTGGTGTGTGCGGCGAAGCTGTCGAGCAGTCCGCGCAACACCTGAGTCAGCACCGGCACGAGGTATGCGGTCGCGTCCTTTGCCGAAATGTATCCGGCGTAAAACCGTATCGCGTTCTCAGCAAACTCCGACTGGCTCTGACAGTTGTCTTTCTGAAAGTTAATTTCGACCAGTCTCTTGGTATCCGGATTGAGCCAAAAGGCATATTTCTTCTTTATCTGTTCGTTCATAAATAATTCTGTCCTTTCCGCCCACGTCACCCGTCAAAAGCCTGTAACACTGGGCTTTTCCGTCCTTCACGACCCCGGTCGGTTCAAAAAAGCGGTTTTACGACCCCTCTTCAAAAATGCCCCGACCCGCTCTGCGGGGCGGTGTTTTCCGCATCGGAGGGCGCTCTGCGACCCCGGTGCTTTATCCTGTACTAAAATCGTGAGCGTCATTTTGCCTTCAAACCTCCCGCAAAAAGCCCCGACACGGCGGTCAAGCCATGCCGGGGTACTGGGATGCCACACAAGCCCGAAGGAGGGCACACAGGGCGGCACAGGCCGTCACGGTGGCTTACATGGTCGGTTGCGCCTGTGGGCTGTCCGTCTGCGCCATGCACCGCTTGCTGTATTCGACGACATTCATGCCGCCCGTCTGCTCCTGGCAGTAGGCGTCCATCGCACGGAGCAGAACTTCTTTCTCGGCTGCGTTCAGCGTGTAGCTGAGTTCTGTCTGTCCGTCGTCCTTCCAGAGAATGATGTCCAGCGAATCACAGACCTTCTGTGCCTCCATATCGTAGTTTGCGTAGAGATTGATATAGTCGTCATTCTCATCTGTGCAGACATGGGTTCCGAACACAGCGTCCACATCAAAGTTGGCGTCGATATAAAAATTGAGTTTCCCGTTATCCATGTCTATGATCTCATCGGAGAGGGAGAAACTTCGCGCACTGAGATGCCCAGCCGATGTGATTTGTTTGCCGTCCAGCTTGTCAAGAAAAGCGGCCCACTTCTGCTCTGCCGAGAGACAATCCTTTCGGAATGCGTGATGGGCCACCGTGCTGACGTCGCCCATGGCGAAGGTTTCCCAGCCGTTCATGATATTGACGGCAGAGAACTCCCGCTTGTCGAGGTCGATATCGAACGCGCCGACCACCTTGCCGGTGTTGTCCATTCGGACGCCGACCATCTCATCAAACTCGTCTGCGGTGATTGCTTCGCGGCAGACATACGTTTCTGCAAAGGAATCCGTGACGAGATTTTCTTGGAGATACAACCGCAGCCTGTGAGCGGCGTCGAGGAATTCATGTCCACGGTCGGTTTTGAAATACTGCTCTGTGCCGTTCTCCGTCACATGAAACACAGAGACGTGCCGTGTTTCCTCCGCCTTCTGCTCCGCTGCAATGCGCTCGGCCTCAATCGCCATATTGATTTCGGTGCGCTCCTGCGCCGGGACATACTGTGCATACAGCTCATCCAGCCGCGCCTGCATGACGGTCTGCGTATCTGTGCCGCTCTCATTCAGCACGCGCTCCAGCGCGGCGAGTCGCCGTCTGTCCATCCAGAGTTCGATAGAATTATCATCAGCCATTTTTCTCAGCCTCCTTCATCGGCGCGACAGCAGAGACGGTCGGCTTCGCAGGTGCAGGCTGTGGCTTTGGTGTGGGCTGCTTCGCCGGACGCTTGGGCTTGGGAGTAGCAGGCGCGGTTTTGCTGTCAACATACTCGCGCAGAGCTTCCGGCACCGCTTTCTCATACAGCTCTATGAGCGTCCGTTCCAGTCGCTGCTGTGTAGTGGCGTTTTCCTTTTTGAGAGTGAATTCCAAGGCTTTGAGTTTTTCCTCATCAAAGGGAATCGTGATATCAATCATATTCATGTTGTTTCCTCCAATCAAAATGTGATAAACCGCATGTGCGGCTCAGCGTCAGGTTCATATTCTGCGAACTGCTCTGGCTTTCCGAAGACCTCTTTGTACTGTTCCAGTTGCTGTTCGGAGAGAGAGGCAAAGTCACCCTCGCCGTCATCTCTGACGAGAAAGAACGGCCCGCAAATAATGTCTTCGCCCAGCCGTCTGTTCATTTCCATGCCGCCCAGCTTGCCTTCCTCGTTGCACACGAGAATGGTGCCAGAGTCATCATCCAGATACACGCACTCAATCAGACCGCCGACTTCTTCTTGTAGGCTCTTGAGGTCAGAACCAATATCCTTTTCTTCAGGAGCCTTGCCCGGTTCCACGCGCAGGATGTGCAGCGTTTTGTTTTCGCTCATGGTGTTTCCTCCGTTTCTGTGATATAGGTGATGTAGGGTACCTCCAACCACACCGTCCAGCTTCGCTCCGAGAGCTGCGTCTTGACCACGCCGTACTTGGTTCCCATGGCTTCGATGACCTCGCCGTTTCCGATGTATACGCCGATATGCCCTTCGTGCCAGACGGCGAGACCCGGCGTGTCGGGCATGGTGGACATATCTCCCTTGACTGTGGCGTTGTAATACATTCCGTCCGCACCAACATCCGGCATTCCGTTAATGGCATAGCCAATGCTCATGTCGCTGACGTCGAGCCAACCGTAGCCCTTGATAAGCCCCACGCAGTCTGTGGTTCTGCCGCCGAGCCAATTCTCACGGATGAAGTCCTCGTAGTTGCCGACGCCGTCCGGGTACTGTGCCAGCTTGGACGCAAAGAGGCTGTCGGTCAGCACCCATCCGCAGGTGCCCCAGACATACCCCCAGCCGTTTTCCCATGCGCTGACCGCATAGGTGGCAAGGTCGAGATTGTTTTTCGTGTATGGATCTGTGAATGCCGAGATATCCAACTCAATGCTGGCTCCGTCGCCACGGAGATATGCGCCGGAGAAGGTATCTCCGCCACTTCGTGTGCGGAGCATAACTGCGGTGACATTTTCCTTTACCACATCGGTGATGGGTATGCCCATTACGCTTTGAATATTTTCGTAGGCCGTTTCGATGGGGAGCGGCACGGCTACAGTGTAGATGTTACCATCGGCGTTCGTGCGCTGCTCATAGGATACGAAGCAGTCCACGAAGCGGCTGATGCCTATTGCGCTGGGATTCTGTTCGCCGAAGTACAGAGAATAAAAAATGGCCTTGACCCGGTGAGAGTCAAGGCCGTTGCCGCCCTCCGCCATTGAGTTGACGGCGGCGATCTCGCTATCCACGATGGCGAGGCTGGATTGCATTTGTTCGATATGCTCCCGGTACGCCTCCGGCACAGAGCCGGCGATCATGCCGCCGTAGTACGAGAGATCGAGCGCTTCAATGTTGTGATCCGCCCCGCCTGATAGGAAGCTGCACACGATGACCAGCAGAATAATGAGCGGAGAGAGAACGGCGGCGATGATCCAGCCGACCGTCTTGCGGAGCTTATCGTTGGTGAGTACAGTTGCAGCAATCTTCGCCGCCGCTGCCGCAGTGAACGCCATCAGCGACCACCTGCCTTGCCGAACAGCTTTTCCTTATACGCCGGAACGTGGACCATAAGGTTATACCGCTCGTTGCCGCATTTGTAGAGGCAAACGCCCCGCTGGGGGAAGCGGATGAGGTTGTACTCGGATTCCTCGAGCTGGAGCGTGTCCATATAGAAGCGCTTGTCGATGTTGCCGGCGTTGAACAGGAAGGCGTGGGTGGGGATGCTGAACAGGGGCTTTGTCAACTCGGCGATGCCGGGGATGGCGAAGTCTTCGAGGTTCTGGCTGGCAAGGATGACGCTGGATTCCTTCTTGCGTACCCGCTTCATGAAGTTCCTGATGTATTCGATGGCGGTCAGATTGGTTAGGAAGAGGTACAACTCGTCGATGGACGCTGCCGTGTTGCCCTCGGTCAAGAGCTTATCGCTCATGAAGGACAGTACATTGAACAGCAGGGCGTTCTTCACATTCTTGCTGGCCTGTAGAAGTCCTTTCACGCCGAATACCACGAAGCGGGAGCTTGTAACATTCGTATGTCCGTTGAAGAACTGGCTTTCCGCGCCCTGGCACATGGAGTGGAGCCCCAAGAGGATCTCCTGCAAAAGCTCCTTGGTGTAGAGCTGGTATCTGTTTTCGTCGAAACCCTTGTACTCCGCCTCAATCAGCGCATACAGATCCGATAGGATGGGGTAATCCACAGGCGTCAGCTTGGCGAAGTTCGTGCGGTCGCTGATACCCCATTTTGCGTATAGCTTCGCCAGCATCAGCTCGATGACGTCGATATTCTTGTCATCAAAATCCTTGTAGCATCGGAAGAAGTCCTTGAGGAAGGAGATGTGCTGACTGAGCTTGGTGGTCTGGCGGAAGGTCTGGGGTGCGTCGGCATCGGCAATGTCCGCCGCATCGCTGCCATCGCTGCCATCGTCCCATGACTTGGGTTCAAGCGGGTTGATCATGTACTGGCCCGACATGAGGTCGATAAAGCATCCGCCAAGGTTCTCCGCCAGATCGATGTATTCGTGCTCGGGGTCCAGACATAAGACATTCTTGCCGCTCTCCAGAATGTTGCACAGGAGCAGCTTGAGCAGATAGCTCTTGCCCTGACCGCTGTTGCCAAGGATGAGGCAACAGGGGTTGGTCTTGTCATCGTCGCGCTTGTCGAGGTCGACGAGAATGTTGCTGCCGAACTTATCCCGCCCGATGTAGAAGCCGTGGGCGTCGGTCTTGCCGGAATAGTTGAAGGGATAGAGGTTGGCGACCGAGCTGGCCGGCAGAACACGCTCGAACTGCGCGCCAAACACATTTCGCCCGGAAGGGCCGACGCAGAGGAAGCCCTGCTGCTGACGGAGCAGGAGTCTGTCCACATTGAGCTTGCTCCGTACCAGTTCCGTCAGTACATCGGTCTGGAGCAGCTTGAGGGCGTCGTATTCGTGGGCGATAAGTTCGATATATACCGCGCAGTGCAGGAGCGGCTCACGGTTGCGGTGCATGCTGGATACCAGCACGGCCACATCCTGCAGGTTGCTCTCGGCGGTGACCGTCTGCTGGAGGTCATTGGCGTTGGAGCCCGCCATTCGATTTTTGTTGGCGGCGTTATGAATGATCTGCTTTTCCTCCGTGGGCGTGACCTGCCGGGTATAGATGCGAAGCGTCACGCCGTCCTTCTCGCCCAGATGCCGCAGGATCGCCTGTTCGTCGGTCGCCGTGGGATATTCCCGCAGCGCCCAGACGCAACGATAGGTGTTGCCGCAGATGATATGGTCGGTGTTGAACTTGATGATCCCCGGCGAGACCATATCCAGAAACTCCTTGATCTGAGCATCCTTCACCGGGGCGGTGCCTTTCTTGGTGTGCTTACCCAATTATAGATACCTCCTAACTTTACTCGCCGAGGATAATCCAACGCTCGCCGTCGTTGTCCTCATAGACCTCGGTGGTCACATTCTGCTCATAGTACACGCCGAGAAGCCGCTTGATGTCCTCATTTCCGAAGCGCCGCACGGTGAAGTTCTGATCTTTCAGGGATTTTTCGATGCGGGAGAGATACGGGAACACCTCCGCTTCCTTTTCCTTTCTGAGTCTCACAATGATGAGAAACTCACGGGCGGTCGCCATCTGCACCTGCAGGCGGTCGAGGCTGACCGCGTCCTGCTCCAGCAGCTTCCGCACGGCAGGCAGATTCTCCGCCTCGGTGCGGCTCTTGAGATAGCTTTTGTTATCCTCAAAGCTCTCGCGGCTGTTGATGCAGAGCATCTCCAGCTCCGCGATGCCCTTGAGAACAGTCATCAGCGCATAGATCCGCGCCGCCACGCTGGTGTCGGACAGCACGCTGATGTTGGTCGGCTTGATAGAGAAAAAGACCAGCTCTCCGTTGCCGGTCAGCAGACTGTAATCGGTAATGCCGAGGATGTTCAAGAGCTGCCGGGTGGACTGTCGTTCCTTCTCGGCTGTTTTCTTTTTTCTGCTCATGCGTTCATCTCCCATCTGTAGGTTTGCGGCTTCAGGAAAAAGAAGCCGATGGCGTTTGCAATAAAGTCCTTGATGCTGGTGCCCTCAAAGCGGATGGAGAGAAAGGCGTAGACCGCCGTGATCACGATGGGCAGAAAGATGTGGAGCTGCGCCAGCGCAAAAACAGAGAGCAGAAGCCCCACGCCGATAATGCCGATATCCTTCAGCTCCCACAGGAACAGCGTCGCCTTGGCCTTGAGGTTGTCAGGGTATAGATACAAAGTGTTCACCTCCAAAAGTTTAGGGGCCGCCTTTCGGCAGCCCCCATACGGTCGTATTGGATTATTCGATGTTTGCGTCGTCCAGAGCCTGCTGGATAAGTCCCAGCACGAACTCCCGCTGACTGAGCTTCTTGCCGGTGCGCTCCGACTCGCTATCGAGGTAGCGCTTGATCCGCTGGAAGAGTTCCTCCGGGATCTGGAATGCCATAGTTCTGTTGCCGTCCATTTTCTTTCCTTCTTTCTGATTGTAGTATTCTGTTATAAGCATAGTCACATATTGGCTGAGCGTCTGACCTGATTGCTCCTGCTCCGAGCGCACTCTGGCGTGCAGGGATTCTGGTATCTGAGCGCAGAGGTTCTTAGTGTTCTCCATGGCGGGTACTTCCTTTCTCCTGATTTGCAACGCAAGTATAGCGAAAGAATGAAGCGATAGCTATTACCAAACCCAACGAAGAACACCCGAAAAACGAAGCATATTACATACTTACCCGACCACTCGGAGAGCGGCGGCAAGGCCATGCAGAACGAACTCAACGCAGGGGATCGCCACGCTGTTGCCCAGCGCTTTATACCGTGCGCTGTCGGATGCATCAGGGATATCCGTCCAGCCATCGGGGAAGCCTTGGAGCCTTTCGCACTCCAGAGGCGTCAGGCGGCGGATGAGGCAGGTGCGTTCCACGATGCATTTATCCTCGCTGACGAACTGATTGTTGACGCCCTTGTGGTCGCTGTAGCCGATGGTGCCCACCGTCTGCTGATAGGTCGGCTGGCAGACGAGATCGGTGGCATCCTTGTGCTGCCTTGCGCTCTGGGTGCTGGCAATCTCATCATCCTTGAAAACATCCACACGCTGTCGGGAAAAGACTGCGTGATGATCTAATCCCGAGGATTGAGTTATTCCGATGTTGTCAGGTAAGGGCGGAGCTACTTGTTGAGAATCAAGCTTTTTTTCATCCGTTGACATTATTAAACCTCCAGATAATAGATTAAAAGCGGTCTGGCAGTAAATGCTGCCAAGACCGCTTTTTTCGTATTCATACTAATTGTTGATCTAATTTTTCTTTAGGCATATATTGCGTTTAGAATAGCTTTCCCACTCAATGTTTTAAACATTTTACCCCCGGCACTGTGAACGGAGTCAATCGACATATCATCCTCATAAAAATTAACAAGAAAGTCCGCCTCAACCAGTATCTGATAATCGATTCCCTGAATGTCGGTATAGGTATGATGACGCGCGATAAGCCAGCAAACACGGTCAATAACACCCGATTCGATGTCTAACCCCTCCAGAAGCTTTTTTGCTTCAGGCGGACCTTCAATCTGCTGATAGTTTCCAGCGGAGCTGTTGTACTTTTCCTCGCTGTTTTTAATCCCAATGTCATGAGTAAGCGCCGCGATTTCAATAATCTCCTGCGTGCTTTCGTCTAATCCTTCCATCTCTCCGATTGCCTTGGCAAAACCGTATACCTTCAGAAAATGGTTAATTCGCCGAACATCCCCGGCGTAATAGGCAATCATAGCGGTGATTATCTGTCCAATAAGGTTCATTTCGTGCCCCTTGCCTCTCTTTAGAAGGTTACCGTTTTATCCGCCCATTCCACCATCTTCAGGCAATCAATCATTGTTGAAAGTGGGCAGACTTCGCTGCCGTCCATATTCCTTGATTTGAGGCAAGTGCCGCAAGCGAGAATTTCTCCGCCTGCCTCATGAAACGCCTCAACCTGAGTAGCCACGTCAAATTTTTCGTGGTGAAGGCTCTCAATTTCAACAGCTTCCCCCATCAGAAAAACCTTTACTTCATGCCCGTTCTTTCTGGCTGTAACGGCAAAACGCATCGCGTTCCAGGACTTCTCAAATTCCTTTGTCTCGATAATAACCCCAATTTTCATTTTGCAGCCTCCCAACATTAATTTGATGCTAATAATTATACCATAATCAGTGCGATGTTAAATAATGATTAGATGATGATGCGCCCTTCTGAACTGCCAAAACCTTTCAGAAGGGCGCTGATTCATGGTTATTCTACCGTGATAACAGAGACGGGACAGTTATCCCGCGCTTCTGCTGCCGCGTCTTCCGCAGATTCAGGAACAGGGTCCGCGCAAACCTCCGCGCGCCCGTCATCAGCCATCCGGAATACCTCCGGACAGGTTGATGCGCATAGTCCGCAGGAAATACAGTCTTCTCTGTCGATCATCGCTTTCATATGCTGATATTCCTTTCCCAATCAGGCATTCATGAACAGTTTGATGTCATCGTCAACCGCTCCGACACCCGCGATACCGAATTTTTCAACCAGCACCTTGGCCACATTGGGTGACAGGAAGCCCGGCAGCGTGGGGCCGAGATGGATGTTCTTCACGCCCAGGTACAGCAGAGCCAAGAGAACGATGACGGCCTTCTGTTCGTACCAGGCGATATTATACGCAATCGGCAGCTTGTTGATATCGTCGAGTCCGAACACCTCTTTGAGCTTAAGGGCAATGACCGCCAGAGAATAGGAGTCGTTGCACTGCCCGGCGTCCAGAACCCTCGGAATACCGCCGATATCGCCCAGCTTCAGCTTATTATAGCGATACTTCGCGCAGCCCGCCGTAAGAATCACCGTGTCCTTCGGGAGCTTCTCGGCAAACTCGGTGTAGTATTCTCTGGACTTCATGCGTCCGTCACAGCCGGCCATAACAAAGAACTTCTTGATCGCGCCTGATTTGACGGCATCGACAACCTTGTCGGCCAGGGCAATTACCTGATTATGGGCAAAGCCGCCCACGATGCTGCCAGTCTCAATTTCATCTGGTGCGGGAAGAGTTTTGGCAAGCGCGATGATTTCGGAAAAATCCTTTTTGCCGTTCTCCTCGGCTTCAATGTGCTTGCAGCCAGGATAGCCCGTGGAACCCGTTGTAAATATCCTGCCCCGGACCTCCTCGCTTCTGGGCGGAACGATGCAGTTGGTGGTAAACAGGATGGGACCATGGAAGGAGACAAATTCGTCAAGCTGCTTCCACCATGCGTTGCCGTAGTTGCCCGCGAAATTATCGTATTTTTTGAAAGCCGGGTAATAATGGGCGGGCAGCATCTCGCTATGGGTATATACATCCACGCCAGTTCCCTTCGTCTGCTCCAAAAGCTGTTCCAGATCGGTCAGGTCATGGCCGGAAATCAGGATCGCGGGATTTTTTCTGACGCCGATATTAACTTCAGTGATTTCAGGATTGCCGAACCGCGAGGTGTTGGCCTCATCCAAAAGAGCCATGACTTTGACGCCGTATTCGCCTGTTTTCAGTGTCAGCGCAACCAGATCATCGGCGGAGAGGGAGTCGTCCAGCGTTGCAGCCAGCGCCTCATAGATGAAGGCGTTGATGGCCAAGTCTTCTTTTCCGATGTTTTTCGCATGCTCGGCATAGGCCGCCATGCCCTTAAGACCGTATGTGATCATCTCGCGCAGAGAACGCACATCCTCGTTTGCGGTTGACAGCACGCCGACGGTTGCGGCCTTTTCCAGCATGGATTCTCTTGAACTAACCGTGAAAGTCGCCGCGTCGTGTAAACCCGCAGAAGCAACAGAATCTCTGAGTTTGTCTCTTGCGGCGATCATTTTCATGATCTGCTTTTCAATAGAGCCGTCGTCGAAATTCGCGTTGGTGATGGTCATAAACAGGCTGCTGAGCACCTCATAATTTGTTTCGCCGAGGGTTTTGACGTCCAGCTTTCCTTTGACTACAATTTCTGAAATGCCCTTGAGGGTGTAAATCAGAAGATCCTGAAGCTTTGCTACTTCTTCGGTTTTTCCGCAGACGCCGCGCACCGCGCAGCCCTTTCCTCCAGCGGTTTCCTGACACTGATAACAAAACATACTCATTTTTGCTTCCTCCTTTAAAATTCAGTCTTCAACAGGTTCGAATTCGTCCTTGCCGACAAAACAGATCGGGCACTGCCAATCATCGGGTAAATCTTCAAATGCCGTGCCGGGCGCGATGCCGCTGTCGGGATCGCCAAGCGCGGGATCGTAGATATACCCGCAGGGAATACACCTGTACTTTTTCATCCGGATTCCTCCTACACTTTCTCAGCTTTTCGGTGCGGGCGCCTTTACGATAATCAGCTCCAGCGTTTCGTCATGCGTATTTCTGACATTCATTTTGGCTTGAAACGGGATTTTCAGCAGAGTCCCGGCTTCGTACTCATGGATTTCCTGCTCATCAAGGCCGATGGAGAGCCTTCCGCGAATGACGGTCATATACACGTTTGAATTGGATAAGTGCTCCGGCAATCCCTCACCCTTGTTGAACACCATGTGGAGGTAATGAAGGTTTTCGTCAAATATAACTTTTTCTATCGCTTTTTCATTTGTTTTGGACAGCTTATACTCTTTTTCTATCATTATGCTTACCTCCTGTCAATCAAGAATTGTTCCATCGGTTGAAATCGTCACTACCTGCCAGGGAATCATTTTGCCGCTGTTTTGAAGCGCCCTTTTTACTGCGTTTTCGATCCCGCCGCAGCAGGGAACTTCCATTCTGACAACCGTAACGCTTTTTATATTGTTGTTTCGAATGATCTCCGTGAGTTTGTCGCTGTAATCCCCTTCGTCCAGCTTGGGGCAGCCGATCAGCGTCACTTTGTTCCTGATAAACCTGTTGTGAAAATCGCCGTAAGCATAGGCCGTACAGTCGGCGGCGACCAGCAAATTGGCGTCCGCGAAATACGGCGCGCCCAACGGCGCAAGTTTGATCTGGACGGGCCACTGTGACAACTGGCTTTTGTTTTCGCTGATATTGGGCCGGACGGCCTCACACTCATTTTCCCGATGGATTGCTTTAGACTGCGTCCCCGGACATCCGCAGGCCAGCGTTTCTCCCTGTTTGCTCAGCTTGCTTTTCTTCACGGCGGCTTCGTCGTATTCCTTCGCTTCGCGTTCCTCAAAGCTGATCGCGCCTGTCGGGCAGGCTGGCAGGCAGTCGCCCAGGCCGTCGCAATAATCGTCGCGGAGAAGCGTGGCCTTTCCGTTTATCATTCCGATTGCCCCTTCGTGGCAGGCTTTTGCGCACAGACCGCAGCCGTTGCATTTCTCTTCATCAATTCTGATAATTTTTCGAATCATGTTCCGTTCACCTCTTTTTCGGAGTGCGTTATTTCATATTATTGTTGACTTTATGTCTTGAGTTTACTATTCTTAAGTCAATAAGTCGGTTGGAATTCCAACGAAAGAGGATTTAATGAAAAATTATATGGATGTGCTGAAAACAGTACGATTATTCAAGGGTATTGAAGAGGCTGATTTACAGCCGCTTTTATCGTGCCTGGCCGCGAAATCGGTTCGTTTTGAGAAAGGTCAAACCGTGTTTTCCAGCGGCGAAAGCATCGAAAAATTCGGCATTGTTCTATCGGGACAGGTCCAGGTCGTTCAGGATGACTATTACGGAAACAGAAGCATACTCGGAAAAATTGACATTGGGAACCTGTTCGGGGAATCCTTTGCCTGCGCGGAAATAAAAACGCTTCCGGTCAGTGTAATCACAACGACCGAAAGTGAACTGCTATTTATCGACTGTCACAGGCTTGCCGTCCCGTGCGCCAAGGCATGTGGTTTTCACAGCAGGCTCATTCAGAATATGTTGAGTATCGTATCCATGAAAAATATATCGCTGACACAGAAAATTGAATTTACCTCAAAACGCACCACCCGTGAAAAGCTCCTGGCCTACCTTGCGACTGAGGCCAAGAAATCGGGAAGCAGTCACTTTTGCATTCCATTCAACCGGCAGGAACTGGCGGACTACCTTTCCGTCGAGCGCAGCGCCATGTCGGCCGAGCTTTCAAAGCTCAGGGATGACGGCGTTCTAAAGTTTCACAAAAACCAGTTCGATCTGTTATAGCTGTATCGTACGGTTACCAATTTCAATGATTCCCTCGTCCTTCATTTTTTTCAGTTCCCTGAACAACGACGGTCGTTGAACGCCCAAGTAATCTGCCAGTTCTTTTTTACTGAAAGGGAGGACGATTTTCGAAGAGCCTTGAATAATGGATTGTTGCTTGAGATAGTCCATTAAATTCTCACGCAGCGTTTTTTGGGTTAGCATCGTAATCTTTCGATTCATGCCTTGGGAATTCAGAGACAAAGATTTTATATACCGCATGACAAAGTGATATTCATGCAGAAATTCCATAACCGCATCTTTTGATATATGAAGCACGTCGCAAGGTGTTACGCCGTAAATATTTAATGGATATATGGTGTTTTCTCCAAACAGCAAATTGGCTCCGATGATACTGTCTTTTTGAAACTCGAACATTGTAATCGCTGAACCGTTTTCCGACAAGGAATACGCAACAAGCTTTCCTGATAAAACAACGTCGAGCACAGAACAGGCTTCATGCTGATGGTGTACCGTCGCGCCCTTCGAGTAATGCCTTACAAACAGCTGATTTTCCGTAACACATCTATCCAAAACGGCGGTATCCATTTCCGAAAGCAAGGGAATATGCCGTATTTTCTCAATTATCATATAGACCGCTCCTTTTTGAATATTATAGCAAAAAGAAACATAGGTGTCTATTTCAATTGAATAATACCCACTATAATCAAATCAAACAGATTATAGGAGGTATCACATGGATGTATTGACTTTGGCAATGTGGATCGGAACCGCCATATTCCTAATGTTTTCTTTTGCCAAGGATAAGGGAAAAACAAAGCAGGCCCTCAAAATGGCGTTTGGCATGGGCAAAGGAATGCTGGGCAGTATTTTGTCCATTATTTTTTTGATTGGTTTGATCTTGACTGTATTCCCGCCTGAAAACATTGCCGAATTCGTCGGTAAGCAGTCGGTACTTTTGGCCACTGTAATTGCTGCCGCGTTCGGAGCAATTACCTTGATTCCGGCATTTATCGCTTTCCCGCTTGTCGGTACGCTTGTGCACGCAGGCGTGGGGATAGTTCCCTCCGTCGCTTTTCTGACAACGCTTACGATGGTCGGTATCGTCACATTTCCGCTGGAAAGGCGTGAGTTTGGCTTAAAATTTACCGCCGTGAGAAACGGGCTGAGTTTTATATTTGCGATTATTATTGCGCTTGTTATGGGGGTGATTGTATGAAGGTTCTGCGAAAAGCAAAAGAAAACCTGTTTATCCTGTTCATCGCGGCAGCTTACATTGCCATGTTTATTATAAACCAGAACATGGGGATTGCCTCTGTCAAGAACAGCTTTTATTATATAAAAGAAATGATTATGATCATGCCGGTCATATTTGTTTTGACTGCTCTCCTGGATTTATGGGTTCCCAAGGAAAAAATCATGAAATATCTTGGAAAAGAAGCAAAAGTAAAAGGCGTCGTTCTTTCTCTTGCGCTTGGAAGTATATCTGCAGGCCCAATCTACGCAGCGTTTCCGCTGTGCGTGATGCTGCATAAGAAAGGCGCTTCAGTCAGAAATCTTGTGATAATATTAAGCGCTTGGGCCGTGATAAAAGTCCCGATGCTATTAAATGAGTTGAAATTCCTGGGATTTAAGTTTATGGCGGTTCGCTGGGTTTTGACTGTCATTGCTATCGTTGTATTTTCATGGATCACAGCGAAAATTGTAAAGGATGATGACCTGCCTCAGCTCAAGGCAAATCAGAGCGGCCCTTCCATCAACAAATCCGCCTGTATGGGGTGCTCTTTGTGTACAAAAAATTACCCGGAGTTATTTGAGATTCAGAACAAAAAGGCTTCTCTCAAAACAATCAGTAAAGAGATCGATCAAGAGAAGCTTATGAAGGCAGTCAACGCATGCCCGGTCAAGGCAATCTCTTTTTCTGCAGATGAATATTAGTGACAACTAAATTAGGAGTTTAAACCTTCTTTTTACTCGCATGGTTTCAATAACTAAATATATTGAAAGCACCTCTATAATGAAGTTGACGGTTATCGGCCGACCCACAACATTATGGAGGTGCTTTGTTATGCAAAAAGAAATTGAACTAAAATGTCTTTGCGACGGACTGCTCGATGCGTTACGCGAGATGGGGCTGGGAAAATACAGCCTTCGTAACTATTACTATGAGGGCATGTGGCCTCTCATTAAGGCGTACCGAAAAGCCGGGAAAGAGTTATATGATCCTGTGTTTACAAACGAGGTGGTTCTTGATATCCAGAAGCAATTTCAAGAAGGTCTTGTTGGGAATCACATAAGCATGCACATTCGTAAGATGGCAGCATTGATGGAGGAATATTCTTTAAACCGTTGCATCGTGTGGCATAGAATAAAGCCTTGTCCCGCTATTCAGCTATCTGCCTATTATGAATACATCATACTGGGATTTAAATCTTGGGAAGAAGAAAGGAAGGTGCGTACTCCTAAAGGAATCCAAAGTTTTGTTGGGATAGCGCGTAAATTTTTCAGATATCTCGAAATGAATGGGCATTCCTCACCCAAAACGATAACGCTTAAATTGGTCAGTGGATTTCTGCTGTTTGTTGCGCCGCAGCATAAAGGCAGTATGGAACGTGTATTAATACTGTGGATGCTTTGAACTATATCCGTGAACTGAAAGACATGGGGATCAGCATATACTTCGAAAATGAGAATATAGACACGCTAACACCTGGAGGCGAGGTCTTAATTACCATACTGGCAGCAATGGCGGAACAGGAATCCCGCACGATGAGCACTAATATAAAATGGACGTACCAAAAGAAATTCAAAAACGGTGAGGTCGTCCTCAATACTGGACTGATGCTCGGATACACGAAAGTCGGCGACGGCGAATATGTAATCAACGAAGAAGAGGCCAAGATCGTTCGGCGAATTTACCGCGAATACCTTGCAGGGATTACAGTAACACAGATATGTAGAGGGCTGGAATCGGACGCTATACTGACAAAGCTTGGTAAAAAGCATTGGCACAGCAACGTGGTAATAAGTATCCTAGGCAACGAAAAATACACCGGCAACGCGATCCTCGGGAAAACTTTCAAGCCTGATGTGCTCTCAAAATACAGGCAAAAGAACAAAGGACAAGCCCCGATGTACTACGCAGAAGGAACGCACCCGGCCATAATCGATAAAGAGATGTATGAAATGGCAAAGAAAGAGATGCAACGACGAAGAGATGATAGGAACAACGCGATTGGCAGCAGTCGATACACCAGTAAATACCCGTTAAGCGGCCTGCTAATATGTGGGATCTGCGGCCATAGGCTTAGACGCCATGTGCGTACAGTAGGAAGCGGCGCCAAGGTGCCGGCGTGGGGCTGTGCCAATAGAATCGAAAATGGTAGAAACGTCTGCAATTCGCACCATATTAATGAAGATCAGCTGCAGCGTACATACCTCGCAGCGATCAGAGAGATGATCGACAGCGCAGAGGAAATCGTGAGCGCCGTGTGTGAAAGCGCAGGTTTAATCATGGAGCCAGATAACCGCAATGCTCTCAATAAGGTTGAACAGCAGATCATCGACCTGCAGGCAGCGGCGTTGGAGCTGCACAAGGCAAAGCAGCGGATGGCAATCAGTGAGGCAGACTGCGCAGCTCAGGTACGGAGCTACAAAGAGCAGATGGATGCGCTTGAAGAGAAGCAAGCTGTGCTGCAGACAACAGGCATTCGGTACGCCGAAGTCAGAGCATGGCTGGCTGCTTTCGAGGAACACATCAAAACCGGTGCAATCATGAACGTACATGACGGAATCATTATGAAGCAGATGGTCGAGCAGATCATCATCGGTGACACCAGCATGGAGATTCACTTCCAATGCGGCGTCGTAATAGAGCAGGACTATACAGAGTAAAGCGACGCCCTTGGCGGTCGAATGAAGTCGGCTGCCAAGGGCATCTATTTATCAGGACTGCTTTAAAGTTTTTGCAATAAAAGTATGAAAATGCCGTTTATTTCATTCTTGGCTTTGCTTTATACGCTGAATATAATCAGCCAACATTTTTGCAGATTCTTTATTATTTGGGTATTGATATGGTTTTTCTGCGATCATACTGCGCAAAAAATCCCAAAAGGCAGTTGCTAAGTTAGCCTCATTAATTGCCAAAACAACTGGAGGAGTAGATGTTTTAGCGACTATTGCGCCAAGCTCTTCTCTTGCATATACGATATACTGGGCTTCTGTTTCTCCATTTGTGAAATAAACATGGAAATTTTCATATTTCTCGAGGAGAAGCAATATGTATTCTAGATGCAGGATATATTCCTCCAAAGTGTAGTAGACTGTATCTCCGAGCAACATCTCCGAAAAAGCAACTTTAATTTTCCCGCTCTTGGCATAATCAGCGTCAAAAAGATTTATGATCTCCGCACATGAGTTGACCTTTAAATTGTTTTCGAAAAGCCGTGTTCTTTGATCCCGTATATTATTGTAATCAACATCTTTATTTCCGATACGGGCAATTATCCCTGAAACTATGTTGTCAGGCATTGTCAGAATGGATAGTGATTCTGTTTTTATAATGGAATTACTTTTTTCTTTTTCATATTCAATTAAAGTATTTAAATACGCCTCTTTGTCTTTAACAGTAAATGTTCGCATTAGCGGTTTACAGAGGCTCAAATACTGGTTGAACTCTTCAGCATATGTACTAATCATTTTGCCGTTTCTTATAAGCATATTTGCAGCGTGCTCGATCGAATTTCCAATAGAGCTCGAAATAACAGCGGTGACACCGGGGGAAATAAACAGTGTTTTTTTGAATATTCCATCCCTCTTTTTGGGATAGAAATACGGCTCAATCAACCCAGTCATGTAAAGGGGCATCCATTGACTTATTGCGTTCAACATTTCATCCAGGTCACGACTAACTGTATGAATGATTTTTATCCTGTTTCCTTTAGAAAGCAGTTGTACCATCAAGGAAGCCCATTGCGATGCGAAATCACGATCTGCCGTCATCCAGTCGGTTGTCTCATCACTAAATAACAGCAAAGTCTGAGGCTTGCTTTGTGCAATTACTTCAGAAAGAAAATATAAGGCTGCTTGACGCTTTCCATCCACGCCATAGTAAACAGAAATATCTTCTTGCGGATATTCGGCTTTTGCTTTCAACTGTTGAAAAATATCTGGATTTACTTGTATGGTATTGGAATTTGAAAACCCGGCAAGAAAACTCCCGACGTATTCCGTATCTTCCACCTGTTCATCAATCAGCCATTTTGATATATGTTTAGAAAGCTCCCCACTGTCTGCCGCAGAAGAACTAAGTTTTAGCGCTTCGGCCATAGCTTTGCGCTGATAATCCTCTTTGCCGTTTCTCGCAAAGTACTCAGCCATAGACTTTATGCAGGCGATATCTTTTAATGCGCCCCGCTGCCCTTTTCGAAGGCGACTGATATAGGATGCATCCAGTTTAATCTTCTGCCCTAGCGCGCTATTGCTTGTTCTTGTTATATTCATAAGAAAATCAAGTTTTTCATAAAACTGCATCACAACCACCCCTGTTTCAGTTTATCAGAGGTATTATTGGAAATCAATTCTTTTGTCATGATTCATGCCACACAATTTGGCATTGCCAGTTTCTATAAAACTATTCATCCAGATTTTAGAATCAGATATAATTCCTAAATAGAGGGAAAAAACAAGATTGAAACGAGGTGACTGTGTTGGGCTTCGAATTCCGTCTAAAAACGGGTTTCTTCGAAACAAAACCGTTTGATTTGCTTATCAGTAAAGGAAAATTAATACTTTCGCCTTCAGAAGCTGAAGACCAGGTAATCACAATATCTGAGAAAGATATCCTGAATATTACATTAAAGAACGTGAAGTCTTTAGAAATTGAAATTCAGACATGGGACAAGATTTATCAGGGCGTATTTGACAACAAGGCGGAGTATGAGAAACTACTCGGCGATCTAAAAGAAAACATTAACAAGAAGATAGTTTGTGAATATGAGGGAGGAAATTGATGTGAGAAAAAAAGTACTTTCATGGTTGTTGGCAGTCTCTATGGTTCTGTCAATTTTTGGATCAGTGCCGCTAACCGCATCTGCAGCCAGCTATACAGAATATAATATCGAAGCTGGCGCAGTAATTATTTCTGCTAATGGTGATTATCGAATATATGGCACTGGCGCCTCCACCGCAAACACAATTGTGGTAAACACAGGTGTAACAGCAAATATCGTTCTTGATGATATTAATATCAATGTCAGCGGTACCAGTAACGCCTGTGCTTTTGATATCCAAGGAACAGCTCAAATCAGTGTTGTTCTTGCTGCGGGATCCGAAAACACTTTGCTTAGCGGCGAGTACAAGGCCGGATTACAGGTGGCAGATTTGGCTCAATTGACAATTGATTCTGATGCAGATAATGCGGGGATTCTTAATTCTTACAGCGGAAACTATGGAGCAGGAATTGGCGGCGCTTACCAGCACAGCGGCGGCGTTATCATCATTAATAACGGAATAATCAACGCCAACGCAAGCTATGGTGCTGGATCAGGTATCGGCAGCGGACTTTATGGCGACGACTGCAATATCACAATCAATGGTGGCAGTATTACGGCAAACGGTTCCGGTGCAGGAGCCGGAATTGGTTCAGGCGGAAGCGGAGATGTTGGCAGAATCCATATTCACGGAGGAACCGTTGTCGCTAGCAGCACCGGCAATGAAGCTTCCTATGACGGAGGCAGCGGAATCGGCAGCGGCGACGAAGGCTACAACGGCGAAATTCTCATAGACGGTGGGGCTGTAACCGCCTACGGAAAATATGACTGTCCGGGCATCGGCGGTTGTTACGGATCCACAGGCACAATCACCATACGCGGAGCGGGCACAACTGTGACGGCTAGCAGCGGGCTCTATGCGGCCGCTATCGGCGGCGGCGGTGGCATAATAAATATCGAAGGCGGCACAGTCACGGCAAATGGTAGATACAGAAGCCCCGGCATAGGCGATTATGATGATGGTACCACTGTTATTAACATTAGCGGGGGAACAGTAATTTCGAATGGCGGTGAAGATGCCTGTGGAATCGGCAGCGGCTACTATTCCGAGTATAATCCTCTTCCAATCTTAAATTTCAGCGGCGGTAATCTATCAGCCAGCCACGGTGCCGGCGCGTCCTATGACATCAATGCCATATTAAAGACAAGCGAAGGAGAAGCCTTTTCCGCCGGCGGTCGTTTAGTTGCCGCTTCCGGTCAGGTTACAAGCATTGCAGGCTCGGTCACAGGCGTATTCGCTTATGACTTAAACGGGATCGCGACCAATGAAGCAGTTGTTACCTCAATGGAGGAAAGCGCCTCGGGATATTTTGTGCTCTACCCTCTTGAGACGGGTATGCAAATTATTAGGCAGGACGATAATTTAAGCTGGAAATATGCATCCGACGCAGTCCAGCCACAGTTAACTGCCGGCACGGTGGAAAGAAATTCCGATTCTCAGGCGGATATTACATTTACCTGCGATGAATTTGCCGGAGTCTTCTTTGAAGTGACGGCTGATGGCGCGGCAACTCCGGACATTGACACGTCTGGCAGCGGCGATTACTGTAACGGTGAAACAACACTGCATCTGGATAGTCTTACGGCGGGAGCGTGTGATATATATTTACAAGCGAAAGATTTTGCCGGCAACATAGGTCCAATCATAAAAATGGATATCGATTCTTTTACCGTAGATGTCTGCCAAATAGGAGATACCAAGTATACATCGCTGGCTGATGCACTGGACGAATTGACGAGCGGACAAACAATCACATTGCTTAGCGATATTACATACAATGAAAGAATTTGGGCAGGCTCCAGTTATCGCCCCTCGCTGAGCCTTGACCTGAACGGATATGAACTCGATATATCTAATGTCGAAGTACCTATTGCTGCGATAGACGGATACGACATCTTAGTGACAGACAGCTCGGAACCCGGCGGAGGAACACTCATTTTAACTACGACATCCGGTGATTCGGCTCCAACTGGCGTAACAGCAGTCGGGATTGGAAGCAGTGTTTTGGTGGACTCCAGCGTCACAACAACTATCACCGCAACCGGTGATAACAGTAAGGGTGTATCTGCTTATAACGGAGGAAGTGTAGAAATAGGCAGTGGCAATATTACTTCAGATACATATGGCATATATACCTACGGAATGTCTGGAGATACCGCAAGCCTGATTACATTCACGGGCAATATTACAGCAACAGGTGTAGACAGCGAAGGATTGGAAGCGAATAGCGGTGGCGAAATTACTATAAATGGAAACGTCTCTGGTGGCCGATATGGAGCTCTGGCAATGTACGCAGGAACTATATCGGTTAGTGGAAATGTCACGGCGTTCGGAAATCTCTCACCCCAATACTCGGCGGCGGCAGCAGCTGAGGGAAACGGCAGCAGCGTGGCAGTCGGCGGCAACGCAACAGTGACGGGCAGCTATGGCTACGGAGCTCTGGCCAATAACGGCGGCGTTGTCACGGTAGGCGGTGATGTGAGCGCGACCGGTACAGGATGCTATGGCGTATATGCCATTGGATATGACTACGGTGGCGAAATCACAATTGATGGAACAATCGATGCTGCAACCTACATCAGCGTCGGCGGTAACGTAAGAACCCCGAATCAGACCGATGAATCACCAGCAAAAGCAGGGTATCTTACATATTCCTACGGAGACCCGGCCAGCACGGTCTGGGTCAAGAACCAGTTTAGTGCTTTTGTCTGGGTTGTTACTAATCAAGGTGCCGAAATCGCCACCGGGCCGGCGAAGTTGGGAATACCGGACGGTCCGCTGACCTCCATTCGCAATGTAGCAGAAGGTTTCTGGATGTCCGGAGCGGATTTCGTTGGAACCCAGCTCTATGGAGTAAGTTACGGCGAAGGTAATTCGGGTTTATACAAAATTAATGAGCAAACCGGTGAATATGAACTGGTTGACTACACCGGCTCGTCCCTGACTGGATTTACTTATGATGCACAAAACCAGGTGGCCTATGCAATCGGTCAAGTCAATACGTACAACTACTTATATACCGTCGACCTCGAGACCGGCGTCTCAACGCCTATGGGCATATTAGACGGTCCATATCTCATCGTAGATATTGCGGTAGATAATGCTGGCAACCTGTACGGACTGGATATTAATAATGACGCTCTGCTATCCATTAATCCGAGTACTGCGGCAGTTACCCAAATTGGGAGCCTTGGATTAAATATAAATTATGCCCAAGATATTGCTTATGACAGGGATAACGGCGTATTATATGGTACGCTTTATGCTTATGATGGTGGATCTCACGGTTTATACATCATTAACACATCAACTGGGCTTGCAACACTAAAATACGCATTCGATGGAAATATAGAAGTAGATAGTTTTGCAATTCCATATATTCCAGCTACGGATACAGACTGCATCGTCCCCGGCTGCACAACCTCCACCGATGACGGTGGGTTTACGGAATTCACGATGATCGGAGATGAAAAATATTATCACATCTCCACAGCGGCTCAGCTGGCGCACATAAACGAACACCTAGACCTGAATTACATCCAGACCGCGGACATCGACCTTGCCCAATATAACGGAGGGTTATGGAATCCGATCGGTGGATATCTAGGAAGCGACTGGTTTACAGGCCGATATCTGGGAGACGGCCACAAGATCGAGAATATGAAAATAGATGTGACCAGTCCCGACGGATCAATCATCTATGCAGGATTGTTCGGCTTAACCTCTCCATCAGCACATATCGAGGGAATCAATCTAGAGATTGATAGCATGTCAGCAGCCCAGGGTTTCCTAGCCTATGGGGAAGTATACCTGGGTGGAATCGCGGCTACCCACCGATCTACAGCGACGATTGAGGACTGCCATGTCAGCTTAAACGGAAATGTTTCTGCAACCAGTGACGGCGGAAATGTCTATGTGGGCGGCATCGCGGGCTATAACAGCGGCAATATCAGCGACTGCAGTACAGCCACTTCTACGGCAAGCACCGTGACTGTTGCAGCACGGGGCAAAGAAGCTTTTGTTGGCGGAATTGCTGGCTATACCAGCGGAAATGTTCTGAATTCGGATAACAGCGGTAAGCTGCATGCAGAGGCTGCCAGCGATACCTATACCCGTAGGGTCTATGTCGGCGGTATTGTCGGTTACGCTGTCGACTCCTCAACCGATACGATCATTGAAAACTGCCAAAACGATGCTGACATTGAAAGCATCAACAACTGCGACGTCGAAAATACCTACCGGGCTTATGCCGGAGGAATTGTTGGACATATCTATTGGAATGATTCGGCACAATCGGTCATCATAAGAAACTGCGCAAATATCAGCAAGGATAAGCAGGTTTATACAAAAGCGCCCTCTACCTTGACCGGGGGCATTGCCGGCTCTGCCCGCTTTGTCCCGCAGACCAATATCAAAATTGAAAACTGCTATAATCGCAGCAATGTAATTAGCGATATGCTTAATTTTAACTGGAATAAAGGGCCGGAATACTGTACGGGCGTCACTGCGGGCGGTATTATCGGCGCTGCCGGCGGAATCAGAGTTCAGAACTGCTATTCTTCTGCGGCAGATATTTCCGCAACAGCCACGACAGGCGAGGACGCCTATGAGGGCGGCATCGCCGGCCTGATCTGGGGTACAATGCTAAGTGAAGACTATTACGAAACCAATGCAAACGTCGCTGTGGGAATCGGCGGTGCCGTTGACTCCAGCATGGCAATTGTTCTCCAAGCAGATTTGGCGGGGGAAGCTGAAGGCGCTACGGCTGCTCAGCTTCAAACGAAATCCTTCTACGGTGATAGCTGGCAGTGGTATACCAGCGGCGGCACGGAGCCTGCGTACTACAGTTCTACGGATCCCTGGCGATTCGCGGCGGCTGATAGCTATCCCGTCCTGCGGGGCTTGCCGTATACCCCAACTCCTCCCAGCGGAGGCAGCTCCTACACTCCAAGCACATACCGGATTACCTCGACAGCCAATGTGGGCGGGGCAATAACTCCGGCCGGAAATTCTATTGTGACGGAATACGGCAGCATCACATTTACGATCAAGCCGGATAAAAACTACATCATCAAAGATGTACTCGTTGACGGAGCTAGCATCGGTACAGTGACAACATACACCTTTTCTTCCGTCAGATCGAATCATACGATCGAAGCAATTTTTGCGCATGATTGCCCGAGTAAGCCGTTTACCGATGTGGACATCACGCAGTGGTACCATGAAGGGATTGACTATGTGTTGCTTGCCGGCCTGTTCAAAGGGACCTCTGCAACGACGTTTGAGCCAAATACCTCTATGACAAGAGCGATGCTGGTCACCGTCCTCCACCGTCTCGAAGGAACTCCGGCGGCTACAGGTAATACTTTCTCCGATGTAGCTTCCGGAAAATGGTATACTAACGCCGTTGTCTGGGCAAACGTAAAAGGCATTGTCAAGGGGTATGACTCGGATACCTTTGGTACGAATGATTTCATCACCCGTGAACAGCTTGCCACAATTTTGTACCGTTATGCTCAATATAAAGGCTACGACGTAATCGTTGGCGAAGACACCAACATCCTTTCCTATGAGGATGCTTTCAACATTTCCGAATATGCTATTCCCGCAGTCCAATGGGCTTGCGGCGCAGGCATTATGCAAGGCGATGCAGCAAAACTTGATCCCCAAGGTAACGCCACCCGGGCACAAGTCGCGGCGATGCTTATGAGATTCATTGAGAATGTTGTAAAATAAGATGCAGTAAGAAGCAACAACGGGAACAGCAGTCAGATGTGCTACGTTAGCCTCTTACTGCTGTTCCCACATGAACAAAGTGTTTTAATATATTTGAAAGATGATTTTCCTCATTAAATGCTATATAGGTGAATGTATATGATCGAAAGGAGCTGTGCCATGAAAATGATTAATCTGTCCCTAAAACGGTACACTGTATTGTTGATATCCACACTGCTGCTTTTCTCAGCACTTGTTACCCCTGCATATGGCATTACAATTACGCCAATCACACCGACTCAGCCGATAACACCAATTACGCCGATTACTCCAATAACTCCGATTCAGCCGGGCGACGGTACGACATTGCCGCCTTTAATTTCCCCGGAGTATGATTTTACTTTATCCAATGGTGCCGCAACGATTACGAAATACAAAGGAACCGCTTCAAAAGTAGTGATCCCGTCACAATTAGGCGGAAGTCCGGTCAAAGTAATCGGCATCATGGCATTCAACGGGAATAAAACACTTACTGATGTAGTTATCCCCGAGGGAGTCACCACGCTTAAAGACATGTCTTTCTATAATTGCACAAACCTTGTCAATGTAACCCTTCCCTCGACACTAACAAGGTTGGAGGGTGAGTCTTTCGCATTATGCTCAAAACTTACAAGTATCACTCTTCCGGATAACCTCACTTTTTTGGATTCCTATGCTTTTCATGGCTCTGGGTTGACCTCCATAACCTTCCCCAAAAACCTAACGGATTTTTTATTCTTTCATGAAACCAATAATCTGAAAGCAATCAATGTTGTGCCGGAAAATCCCGCTTTCGCAAGCATCGACAGGGTGCTATACACTAAGGATAAAAAAGACCTTCTCCTGTATCCTCCGGCAAAACCAGATATAACCTTCAGCGTTCCCGATGGCGTCTTGTATCTTTCTCATGGTGCATTTTCCGGGAGCCGGTATTTACAAAAGGTAACCGTGCCTGCGAGTGTAGTTTTCGTATATGGTTCTTTTCGCTATTGCGAAAGCTTGACCACGGTTGAATTCTTGGGAAGCACGACAAAACTATACGTTGATTGCTTTAAGGGCAGCAAGATGTTGACAAATGTTACTTTGCCAGCCAAGCTGGAACTGATTCCGGCAGAAGCTTTCTATAAATGTTCCAGTCTGAAAAGCATTGTGATCCCTTCTACAGTGAAAACAATCGAACATAACGCTTTTTCAGAATGCATAAATCTAGCGTCGATCAACCTTCCGGCTGGCCTCAAAGAAATCCAAAGTGGTACTTTCTCCGGATGCACTGCGCTTTCGTCTATAGCAATACCCGAGACTGTTGAACTGATCAACAACTATGCTTTTTCTGGCTGTTCCAATCTGTCCACTGTTACGATCCCGTCCAACGTTGCCAAGATAGGCAAAAAAGCATTTCAGAGCTGCTCAAATCTCGCCGACGCAAGATTCACCGGCAACGCGCCGTCAATCGGCATTGAACTCTTTTGGAACACATCCGAAGGCTTTACCATTTACTATCCTTTTGGGAAAGAAGGCTGGACTACACCGACATGGTACGGATATCCCACAAAAGGGTACCTTGCGTATTCTGATCTGCCTATTATTAAGGTCCGGACACCCATCACGTTCCCGATTCCCTCATCAGATCCACAGACTCCTCCTCTGACAATTCCCAGGCCGGATTTTACCTTGCCATTGATACCGGCGCCTACAGAGGACGAAGCCCCCGACCTGCTTCCGAAGGAAGTGCTTCCAATCTTACCCGGCACTGACAGCTTTTACTCCAACGCCAGCGCATGGGCCGTACCCGAACTGAAGGAGGCAAACGGGCTGGGTCTTATTCCCGATATTCTTAAAGGCGCCGATATGACCAAATCCATTACCCGTGAGGAATTCTGTGAACTTGCTGTGTTGCTGTATGAAAAGATGACGGGAACGACAGCATCTCCTATGACTCCGAACCCCTTTACAGATACGACGAACAGCCAAATCCTTAAGGCCTATAAGCTGGGCATCACGACGGGCACATCGGCCACGACTTTCTCCCCCAAAACGCTGATCAATAGAGAACAGTGCGCCACAATGCTGTTCAGGGCCATCAAAGCCATCGCGCCAAACGCCGATTACAGCGTTTTGGGTGTGAATGATTTCCCCGATCAAAAGGACATTTCCACTTGGGCTGTGGATGGAGCCAAGTACATGTCGAAGCTCGGCATCATCAAGGGCGACACTGCGGGCAACTTCATGCCGAAGCCAATTACCGTGGCGCAGACCACAGCCGGCTTCGGGATGGCTGCTCGGGAGGCGGCAATCCTTATGACTGTAAGAACCTATAACGCGATAGATTAATGATTTGCCGACAGCTGTTTTCCATTAAACCACAGGCTGTAGGTATGTTATTGTATGGTGGTTAGAATCAAGCAAGCAGCAACGGGAACAGCAGTTAGAGGAGCTTTTTATAGCCTCTCATTGCTGTTCCCACATAACAATATCTAACATCTGTTGCAGAAAGAAGAATTCCCCATGACTAATGATATCTTACTATCTAAAATAGAAGACGAGCTTGAACGGTATCGCAAACTTTACGATGCCCTAAGAATAATTGACCCTGTTAATAAAAGAACAATTGGTCGCTCTGACAATTCCGATTATGGATTGGGCAATATTTCTTTTGACTATTGGACGTACGACTTGATAAGTGATGACTCCATTGCAACAAAAGCATTTCAAGAAAATACGTGTGTTATGAGATTGGTGCATATGGGTGGTCCCACTTTTCTTATTACCGCTTTTCCAATAGAAATCTCAGGTGAAAAATTGGTAATTGAGTTGTTAAAGAATGTTTCCAACAGCCTGTCCATTAACCCTAAAGATTATTCTGATCCAAGCAACAGTTTGGCTTTGAAGGATGAACTGACGAACTTATTTAACAGGCGGTATGTCGATGAGCGTCTATCGAAAGATATTGTGAAGGCTTTTGTCGAGCAGTTGCCAATGTCAGTAATATTTTTGGATGTTGATAATTTGAAAGAAATAAATGATTCACTAGGACATGCATTCGGAGATAAAGTCCTGATAGACGTTGCTGATATCATAATGCGATCAATCCGTTCTGATACCGATTGGGTGGCTCGATATGGCGGCGATGAATTTTTGATTTGCCTAAACAAAACCGATGCAAATGAGGCATTTGAAATTGCTGAAAGAGTACGAAATAAAGTAGCTGAACTAGTTATTTTGCAAAATAAGAAAATAGGGACGACCGTTTCGCTAGGCATATATTCCGGGCAAAAAGAAATGACTGCGGCTGAAGTAATATCTTTCGCTGATAAAAAAATGTACGAAGCTAAAAGAAACGGAAAAAATTGCACGATGCAGTAAATACATGCGTGGAAAATCCAAAAAAAGGCGGTGATGAGTTGTGAATATTCGGCTTTGGCCAAAAGCGAAAGCAGGAAAATATGCGTCATGTTTTACTCTGCTTTTTATTGTCATGATGATCTTAAAATATTATACTTACAGCATTCCTTTCCCAACTCCAGCTATCGCCGGCCTAGGAGTGATAGGCTTTGTTTTAGGAACTAGCTCAATGATAATAAACAAAGACAGATCTTTGCTGACACTGCTCTCTGTTGTCCTTGGCCTATTGGTTGTTCTTTGGATAGCAGCAGAAATACTGTTTCCTCATTAAATTAAAGTTCATGAATTACATATTTGGATGGATTGTTTATTATGCTTGTGTTATGATGTGCTTAGGTTACATTATTCGGCATAAAATACAAAATAATTTTGAAAGGGGTAAGAAAGATGTCAAAGCTAAGCATTATTGAGGGAATCGGAGAGACCTATGAGACCAAGTTGGAAGCGGCTGGAGTAAAGTCAATCGAAGCACTACTGGATACTTGCGCGACAAAAAACGGAAGAACTGAACTCGCTGAAAAAACAGGGATTTCTGAAAAGCTGATTCTCAAGTGGGCAAACCATGCCGATCTTGCCCGTATCAAGGGCATCGGCGGAGAATATGCTGAATTGCTGGAAGCTGCCGGCGTTGATACCGTCCCCGAGCTGGCAATGCGCAAAGCTGAAAACCTTTTCAAAAAGATGCAGGAAACCAACGATGCCAAATCTCTCGTAAGGAAATTGCCTACAGAGGCGCAGGTTGAAGATTGGGTAAAACAAGCGGCAGCGCTGCCCCGTATTCTGCAGTACTAAAAAAATCAAGAGGGTGTTCAAATGCTGAAAGAATTCAAAGAGTTTGCATTAAAAGGAAATGTCATCGACCTGGCCGTTGGCGTAATCATTGGTGGAGCGTTCGGCAAAATCGTCTCATCTCTAGTAAATGATATCCTCATGCCTGTAATTGGCGTTATTTTGGGTGGGGTAAGCTTCACTGATTTAAAATATGTTATCACACCTGCAAGCGGCGATATTGCAGAAGTGGCTATCCTTTACGGTTCGTTCATTCAAGCAATCGTAGATTTCCTTATTATTGCTTTTTCTATTTTCCTGTTTATTAAACTCCTAGCATCCAGAAAAAAGAAAGAAGCAGAAGCACCCTCGGCTCCGCCGGCACCTGCTCCGGAAGTTCTATTACTTGAAGAAATTCGCGACCTGCTGAGAACAAAACAGTAAGGAGTAGGAAACATGGACATAAAAGGAAAAATAGAAAAGCTTGTGGACAAGGTTAAGTCGGACAATGACTTTGCATCCAAGTTCTCCAGTGATCCGGTGAAGGCAATCGAATCTGTTCTTGGGATCGATCTACCCGATGATCAGATTAAAGCTCTCATTGATGGCGTAAAGGCAAAGGTATCTTTAGATCAGGCGGGCGGCCTGCTGGGTTCTATTAAGAAATTGTTTTAGCCGTGACGGGCAGAAGTGGCGGAAGCATAGCATCACAGATATTAACTCCCGTTTATTAAATGAAAAGGAGATGTTATATCTTGGAGGATACTAATTACAGAATGCCTTTAATCGGTGACACTGCTCCAGCTTTTGAAGCTGTGACCACCCAGGGGCCGATCAAGTTCCCGGAAGATTTCAAAGGGAAATGGGTTATTCTTTTCTCACACCCGGCAGATTTTACCCCTGTCTGCACCACTGAATTCATGACCTTTGCATCAATGGCGGACGAGTTCAAGGAATTGAACACTGAGCTTGTAGGTCTTTCGGTTGATTCCTTATATGCGCACATCGCATGGCTTCGAAAGATTCAGGAACTTGAGTGGAAGGGTATGAAAAACGTTGAGGTTAAATTCCCACTCATTGAAGATATTAAAATGGATGTAGCCAAAAAGTACGGAATGATACAGTCCCAGTCGACAACACAAGCTGTACGAGCAGTATTCTTTATTGACCCGAAGGGTATTATTCGTACTATCCTTTATTACCCTGCCTCTCTTGGCAGAAATTTTGAAGAGATCAAGAGAATTATTCTCGGGCTTCAAAAGGCTGATAAGGACTCGGTTGCAACACCCGCAAACTGGAGACCCGGTGACGATACCATTATCCCGACCCCCGGCTCTTGCGGTGTTGCAAAGGAAAGAATGGAGAGCAAGGACGAGAATAAATACTGTCTCGACTGGTTCCTTTGCTTCAATAAGGAAAAGAAATAACCACAGAAAAGAGATTTTAAAATGAAGAAGTTCACATTAACTGAAGCAAATGAAATTGCAGCCAAGCTGGGGATTGATTTCAGCAAAGTAAAGTTTACACCCGAAGAGTATTTGGAAGGCTTGAACATAGAACTTGAGCATGGTGTTGTTGATTTTGAAACCAATGTAACCAGTGATGACCCGCTTATGACGGGAAAGATTGCACTAGCTCATCTGAACGAAGTTCCTTTATACTATAATGAGGATATTGGCCTTGAGGCTTGGGAGCATGCGATAGAAGCTTTCAAAGGAGACCCGAAGGGTAAGAAAATCCAAATCGTATAGCCTACCTGGGACGAACAGTTTGAATGGCGAAGGAATGTGGCTTCCTTCGCCATTCTGGTAGTTGTATGAAAAAGTTGCTTGTTAATAAGTTATTATGAGGTAAATCATGAGTATTGGTTATGCTTGCCTGGCCGTTGGTGTACCAAACACTAGCATAAAAGGATGTCTGCTGAAAAACGCCAATGATGAAAAGCTGGCCGAATTGATTCGGCATAATTTAACGTCTCTTAAAAACATCATTGAGTATAATGATGCGAATAACGTCCGCCTTTTCCGGATCAGCTCTGATATTATCCCCTTCGGTTCAAGTCCGGCCAACGCGCTGCAATGGAGGAGCGTTTTTAAGGAAGAGATTTCCAGACTCGGGAGCCGTGTCAGAAAAGCAGGCATTCGGGTTTCAATGCATCCAGGGCAATATACTGTACTGAATTCGTCAGACAAGCAGGTGGCAGAACGTGCGGTTGATGACCTCGCTTATCATTCAGCGCTCATGGACAGTCTGGAAGTAGATTTCACCAATAAAATCATTCTACATGTTGGAGGCGCGTACGGAAACAAAAAAGAGGCAATGATGCGTTTTTCGGAACGTTATAAAGATCTGGATGATTCTATCAAACGGCGTCTAGTAATAGAAAATGACGACAAGGCCTACCATATCGGCGATGTAATGGAGCTGGGTTCACGCCTTGGGATTCCCGTCGTTTATGATAATCTTCATAATAAGGTCAATTGCTGCGACCCTTCAAAAAAAGATTACTATTGGATTTCACAGTGTTCAGCATCTTGGAAGCATGAGGCTGGCAGACAAAAAGTTCACTATTCGCAGCAGGATTTACACAAAAGCTCTGGTTCTCATTCCGAGAGTATTTCCGTAGCTGAGTTCCTGGATTTTTTTGCAGGCCTTGGCGAAAACAAACCAGATATCATGCTTGAAGTCAAGGATAAAAACCTCTCGGCAATTAAATGCATTAACTGTACGTCATATAATAACATAAAAATATTAGAGCTCGAGTGGAGTAGATATAAATACGCTGTACTTGAGAAATCGCCAAATCATTACAAAAAGATAAGGCAGCTTTTAAAGGACAAAACTTCATACCCTGCAATTGTGTTTTACCAAGCAATTGAACATGCCTATGCGCAGGAGGCCGTTACAGGAAATGGGGTCAATGCCGCATTACATGTCTGGGGTTATTTCAAGGGCATGGCAAGCACCAAAGAGAAAGAACGATTTTTTAACCTTTTGCAACTTTGTCAAAAAAGTGGCTCATCAATGGTTTCTTTGAAACGGTTTTTATTCAAGCTGGCAGATAAATATAAGCAGGAGTATTTGCTCAATTCCTATTATTTTATTTGATGTTGTCATTTGTCGCCGGGAGCAACGAAAAATGATTTCGATATAGCCGGATGGCAGCCGCACCTATCAAGACAACCATTCCTACAAGCGCAGTGGTTTGCAGCGGAGCGAATTCTCCTTTAAACCCTTCCGATGATTTCAAGAATTGATAGATACCAAAATAAGCCCATGCAATTGGCAGCGAAAAAGTAGCACTACGGTTTTTTAATTGGGCCACAATGACCAATAAGACTGCTATAATAAGTATAACAATTGCCCATACATTGTCGGCTATTCCAAATCCGTTCCAATTCATCTTGACGAGCGCCGCAGCAATATTAACGACAGTCGCAATAAACAACCAGCCAGTGTAAATTCCGAAGCTTAAAGGCAGCAGCCAACGCTTCTTTTCATGGATCTTTAGAAGCCTCTGGCAAAGCAAGGATAATGTGACGACAAATGCAAGAATGAAAAGCACAGATAACTCAACCAACACAAAGGAAAAAGAAATAATCCAAGCGATATTGAATGCACAGGAAATACAGAAAAGGGTGCTAATCTGGTCAACAGCACTCTGATAATATGGGTCATTTTTTCTGAAGATCATTACAATTATAGAGATAATGAGCAATGAATAGATTACACTCCAAATACTGAAGGTGGCAGGGCTAGGTGTTATTAGAGTAAGATACATGTCCGAAATTTGTTTTTGTGAGAGACCGTTTATTAGACCAATAGCACCTAGTGTATTGATAATCAGAGTGACTACCAAAAATATGCCATTAATCCACGCTTTTTTTGTCCTGTCCATATTAATCCTCCTTCAATGATGTTAAATAGTAATATTATTAATTTACTGACATAATAAAAACAACCTAAAATTTTATGCTTGTATTATTGCGTATTCTCCGGCATCCGGCCAAGGTTCGCATCTGATCCGGCCAGATGTCGCATGACATCCGGCCGGCAATGACCGCCGGTTTAGCATAGTGACGCTGTATTGTTTTTTGCAGTATAGCACGGTCAGTTGGCCGTGTCATCAGCGGAGTATAATTTTGCAGGATCGTCCCGCATGGTCGGACCGCCGAGCTCGAACCGGACAGAGCCGGTAACGAGTCGGTCCATAATGGCGTCGGCAATAGTCTTGTCGGCAAACGTGCCGTACCACATGCTGACTGGAAACTGTGCCGAGATGGCGATTGCCTTTTTCTGAGCCCTTCGTTCATCCACGACTTCATACAAGTCCAGGCAGGCCAGGGGCTGCAGCGTTTCAAGCCCGAAATCGTCCAGGATCAGAAGATCGGGTTTCTTCAAATCGCCGATCAGCTTTTCATAGCTTCCGTCGCCGCGCCCGACAGACAGGTTCAGGAGCAGCCTGCTCATTTTGTAACAGCGGACGGTCATGCCCGCCCGGCAGGCTTCCCGCCCAAAGGCGCTGACCAGATAGGTCTTTCCCGTTCCGGTAGGTCCGGTAACCAACAGGTTCCGCCCTTCCCGTATCCATTGCAGATCCGAAAGCCGCGCCACTTTATTCTTATCCAGCATTCGCTCCGGCTTGTAGGAAAGGTCGGAGAGCGTCGCCGAAGTATCGCGGAGGTTCGCTGTGTGAAGCAGCCGTTTTAACCGGGCGTTCTGCCGGGACAGCCACTGCGCATCCACAATCATAGCGAGGCGTTCTTCGAAGCTCAGCTCATTCATCGCGCCGGTTTCGAGCTGGCGGCGGTATTCGGCAACCATAGCTGCCTGCTTCATGGCCTGAAGCTTCTCCAGAGTCTGATTGATCATTTTCTCACCCCCTCTCACTGCCACACGTTGCCGCGCAGATTTTCATGTTCGGGGGTTGGCTTTGCCGAGGGAACGCTGCCGGTATCCCGTCCGTTCTTCAGAATGTTCCGGATGGTGGTGTAGTTGGCGGCATGCATACCGAGCGCCATGGCACAGGCGGCTTCGAGACGCTCATTCCCGTAAGTTTGACTCATCTGGAGGATGCCCATACAGGAACGATACGCCTGTTCTTCGACGGCTTGCTGTTTCAGAAGCCTGTCTATGACGGCGGTGGTGTTTTCTCCGATCTTTTGGGCCCAGTCGGAATATCTACGACCGTCGAAACCGTTGAACTTGACCTGATGCTGGTGGTTGGGCGGCATATGTTCCAAGATGGTCACATAACGGCTTCCGGAATAGCGGTGCTCATGGGTGGCAACTCTGTCGCCGTTTTCATCGAGAATTTCAATGACATTGCCGGATATGCGCAGTGTCACCGTCTGCTTGTACAGGGTGTAGGGAACCGAGTAGTAGAAGCCGTCCCACGCCACGTGGTAGTTGTCCGGCACCCGCCGGTCAATGAACTCGGCGAACTCATAGGGCTGCGCCGGAAGAGGCCGAAGCGCCGGCTTGTCTATCTCAAGAAATACGCTCTCCCGGGAACCCTGTCTCTTTTGAAACGGTTTGGCAGCGAGCTGTCTGACCCGCTTCTTGATGGCTGCGTTGAGTTCCCGGAACGAATAGAACACCTGGCCGCGAAGCCATTCCAGCAGCCAGATCTCCAGCCAGCCCACGCCGGATTCAACAGAACCTTTGTCCCGCGGCTTGCGAATCCGGGCGGGGACGACGGCAACGGCATAGTGCTGTGCAAAACTCCAATATGCCTTGTTGATCTCCGGATCGTAATACCGGGCGCTGGTAACCGCCGTTTTGGTGTTGTCAGGGACAATAATCTTCGGCACGCCGCCATACCACCCCAAGGCATCTACATGGCCTTTGATCCACTTATCCGCCTTCTCATCCGGGAAGGCTTCCACAAACGGGTAGGAGCTGTCTCCAAGCGTCGTGATGAAGAAGTGGGCGGTAAGCAGCTCGCCCGTGGATTCATCCACTACGCAGTCCAGCGTGTCGCCGACCCAGTCCACGAAAAGCTCTCTGCCGGGCTCACGGTTGATGGACATAACCACATTCTTGCCGGCCTCGTCCTTCCAGTCCTTGTATCGGCGGCAGAATTGACTGTAGCTCATGGAGCTGGCATAATCCTGCTCCCATATGTAGCGCATGTTTTTGCGGTTGTCTCGGCTTTGGAGGACTTTGTGGATGCCTTCCCACGGCGGGTCTGGTACGCTGGATTTCTTTCCGAAAGAATCCGGATACAGCAGTTCCCGGATTTCATTGTTGGTCATGGTTGTGGCATGGTCATAGTTCAGCCCTGCCTCCGTACAGCGGTGCTGGATCTCGCCCACGGTACTCTTCCCGCATTTAACGCTTTCTGCGATCTCCCGCTGCGTGAGTCCCATCTCCCACAGCCGCAAAATCTCCATAATTCTCATTTTCTCTGTACACCTCATTACCCTGCCCCCTGTACGTTGGTTTTGTCCATTGTACAAGGCGCGGTTTTGGGTGTCACTACGCTGGCCGGATGTCATGCGAACCTTGGCCCGATGTTATGCGATTCCTGGCCGGATCACGCAAAATTACTCATATTATAATATAATTACTGGCAATTTGTAAGCCCCTCTGTACGGAAATCGTCTTACTTTTTATAGTTCTTACCCCGATTCTGCTCCGTTTGGTTAGTCTTTGGCAAAGAGGAACTATCTACCATTTTTAGTGTGATTGACCAATGCCAACCATCAACCCGAACGCCAGCAAAGCACTTAGTTGTTTCCGTGATGTTCAGAATGATTTACTGCTGCGGATTAAGGCCAATTGAAGCTCGTCGCCTACGTCCGGAAGATGTTGATCTTAATACTGGCTGTGTAAAAATACTGGAATCCAAAGGTCATAAAGACCGCATCGTCATGCTTTCGGGCTCAATACTGGAATTGTGCCGCCGGTATTCTAAAAAAGTTGGGTTGATCTATCCGGGAAGAAGATTCTTCTTCCCCAGTCCAAGCAGTCGCGGAGAGGGGATGTATTCCCAAGAGTGGATCATTCCCACCTTCAGGAAATTTTTGATTGAGGCCGGACTATATCGCCATTGCGCAGGGAACGAACCCAGACTTTATGATCTCCGCCATACATTTGCCACACATCGTTTGTATCAATGGATGAAGGAAGGACAGGATGTCAATGCCTGTCTTGCTTATCTCAGCGAGTATATGGGACACAAAAATCTATCTGACACCGCCTATTACATTCATCTGGTGCCTGAATTTTTCCCACAAATGTCAGATCTTCACCTTGAAGATTACGTAGAAATGATTCCGGAGGTTGAGCGATGCTGATGAAAGACGAACGCTTTTTCAAAACAATTAAAAATTTTCTTGAGATATATTTACTCAAACAAAAAAACTACAGCAAAAATACGCAAAAATCCTATCGGGAATCATTGAGTCTCCTGCTTCAATATTTTAAGGAAGAACTTGGCCTTGGGTATGCTCAGATAGGTTTCGATGATCTGACTTATACAAATGTCTGCGGCTTTTTGGATTGGCTCACAGTTTCGCGGGAATGCTCACCTCAAACTGTAAATCTGCGCTTGATGGCGATCCGCTCTTTTGCGAAATATTCAAGCATTGTCGATCCGGCAAAGGTCTATTTCCAGGTCGAGTTAGCAAACGTACCCGTTAAAAAAGCCCACGGTAAGGTAGTGGAATTCATGAGTTTGCCTGCTCTCGAAGCATTATTTCTGCAACCTAACACTAAGAATACAACAGGTTTTCGGGATTTTTGTTTTATGATTTTAATGTATGACGTTGCCGCACGGTGTCAGGAACTGTTGGATTTGCGGATTGGCGATTTGGAATTGCAGCAAAATACCCCGTCTGTTTATCTTACAGGTAAAGGGACTAAAATGCGAAAACTACCAATTTCGACCAAAGTTGCTGGGCACCTGAAGAATTACCTTAATACAGCTCATCCTGCAATATCAAGGAAAGATGAGGATTTTCTGTTCTACACAATTTCTCATGGCCACAGAAACAAAATGTCTTCGGATGCCGTTTCTCTGTTTATGCGTAAATACGGAGAGACCGGTAAAAAAATGTGCTCAGAGATTCCGGATAGAGTTCACCCACACCAGCTACGCCATTCCAGAGCGATGCACTTGTATCGGGGCGGCATGCCTTTGGTTTTACTTTCTGAGTTTCTCGGACATGCCGATGTAAACACTACTCGGATCTATGCCTGGGCCGATACTGAAATGAAAAGGCAAGCCATACAAAAAATTACGGATAAATGTGAAGCCAATGCTACAATCGAGCCGATTTGGGAAAATGACGAGCAGATGATCAAGCGTTTGTATGGTCTTGCATAGTCTGTTGAAACAATATGATTCAGTCCAAAAGTGGCCGAGTCGGCATTAGCCTACCCGACCACTTTTAATATTATTATCTGGAGGTTTTATAATGACAACGGAAAAACACATACTTGATTCTCAACAAGTAGCTCCGCCCTTACCTGACAACATCGGGATAAGTCAACCCTCGGGATTAGACCGCTTATCCGGACATCCAGATAAGCGGTCGGTCGCAGTCAGGGTGTATGCGATGTCCTCCTGACAACCGAGACCGTTGCCGCCGTTTTTGACCTGCCTGTCGATGATGTTGCCGGCGATGCAGAAGTTGTCCGGCTCCTGACTGACGAGCGGCACATTGTTTCCACCTGTGCCGTATCGGGCCGACATGGTCGGAGCGACATCATGAGGTCCGGTGTAGCGGCTGTCGATGCCGTGATTTTCAAAGACGAGTGGCTGGTGACCATGCTCCTGTGCCCGCAGCGTTCCTGTTTTATCCTCGGTGCAGGACATTTGTGCTCCGCCCTGATCCATCAGACACATGATGGACGGCACCATGTTGGAGCCGCTTTCCGCAGCCTTGAGCGTCGGCGCGATTTCCTCTTGATACCCAATGCCTCCCGCCGCTGCACCCTGACCTGCGGAGAAGCCTGCCGCAAATACCAGACCTGCGGGATTTCTCCCGCCGCCACCGTCTGCTCCGGCCAGCGTCGGCGCTTTGCTCTCCGGGGTGAAGATGCGCTCCTGCTGAGTGTCCCACGGGGTCAGGCATCCTTCTACAGCAAAGGTCTGCTGCTTCATCCCCGGCTGAGCGCCCAAGGCACCGGCAATGTCATGGAGATCCCGCACCTCATCACGCTGGTTGGCGGCAAAGGCAACCGGGGCAATGACGCCGTTTCGCCCTGTCGACATCCCGCAGTTCACACCAAGAGTGGAAGAGACTTCGCTTGTGAGGTTGCCTTTGTATCCGTCAAATCCGGTCGGCTCATCTGTTCCGATATCTTCTTCTGTGACTCGCGCTTGTATCTCCAATGCCGTCTTGAGCTGCTCCGGCAGCTCCTTGCCGCGCTCACGGGCCCGGCGCAGGATTCCCAGACAGGCTGTCTTGGTCAAATAGTATTTTCTCTGCGGCGAGGCCTCCAAAATCTGCGACAAGAAAGATTCTTTTTCTTCTCTGGGCGACACCCCAGTGTTGAGCATCAAGGCATCGCCACGCCAGGGAGAAAGCATCTCCCAATATGATTCGCCCAGCAGATTCCCAGCTCCCGGCGTCAGGTCGAGGGACATATACGCCTGGTACTTTAATTCGGACGATTTCCTCGAGGACGATGCGGAAGTCCTCGCCCTTTGGCACCCCGCTGGAGAAGGCTCCGGGGACGTTTTCCCAGACCATAAATCTGGGTCGAACAGACTGACCTGTTCGACCTCGTTGTATGTCTGCATCTCTCATCTCCTTTACGATGCGGCATTGCTCCATAAAGAGGCCGGATCGCGCACCGGCAAGTCCTGCTCTGGCTCCGGCTACGGATAAGTCCTGGCACGGGCTTCCGCCGCAAATGATGTCTACGGGTGGCAGTATTGCTCCGTCCAACTTCGTGATATCCCCGACATGAACCATGTCAGGGAATCGCACTTGTGTTACCTCGATGGGAAAGGCTTCGATTTCACTCGCCCACAAGGGTATTATTCCGTTGCGTACCGCAGCCAAGGGAAACCCTCCGATCCCATCGAAAAGGCTTCCCATCGTCAGCATAGCTTACAAACGCATGGAGCAGAAGGGATGCCTTCCCGCAAACGGCCTTTCTCTTTCTGCCATACTCTGTGTCTGCACATATCTTGTGGGAATGCCGAGCAGTCGCGCTTCGTCAATCTCGCCCTGCATCCCCTCGGAGATGGTTTCACCGAACACCCACAGCTCGTCGCACTTGGAAAGAGCTTCCTGCCCCATAGTTAGGCCGAGCTGTCTGTCGGCGGGGTTACCCTCGTCCAGCACCTGCGAGTAGAGCAGATGGGGCGCAAAAAAAGCGTGCCCTTCGCTCATCACGAACCGGCACGCTTCCTTGGCAAATTCCGTATTGACTTCAACGTCCCCGGCGTAGGGGGACGCTATATAAATGAGTTTCATATTGCCTCCGTTTCTTTACTTTGGTGCGGCCTGCACGATGGTGCGCGTCGTGTTGACCGCCGCCTGTGCGGTGTAGACCGCGCTCATGATATTGGCGCGGGTGCTGGTGTCCAGACCGAACGCTCCGCAGATGCGCGGCACCTCTCCGGCTGAGAGCATGAGTCCAAGCCCCAGAAGGCAGTGGTCGGGTATGACCATCAGCCCCGCTACCAAAATTGTGGCTTGCAGGAAGGTGGTCAGGCACAGACCGATGATCTGTTTGCACCACTGAATGAAGCCGTCCATATAGCCGCGGGGAACGCTGAACATATACAGAGAGCCCACCGAGATCTGGATGAGCAGGATGCCGCCGCGCTTGAGGTTTGAAAAGAACACCTTGATCACGGCGTAGCCCATCATAATGATGATGAACAGCAGCAGGATCGGGCTTGTGATCGCACCGAGCCCACCGAACACTCCGGCGCTGAGCGCTTCCTCGGCTGTTCCCGCCGTACTGAGACTGTCAATGATCTGTGTCGCCAGCGTGTCGATACCGCTACCGTAACCAGTGATGCCAGAGGTCAGACTGGTCTGCAAATTGACGGACAGTTCGAACAGCCTCACCGGGACAATGGTAAACAGATTAACCGCCATAAAGCCCTTGAGGGCATTGAGCAAAGAATCCTTGACGCTGCCTCGTCCGTTCTGGTATTCAATGCCGCATTCAAACGTCGCCACCACAAGGCCGACGCCATAGAGCGCCCATGCCAGATAAGAGAAAAACAGCACAATACTCTGTACCCAGCTCATCTCGAACAGCTCGACACCCATGTTGCCCATTTGGGCAAAGAAGTCCCCGAGAAAACCAATTATCTGCCCGTAGACCCAATCGATGATCTGATCCATGACGTCGCCGAGCAGAAAATCCCATATAAACAATTGCTAAATCACCTCTCTTTCCGCGCCTCCATTCACATCTGCTGACCACTCATCTGCAGCGCTTCTGCCTGCGTCTGTTCCAGCAGGAGCGGCTTCGTGAGCATACGCTCAATGGACTCCGAGGAGTCGAACAGCGTGAGGTGCTCATTAACATACTTGCTTTCGTGATACATGAGCACGCCGCACAGCTCGCCCATAATCTTGCAGGCGTCCAGATTGGCGGAAAGTGTCTTGATCGTGCCGACGCTGATGGAGTCGCGTCCACTTTCGTCAAACTTTCCCCGCAGACCGCAGTCGATGTAGATGCCCTCCGAGCCTCCGAAATTGACGATTGGAAGCATATCGAACTCATAGCTGCACAGCTTCTCTTTGTGCCGGTCATCCGGCAGGACATAATCGCAGATGTCGTCAAAATTGGCGAGGTCGCCGTTCTCTCTGGCGCACTGCATAACATGGTCAAAGAGCTCGCCGCCGGTCATGCGCTGGCTCTCAATATCCTGATTCAGCTTTCGCGTGTAACGCTCCATCAGGTGATCCCATTCGAAGGATGAGTAGGCGCTTTGGACGAGCTCACCGATGCTGCCGGGACTCTCCGGCAGGTTGTCTCTAAGCTGTGCCAGCCATTCCGCATCTTTCCTGTCGAGGATGTATGCCAGCAGACTCAACTCCTTTACGCCGCCCTCGACTTCTTCGGGCAAGCGGTCTGTCAGCGCCTCATTAAGTTCTTTGTCCGGCGTATCGAAATGCGCCTTCGCCTGTCCGTAGGCGAGATAGTACGAAACCGACCCTGCCATAAATTCTTCCGCATGGAGCGGCAGGGACAGTTCTCGCGTATCTCCATTGCGGGTAGTCAGTGTTATATGACTCATTCAGAGGGTCACCTCACATTCCAAGAATATCCCACACATAGAGAGGTGCGGTCAGTGTAAACACGAGGCAGGCGAACAGAATCGCAGGGCCTGACCACTCAAACTGACCATGCTTTCTGTAGTCGAAGTACGCCATACCGAGCTTGGCGAAGAAGAAAACTGCGAGGATGAGGTCAATGGCTGGAAACACCACATTGTTGACCACCTGCTTGATCTGCTCGGAAGCATCGCTCCATGTTCCCTCAATGGCTCCGGCAACATCGCCTGTAGCGAGAGCGGGTGTCGCCATGCACAGAGTGACCAGAAGGACAAGGCAGATTGCGACGATGAGCTTCTTTTTGCTTTTCATAAATTTCAAACCTTTCCTAAATAATAAAGGCCGCCGAGATACAGATTTCTCGGTGGCCTTGTTGATGCGCTTACGGTTTTGCCGGGGCGATGTGCCATTCCTCCCACAAGTTCCCCCGGATGGTGACGCTGTCGGTCATGTTCATACTGAGCATCCCCGCAGGCGTCCAGCAGTCGAGGAGCCATGTATAGGGCGTGTACGCTCCGTCAGGGAACCAGAGCGGCGTGAAATGGGTGCGGCGATTATAGGTGGAGTAGCGATTCGTCTTGAACTCAAACTCTGAGCTTCTGCCGGTGAGCGTCCTGTCCAGTAGCCGCCAATAGGTTTCGTAGCCGAACTCCGGGAAGTAAGTCACGGCGTTCTGCGCTGCAGTGGTTGCCGCAGACTGGTCGGTGCGAACTCTGGCGCTCACGCTCTGCTGTATGCCATAGCCGCTTTTGGTGGTGTTGGCAGTCGCAGTGGGAGATTTGTCGTCAGGCGTTATGCTCATGGTTGCGGTAAGACTGGCAGTATAGCTGTTATAATCAAACTCCCACCAGCCGTGATCCTCCCACCAGCCATTGTCCACCCAATGATACCAGTCGTCCCAATAGCCATCGCTGACCCTATTGCCATCCGCATCGGTATAGGATGTATCTACCCAAGAGCTGTGCCAGCACTTCTCCCATTTGGGGACCCATTCCCAATATTCATGCCACCACGGAGACCAGATGCCCCAGCTCGTCGAGGTGACCTCTGCGTTGGTCGGCATGGTGCTTGCCGAATATCCATCATTGCGGTCAGTGGCGATTGGGTTCGGCGGGTCGTTACCGTCAAGGTCGGTGATATTGCAGACTACTGTGCTTTGCGTCCAGCCTCCACCGCTTGTCGATACGCCAATGGTGATCACGCACGGCTCATCGGGCGTGTGCCATTTTACCCACGCAAGCTGGCTGTCGCCCTCCGGGTAGTACACCTCGCTCACGGTATAGGTTCTTCCTTCAATGGTAAACTGGACGCTGACGGGGTTGTCCGGGTCCGACTGACCACCGCCCACCTCCACGGAGGTGATGACGTCGGTATCCACGCGGTATTCGTAGTCAAACTCTGAGGGCACATAGGGGTCAATATCGTCACTAAATCGAACGATGCCTATACCGAGGGAAGATAGAATGTCGGAGTTGCTGACTTTCTGCGTTGTGCTGCCGCTCCATGCAGGGTATCCAAGGTCAGAAGTATCGAGAAACAGCGCAAGGGGCAGGTTTTTGTGCGTCAGCTTGCCCATCAATGCGTTCAGTTTGCCTCCCACCTGCTGGTCGTAGAGCGCAGCTTCGGTGGCAGTCATGACAAATGCCGCGCTGCGATACAGAAAAGCAGCAAGCGGTTCGATGACCAGCTTATAATCGCCGCTGATGAGATCCTCATAGGCAAAATTGGTGTAGCTGCAAATACCGCGCAAGACCTGTTCATCACAAAAATAGCTCTTGATAGCAGCAATACTTCCGGTTCCACTGTTTGTGGCGATTATTTTGGGAAGCGTCTGAGACGGAACAATATAAGTGTAGCTTCCAACGGTAGGGCTTAACCCTGTGCCAGCATTATATTCGAGTTTGCTGACTTTTCCGAAGTGAATGATGTTCGATTTATTCCATGCCAACACATACTCCGGGGGCTTAATGAGGTCAACAGATGATGAGACTGGCGTGTGGCTTTCCGCATCCACGATAGTCACCCGGACGCCGGAATCTCCATACCAGATGTTACCCTCTGAACCGTTGCCGAGGCCACCGCCGCCCGTATCAATGTTCGGGTCGCCGGTGGCAAAAGCAGGAACGGTCAAACACAGCAGCATCACGACACAGAGGATGGCTGATAGTATTCGTTTCAATAGAACACCTCCTTAGAGTGCAGAAGGAGCGCAGCCTCTCGACTGCGCTCCCAAGTAGTTGCTTTTCTGGTTTTAGTCCATGATGCCGACTTTGTTGCCATTCTCATATATTGAGTCATCTTGGATTGCCGTACCCTCGCCGCTGCTTTCAATATATCCGAAGCCGGGTACATACACAGCACCGCTTGCATTCGTGCTGCCGCCCTGCGGGTCGGACGGAGTGGTCACTGTTGTCTGCTCCGGTGCGTAGGTGGGTGGCGTTTCGGTGTTGCGCTCCGACTCCGGCACATCCTCGTCGCCGTGGTCGTCCTCGACAGGCGTTGGATTCTCCGGTGCGTCGGGCTTGACCGGCGCTGCCTGAATGGTCTGCTCGGTGCCCTCGCTGTCGGCTCCGGCCGCAGGATCGGTCACTGGATTTCCGGTGTTGATCTGTACATTCACGCCAGAGCTATCCGGCGTATCGATATTTACCACGGGGTCGGTGCTTGTGGCGGTATCACCATTCAGCTCAGGGTCGGTGGCCGTCGGTGAGGCGAATCGCCCTGCTATCGTTATCGCCAGCGCCACGCAGACCAATACGCCCAGCACGATGAGCCATGTGCGTTTTGTCTTATCTTTCATAGAGTTTTTGCCTCCTTTTCTTATCTCTGTGGATATCCCTCTAATTCGCACCCTACCACAGAAGGGTGCGGAAGTCTATTGGAAAAGCAAAGAATTATTAGAACTTTGGGATATATTTTGCCTGTACCTTGAGCAGCATCCGAACAGGCGGCAAAACTGTTCCCGCAAAGCCGGACGGCACCTCCAGCACCAGCGTTGCGTCCGCCAGATAGCCCTCGCTCTCCCCGCTGGCAAGACCGTTGTTGGAGAGCGTCACCGACAGGTTGGATATGGTGTACTCCAGCTCGTCGCCGGCGTAGCTGCAATAGCTGTCGCTGCCGTTGGCTGTCAGGCCGAGCGTTACGGCAAGCTGCGCGTAGATGTTTCCGGTATCAATGGTTTCCTCCCACGACTCGTCATCGGTCGGCGAGTATCCCGCTGCGTAGCCCTCCCGGACGGCGTGGTAGACGTCGTCATAATTGTCGTTGACGGTGCTGATGACCGACTGCTGCACGGCGTCCCGAACGCCCTGTGCAATAATGGTCACCCGAAAGTATTCGGAAATGCCGCAGATGATGAGCAGAAGGCAGAGTGTGACAGCGATGGTCAGAGGGAACCCATCGCCGCGCTTGCCTTTCAGAAGAAAGTGCTTGTTGTTTTTGGATTCCGACTGCTTTTTTGTTGGCCTCTGGATGGCTTTCTTGGTACACTTGGCGATGCGGAGTGGGTACGGCATGATCTTGCTCATTTCCAATACACCTCGCTTTTGCCTGTCGCCTGTGCCACCAGTTCCACTGGGAAGGAGCCGAGCCCGCCGAAGCCGATGTCCATCGTGATTCTACAAGTGACGGTTACTTCCTCGTTGAGCTGGATGCGTCCGGTCCTGGACCATGAGACCTGCGGAGAGATCCCAAGGCGTTCCGAAAGGATAGAGGCACGGGTGCTGGTGGCGCTGCCGACCTGACCGGCGATCTCCGCCTCCCGCACCAGTTCTGTTGCATAGGTGTCGAGATTGTGCTTGGCAATGTAAACCGGCATCACCTTCACGGCAAGACCAATCACCAGCATGGCACAGAGGATCAGCACGACCACGTCGATATACCCTTCGCCGGGTTTCCCGGCTTTCAGTTTCTTCAGCACAGCGCACCTCCCTAAAACAGCAGCGTCATGGAATCAAGGATGACCATGGCGAGGACGACCACATAGGTCAGCATGAAACACGCAAGCATGATAAAGCTGAACACGCGGATCTTCGGCGGGATCTTTGCCGCCTTTGCCTTGAGCCGCTGCAGCTCCTGCTGCTTGAGGTCGTGACTGAGCATCTGGAAGTATAACCGTCCGTCATCGCCGCGCAGTACGCCGATGAGCCCTCTCGTAATATCCGAGAGCATGGGCGAAGCGATTCTGCCCTCGAAGCGAACCAGCGCCGCCTCATAGGAGGACGAGCGCATATCTGCGGTCAGCACATCGAGTTCTGCCGCAAACTCCGCACCAGCATGGTGCTTATAGTTTTCGAGAATCGTCAGTACGTCGCGGCTGGACGCCAACTCTTGCTCAACCGTCGCCACAAATCGCGGCAACTCCGCTTCGATCTTGTCACGGCGCTCCGCCACCTTTTCGTCCGCCTTGCGAGTTTCCTTAAAGTAGACGAGAATGGCGAGAACGACGACTACCAGCGCGAGAAGCGGAAAGATGAGCAGGCACGGTATTACTAGCAGGAGCATGGAACAGGGCTTGATGATGGTATATGCCGTGTAGACCTCCGGGGTCATGTCCAGCCCTGCCGCGTTCAGCGTCCGAACCATCCGAGCCCTCTTGTACTCGTCCATGTGGATGAACTTCGAGAGCTTGATCGACCAGCCGAGGAACAGCGCATCCAGCGACTTCATGCGCTTTGCTTCCGCCTTTCCCGCCGATAGCAGGGCTCTCTCGGTGGAGATTTTGGGCAGTTTGAGGATGTCTGCTGTGATGAAGAACAGCCCGGCAGCGAGGGCGCATCCAAATAAAAATAGCAAAAATGTCACGCCCGTCACCTCCTATACTCAATGGGTTGCGTGAGCTTTACGACAAAAGCGAAGGAAATAAAGATCGCTCCGGCGCAGATGGCAAGCACGATTTGTCCGGGGATGCTGTGCATCAGGACAGCGTACCAGTCGGCGTTGATGAACTTGAGCAGAGGGATGTTCAGCACCACCAGCGCCGCCATGGTGATGAACTCCTTGCGGGGGCCGAACACGAGGTTCTCCAGCTCGCCGCTGACGATCCGCATATCCGAGAGCTTGGCCACAATGGGTGTAAGGGTGGTTTTCAGCCCACGATCATACTGGCACGCCAAAACCGCATCGCACCATTCACCGAACACTTCGTTGTCGATGGAGCCTCGCAGCTCGGCAATAGCGGCTTCCATGTCGGGGTCGATGCTTCGCACACGGGTGAGATAGCTCTGAAATACGCCGCAGACCGGCTGGTTCAGGTAGCTGATGTTTTCCTCCACGGCAGTCAGAAAGTCCTCGCTTCGGAGATAGGCTGTGGTAATGATGCTTAGTGCCGTTTCCAGCTCGGAGGACACATCTTTTTTGAAATGGCCAGCAGTCAGCTTCACATACCAAAACGGGATGAACATCATCCCGACCGCCATCACCGGCACAAGGAAGAAGTTGCCCATGACGATGGCAATCCCCGCGCCGATAGCGAACAACAGAAAGGACACGGCGCAGATCATGGGGAAGCGGGCTTCCTTGCCTGTGGCCTTTAGGATTGTCTGCGCGTCCTCAATTTCCCGGCGCAGGAAGGATTTCTTTTTGCGGTGGGTGCTTTCGTTGATCTCAGAGCGGATGCTTTTGGGTGCGGAGGTCAGACGTTGGAATATGCCTTGCGTGAAGTCCATGGGTGAAATGCGAAGGATAAGAAAAGCGCCGACAATCATGCCGACGCTGGCGACTAAGAGTAATGTGGTCAAGTTCAAACAGCCTCCCCTCTATATTCGGATTTGGACGCGGGCGTTTCATTCATGTCACTCACCGGGTTAGGTGCGCGAATTGTCAGCGGCGACTCGCCGCCTGCCTCCTTTCTGATAAATTGATTGAGTTGGCTTTGCGGCATACCGTTGTCGATCAGCCGCTTTTGCAGGCTGTGGGACAGGTCCTGTACCTGTTCGTGGCAACCGTCGATGATGTATCTTCCATCTTCATAGCGGTTCTCCGTAATGTGATATTGGAAGATTGGGTTATACTGCCGCGTCCCGTTCGGCAGGATCTCGCACTCCATGATTTCCATAAGGCGGCGCTGTTTGTTTTCAAGCTGCTTGCAGAAAACCACAAGCGGGTACGCTTCCGTGACATAGTCCATGAGTGTGGCGTCGGACATATCCACGGCGCGCTTGCACAAGGAGACCATGCGTCGGTAGGTCGCTTCACAGGAATTGGAATGGATGGTGGTCAGAACGGCGACGCCGGTTCGCGCAGCCTCCTGCGCCGCGTTTGCTTCGGCTCCGCGCATCTCGCCCACAAAAATGAGGTCGGGGTTGAAGCGCAAAGCGATGTCCAGCAGGCTTATCTGTGTTATGCACTGGCGCTCGTTCTCACTGTCACGTGTCAGAGTGTTGACGACCGAATTGATCACCTGACCGTTTTCCTCACGGATGAGGGCTACCTCGCGAGAGCCGTTCTCAATGGTGAAAATGCGTTTGTTGTTGGGGATCGTGGTTAGCAGCCAGTTCGCCATGGTTGTCTTGCCGGAGCTGGTTGCGCCCGCCACGCAGATGGAAATACCGTAGTGCAGACAGGCGGCGAGGAAATCCAGCATTTCATCTGTGGCTGTCCCGCCGTTTACAAAGTCCTGCTTCTCCATATCCTGTGGGTTGACGATACGGATGGAGGCGGAAACGCCCACCTCCTTATCCACCACCGGCGTTTTCAGCGCGGCGATACGAATATTCTGCGTCAGTGTGCCGATGACTGCTGGGCTGGCGTTATCCAGAATGACGCCGGAGGCATGGAGCATACGGCGTACCACATTGATAGCGTGCTCGGGCGAGTCGAAGTGTTCCTTGAGCTTTTCCGTCAGGCCGCTTGAATACTGCACCTCGATATCCCGCCATGAGTTGATGTCAATTTCCTCGATGCCGTGGCCGAAGATGTATTTGGTGAGGAAGCCATACTCCGCCATCTCCGAATAGATGGCGTCCACCAGCTCGTCTGGACTCATCCCTTTGACGGCGATCCGCTTGTCCTGGATGTACTTTGCGGCATAGCGCCGGATCTGATCACGGCTGTCCGTGCCGCCCCCGGTCATGAGTGTGGAGTAATTTGAGGCGATATAGCCCTGCACCTCGCGGCAGACGTCAGAGAACTCACGGCTGTCGTCCTCCGGGGCGAAAAACAAAGAATGCGCCCTGCCGGTCGTTACGGGATTCGTCACGACCGGGGGCGCATCTTCTTCGGGTGCAATGATTTCGCTGGAAATTATAGGCGCTTGCATCTTTTCAGGTGCGGGTTCAGCATACTCCCGCATGGGAGGCTGAGGCTCTGCCGGGGTAAACATAGAGACATTTCTTTTCTGACCTAACATCCGAACACCTCCTTCAGTATCCTGTCGAGCTCTTTTCTGAACGGTAGGCTATCCTTCATGGAGAGGTCGGAGAGAAGGCTTCCCGCCAGATACTGTTCCTCCAGCTCCAGCGAATATGGCAACTTGAAGGACACAGAGCCCAGCACCTTGCCAATATGCTCGGCGGCCTGCTGTGGCTTCACATTGGATGCGACCTTGTACTGCTTGTCCGCGTCCCATTTGGTATCTTTGAGCAGTGGGAGCTGACTGGAGAAGTAGCCCACAGACTTGAGGTCGCAGTTGGCAAGGCGCAGAACGCTGTCGGCCTCCATCAGCGCAACGGCAGAGAGGATGTCGTTGGCGATATAGCTGCCGCAGTCTACGATGATGTACGGAGCCAGCTCCCGAAGGCCGTCCAACAGCTCTGTTGCCTGTCGTTCGGTGTAGGGCGGATATGTGTATTCGTTTTCACCTTTTTTCATGCCGAGGAAGGTCAGGTAGGACATCCGTTTGTGGGTGACGCAGTTGTTCTTGATGAGCGCATAAGTGATATGCGGCACGGCGAGGATGCCGCCGAGGGAGCGTTCACACTCCAGCTCGGAGGGTGGGCAGATGCAAGGCAGCATGGGCGCAGTCATGTCGCACATGAGCAGTGCCACATTCTTCTTTTTATCCGCCAGCGCCTTTGCCAGCTTGACCGCCGTGACGGTCTTGCCGCTGCCGGGGCTGCCCCAGACGGCGAGAATACCGCCGCTTTCGACCTGCGCCTCCTGCTCATAATCGTCATCCTCGTCGCGGTGGAAGATGCTCTTTTTCTTAAAGTTCATTGTCCTGAGTTACCTCGCTTTCCGGGGTGTTCTCAGACGCAGGATCGGCGACCTCACTTTCCGAGTTTTCCTCGGTATCTTTCTCCGGCTCGGCGTAGAGCTCCTCAATCAGCGCATCCTGCGCTGCTATAAACTCTGCGGCTGTTTCCTGTACGCCGCGATAGACCAGCGCCAGATGGAGCTTCGCGTCCTGCTCCAACTCCGCCAATATACTCATGCACTTCCGCCGCTACAGCTCCTGCACGGTGATAGAGGTCACTGACTGCCGGATCATCAATACACTCACCACGAACTCTCATTGATCCACTGGGCGTCACAATACCAATTTCTCGGTCATCAAGGAGAATGGGGAGGCGGTCGCCCTCGGGTTGGGCGAAGGCGATGCGTTCTCTCTGGAAGCGCTGGGTCAGCTCATCGAAATAGGCGGTTGGATTATCTTTGCTCATCTGGCTTTGCTCCTTTCAGTTGACAACAAAAAAGGCCGGCACTCATAACTGAATGCCGGCCTTCAAAAACGTATTGATTATGTTTTGGTCTGTATCACATTTTGATACAGACCAAAACAGACACAGAAAATTAAGAAATTATTTTTGCTCAATCGAGGATAAACGGGAAAATCATTCCGAAAAAGTGCTTAAAAATGCCTCGGATTTAGTTCAAGTCCCTACCAACGGGGTGGAACCGCCAGAGTTATCTTTTTTTTGCACTTGAAAAAGCAGACACGAAAAAGCCCAGAAACCGTTGCGGTTTCTGGGCTTTCCGGCAAGTTATCTTTTTTACTTGCACAATATGGTTGCGGAGGCAGGATTTGAACCTACGACCTTCGGGTTATGAGCCCGACGAGCTACCGGACTGCTCCACTCCGCGATATTAACTCTTGCAAGAGGTGAACTTAATACTAACACAATCGATCCATAATGTCAAGGCTGGTGAGGCAAAATCAACAAAAAGTTCGGGGGTGGTCGCACCATATTGGACAAGAGGCATCTGCAACATAAGACAAGAGTCGCCTGCAACAAAAATGACTGTTCTCAATAATATATGTTAAACCGATACTTTATTCGGTATTTGAAGGAGAACAGGAGTTTTATGCGCACCCACGACTTTAACTATTTAAATAAGGCTTATCAGACGGGCGGGACTCATCTGCTCCGGCGTGTTTTTAATGACGCTGTTAGTCATGATAAGCAGGAGGCGCTGAATCAGCTCGATGACGACAGCCTTCTTTTCCCGGTATTTTTCCTCTTGCTGCGCGATGTTGCCGCGCACGATATGTGCGGTGATTTGAACGGGCGCAACGCGATTGCCTATGGGCTCTGCGCCGATAAAATAAAAAACCTTTCTGGGCTGAGAACGGCGGCGGAAGAGGCTGATGGTGACGCACTTGAATTAACATTGCGCTGGATGCTGGAGACAGGCAAAAACGAGCCGACAGACCCCAGCTTCAGAAACGAGTTTGATGCCGTTATCGACTACGTAGCGGCGCTTCTTATTATCAAATTTGACGATAAGACTGCGCTGGCACTGGTTGCCGATCTTATATTTCGGCGTAACAGACAAGGGCTTCTCATACACGACCTCGTCTGGAGCTTTTTTCAGACGCTGGATACCGCAACGCTGCTACATATCGCCGACTATCTGCTTTCCTCAAACCCGAAGGACGCGGCGCTGGCGCAAAAGATTTTGCACGTAGAGGCGGCCGACCCCGGGGAGAACAAACGAGCACTGCACAGGCGTGTAACCGACTGGATCCGGCAAAACGGGCCATATCTCTATTTGACGGGAGAGCACCTCCAGCAGATCACAAACCCCGTCCACTTGCGCTGTGACAGGGAAGCTAAATACCTTAATAAAGAAATTTCCCCTCGGTACAGAGCACCGCTGGAGCCGCTGAGTACGGCGGAGCGCGCCTGCTTGAGCCGTTATAGAGAGGCAAACGATGACGAGCAGCAGATTCTGACGGATTACTCTTATCAGCTGCGCGGTCGCGATATGCGCTTATGGGATGTATGGCTACAAAAAGAGACGGCCGAGCAGGTCATTGCCGCCGGAGAGCGGACGGAGGCGATTTGATGATAATGATTGATCACAAGCCGCTCGATGGCACTTTTGTGAACACCTACCCCGAAGGCAGTACAGAACGTCATATCCTCAACACCATGTTGTCCAGCGCGGAGACATATGACTATGACACGATTGAACAACTGAAATTTGAGCTGCGGATGCGACACGAAATCATCAATGCAGCTGACGAGCTCGGCAGAAGCGGTATGGACTTTGAAGTTTTCAGAGAATCAAAAGCTAATCCGGCCTTCTGGAGACGGCGCGGAGACGGCGGCTTTGAGCTGAAGAGCGGCGTAAAGCCGTATGATGCCATCACGGATATTTACAAAAACGGGCAGGACTATGGAACAGAATGTGCCACGGCCATCCAGATCATCTATTATAAAGCGCTGGCGGCGGTTTTCGGTCCAGATGCGTTCAATAAAACTTTTAAAAATATCACGCTGATGAACTGGCACGACTTAAGCGCCGCGCTGCGCGAGACAGGTGCGATGCACCGGGAGAAGGACTATTTTCCTGGTGACCGCCGTTATTTTACTAACCCAGACGTCGACCCCAAGACACCGGAGTGGCAAGGTGAAAACGTTATCGACTTGGGCGGCGGGCTCTATTACGGTCACGGCATTGGCAAATATGACGCCGACACGATTATCGAGGCGCTCAATGAAAATAGGCGGGAGGACGCCGACCGCGACGCATCACTTCTGGATGCAGCCGGACGGCCCGACTTTAAATACCTGTATAAGCTATACACCAGCACCGGCGCGTCGGCATAACGCCCTTAAAAAACGACACGTTCTAAGCGCCCGCCCTTTTGAGCGGGCGCTAAAATTACAGTGTAAAATTGTACCTCAAAAAGCCGTATTTTTAGAGAATTAGTGCCAAAATTCGTGGTTTAAGAACGGCGAGGCCACAGGAAAGGGCCCCGGCGGCACCGTTATAACGGCCATTTTATTTATCTATATTATACAAAATGGCAGGGGCATATCAGAGCGTTTAGCACATTGTTTGTGTCAAACCTACCAAACTTTAGGAAGGGAGGCAAAATTAGTGTTTCTTTTTGTAATCAATTGCTCTATAATAGCTCGAAGAAACGAAAATTTGTAACTTATTGTTACCATTTATGAGGTGACGAGATGCCTGTCAAGATTCTGCATGCCGCCGACCTTCATATGGATTCACCCTTCGAAGCGCTCACAGACGAGATGGCGGCGATCAGGCGCCGCGAGCAGCGCACGCTCCTTGACAAGATAGCAGACCTTACGGAAGAGGAGGGCGTGTCGCTCGTGCTGTTATCGGGCGACCTGTTGGACAGCTCGAACTCCTACTATGAAACGCAGGAGGTTCTGCAGCAGGCGTTCTCCCGCATGAAGGCGCACGTTTTTATTGCGCCGGGCAATCATGACTATTACTGCCCCAAATCGCCTTATGCCTATGTCCGATTCCCGGAAAACGTTCACATCTTCACATCGCCGCTGATCCGCTTTGTCGACCTGCCGGAGCTTGGCTGCCGCGTCTGGGGCGCCGGATTCAATGATACGTGCAGCAGGCCGCTTCTGAGCGGTTTTACAGCACCGGACAGTGATTATTTAAATATTATGACCCTGCACGGCGATACGGCCGGTGATACGTACAACCCGATCCGCGAAGCGGAAATTGCCGCATCGAATCTTGATTATCTTGCGCTTGGTCATATCCACGTTTTCAGCGGCTTTCAGACGGCCGGAAAAACAACATACGCCTATCCAGGCTGCCCGGAGGGGAGAGGCTTTGATGAGACGGGGGAAAAAGGCGTCATTCTCGGCAGCGTGTCAAAGGACGGCTGTGATCTCCGATTCAAGCCGCTTGGCGGCAGAGCTTATAAAATCCAAACAGTTGACCTCACAGGGGCGCTTGACGCAAAGGAGGCCGTTATTAGCGCTTTGCCGAACGAGACAAGCCGCGATATATACAAGCTGATCCTCACCGGCGCAACAGACAGGATAATTGATCTGGCGACGCTCAAAAGCCAGTTGGCTGAACGGTTTTTTGACCTGGCGATTAAAAATATGACAAAACCCGCCCGTGACATCTGGGCCTCGGCGGGGGACGACACTCTGCGCGGCATTTTCCTGCGGGAACTCAAAAATGCCTATGATGCCGCCGACGAACCGGCGAAAGATACCATCTTGCGTGCTTTGCGCTATGGCATATCAGCCCTCAATAACGGGGAGGAGCCGGTATGATTATCAAACGATTATCTGCCTCGTTTGGGCTTTTACAGAATAAAAAGCTTCTTTTAGAAGACGGGCTGAATATCATTTACGCGCCGAACGAATCCGGAAAATCCACATGGTGCGCTTTTATCCGGACGATGCTGTACGGCCTGAAAACGGCCGACCGCGACAAGGCGGGATATCTCTCCGACAAGACGCGCTACCGCCCCTGGAGCGGCACAGCCATGGAAGGGACGATGGAACTTGAGATTGACGGCCGGGCCGTCACAATCCAGCGCACGTCAAGCGGCAGACTCCCGATGAAAGACTTTTCTGCTGTTTTTACGGGAACAAACGAACCGTTTCCCGGCCTTTTTCCCGATACGGCTGGGGAGACGCTGACAGGCGTCGGCGAAGCCGTCTTTGAGCGCAGCGCATTTATCTCACAGGCCGGTATGCGCATCGGCCAGACGCCGGAACTTGAAAAGCGCATTTCAGCCCTTGTCACAACCGGCGATGAGACAGATTCCTTCAGCGAAAGTGACGAGCGCTTGCGCCAATGGCTGAGGAAACGCCGTTTTAATAAATCCGGTACCATACCGGCCCTTGAAGAGAAGATATCGGCGCTCGACAAAAACTTGTCACGGATTGAAGAAAATCTGGAACGTGCCGCCGATGCGCGCCTTGAGGCCGAAAACCTTCAAAAACGGCAGACCGCGCTCAAAAATGCCTTAAAAGCATGGGACGATTTTGACGCGTCTCAAGCCCTTCGACAGGCATCGGAAAAGCTCCAAAGCGCCAAAGCGGCCTTTGATGATAGCGTCCGGGCGCTCAGTGGCGCCGGACCAGCCCCGGCGGAAGCGATTGCCGCCGTCCGCGGCGATTTAAAAGCCCTCGAAGCTTTAAAAGCTGTGGCGGAAAACGACCGGCTGCGACTTGATGAAGCGCGGGCCCGATTGACTGCCGCCGAGGCAGAATGCCGAAAAGACCCCTTTAACGCGCGTGGTGGTGCCGCCGATGTCGACGCGGCTGCGGCCTTTGAGCGCACCCCCCGTCATCATGCCGCGCGACGCCTTGGCGTTATGCTGCTGGGGCTTCTGACAGTGGCAGGCGCACTCGTTGCGGTTTTTCTTCCCGGCCCCCTGCGATGGGCAGCCGCTCTGGCGGGGATTATCGGCGTCATTTTGCTCATCTGGCTCTATGCCCGAGAAAATGGGTTGAAGAAAAAGCGCCGGGCCCTCTTTGAGCCTTACGGCGTCCAATCAGCTTCGGAACTCGAAAGCAAATTTAACCGCTATAACGAAACGGTCAAATGGTGCCAAGAGGCAAAAGGAGACGTTGTAGCCGCCGAGAAATCCGTACTGGCGTCCGAGGCTTCTTTGGACGCTGTGCGTGAAAGCCTCTTAAAATCGCTTCGTGCCCTGTCGCCGGACGCAGCTATTGACAACGCGGAGGCGACGCTGGCAGCCGTTGAAGCGCTCCTATTAAAGCGCAGTGCCGCAGAGGCTGCCTGGCGCGCCGCGCAAGGCGTTGCCGACACACTGGCCGCCGGCCGCACGGCGAGAGAGGCCGCCCCCCTCATAGATGGTATGGCGAAACCGGAGTACTCCCGACCGGCGCTGCAAAATGAACTCCAGATCGTCTCTCAGCGTTTATCAGACCTCACAAACCGCTATAACATGATGCTCGGCGAAACGCGCGCCTTGGGAGACCCCTTGATACTCGGGAGCGACAAAATTGCGGCCGAGTCAGCCCTTTCGGAACAGCGGGCCCAGTATGAAGCCCTGACGCTCGCCGTTGAGACGCTCCATCGCGCTAACGCCGAGCTACAGACACGCTTTTCGCCGCTTTTGAGTGAAACAGCCGGTGCGATTATCAGCAAGATGACGGCCGGACGGTATGAAAAGCTGGCCTTTGACCGGGCGCTTGATGCGTCGGCCAGAACGGCCGATGAAGCAGTCAGCCGCAATGTTCTGGCGCTGAGCGCCGGGACGGCCGATCAGATTTACTTAGCGCTCCGCCTTGCCGTCAGCGCACTCATTATGCCAAGCGGCAAGACCGCGCCGCTGATTCTTGACGACGCGCTGTCAAACTTTGACGACCGGCGCGCGGCACTTGCCCTCGACTATCTCCTTGGGCTGTCAAACGAGCGGCAGATTCTTCTGTTCTCCTGCCATCGGAGAGAAGCCGATTATTTTAAAGAAAACGGCTCGGTTAATATTATTTCACTTGTGTAATCAAAACGTCTTTGACGTTTTTGATGATAAACCGCACAGACGGGATCTCGGCGAAAGCTGAAATCTAAAATCCCGTGTGCATCACAATCAACCTCTGTGACGGCGCTCATTCGCGCCGGGCATGGATATCAGGTGCCGTCCACTTCCTCTCGGTGCCTGGTAAAAACGAAAGGAAAGTAATTATCATGAAAAAGCACCTACTCGTGTCTGGCATTCTGATTCTGACACTTCTGACATCCATGTCACTGGCGTCGGCGGAAGTTATAACGCCCGACACACAACCGGAGCGCGCCGCCTTCTATATTGACGGGCAGCCGACCCAGCTTGGCACAGACCCCTTTGTCGTCGCTTCCACAACGTATGTCTCCGTCCGCGCCTTCTCTGAGGCAATGGGTGCAGACAGCGTCACCTGGGACAGCGGCACCGCCACCGTCACAGCACCCGGCCTCACTTTAAAAGCGACGGCGGGCAGCATTTATATCGAAGCAAACGGCAGATACCTCTTTGTACCGAAGGGCTGTTTTATCATCAGCAACAGTCTAATGGCACCGGTTCGCGTTCTCGCCAAAGCCTTTGACGCAACAGTCTCCTGGGATGCGGCAACACAAGCAGTCTTTGTGACGAAAGGCACCGGCGCGATTAAGCCCGGCAGCGAATTTTATGACGAGACCGACCTGAAATGGCTCTCTCGCATTATTAACGCGGAAGCGCGGGGCGAAAGCATGACCGGAAAAATCGCCGTTGGCGGTGTCATCATGAACCGTGTCGCCTCTTCAAAATTCCCGAGCACCATCCATGATGTTATCTTCGACAGACGCAGTGGCGTCCAGTTCACCCCGGCATATTCCGGTGCGATCTACAACACGCCGTCGGCAGAGAGCATCATCGCGGCAAAAATTGTTCTGGATGGCGGGAATACGGCGGGTAATGCCCTCTACTTCGCCAGCACCAAGAATTGCTGGGCCGCCAAAACGAGACCTTATGCGATGACCATCGGCAATCACACTTTTTATGCGTAAGGATGAAGACAGAAAAAAACGGCTGTAAGCCGTTACTATAAATAATAATAAGATTCTTCGTTTCCTGTTTCGAAACGAAGAATCTTTTTATTTACGTATAGACACGGCAGATTGGATGCGTCAATCAAGCAGGATAAGGGCTGAGACGAGGTTTATGGCTGCGTGCAGCAAAACAGGCGGCCATACGCTGCCGGTGCGCTCATAACACCAGCACAGGGCAAGGGCCGGCGGCAGATACTCCAAAACATATAAAAGCATCTTCCAGTCAAAGCCTGTTGTATAGACGTATTGCCACAGATGATAGACGGCAAATAAAAGTGCGGAAATGATATAGGCGAGCAGTCTGTTTTTTTCCAGCAGCGTGCCGAAAAGCGCGCCGCGAAAAAGCGTTTCCTCCACGATCGGCGCGAGGACAACGGCAATGAGGATGATGGTACCGGCGTTCTGGCGCGTCTGGCTGATGACCTGCGCCGTGTTTGGGTTTGCGCCCTCCAAGTTAAAAACAAGCAGCAGCAGAGAGATTAGGCCCATGAGGATAAAGCTGAACAAAATGCCGACAGCCGCCGAAAAAAGCCCCTTTAAAAAATCGTCCAGAAAGGTCAAAAAAGACGCTTTCATAAAGCGGAACAGGAAAAATAAAATAAAAAGAAAGCTGACGATATAATAAATGAGATCGATGCTCGGCCCGGTCAGCACAACGTTCATGTTTCGCAGAACATTGGTGTAGGTGTAATTGAGAAGCCACGGCAAGAAGAAGACGTGAATGGGGATATATCCAAGACCGAGCACACGTTCAGATGTTGACATCGGGGATACAAACTGCTGCTTCACCATATCATCCTTTTGACGGCCGTCATAGATTTTTTTTCAGTTCATACAGGAGATTGAGCGCCTCAAGCGGTGTCAGCGTGTTTAAATCGGTCTTTTTCAGCGATTGGGCAATTTGGCTGCCTGCCATATCCAACAGTGACAGCTGATCGTCGTTTTCTGAGACGGTGGCTTGCGTCTTCGTGCCATTTTGTGCCTCTAAGTCGGACAGGACGGTTTTGGCACGGCGGATGATGCTCTCCGAGACACCGGCAAGACTGGCGACCTCGATGCCATAGCTGTCGTCCGCGCCGCCGGGGACGATTTTTCGCAAAAAGATGATGTCCCCACCACGTTTTTTGGCCGATATGTTGTAGTTTTTAACGCCGGGCGTCTCATTTTCCAGAACCGTCAGCTCATGGTAGTGCGTAGAAAAAAGCGTTTTTGCGCCGAGCTTTTTCTTGTCGGCGCAGTGTTCTAAAACGGCTCGGGCGATCGACATCCCGTCATACGTGGATGTGCCGCGCCCGATTTCATCTAAAATGAGAAGGCTTCGGCTTGTCGCTGCCTTTAAGATCTCGGCGACCTCAGTCATCTCCACCATGAAGGTCGACTTGCCGGACGCGAGATCGTCTGAGGCACCGATGCGCGTGAATACACGGTCAACAAGCCCGAGACGGGCGCTTTTGGCGGGCACAAATGAGCCGATTTGCGCCATTAAAACGATGAGGGCCGTCTGGCGCATGTATGTCGATTTACCGGCCATGTTCGGGCCCGTGATGATCAGCGTCCGCGCGTTATCCGTATCGAGATGCGTATCGTTGGGCACGAAAAGTGTTTCCGTCTGCATCTTCTCAACGACGGGATGACGGCCATCTTGAATGTTTATCACACCGGAAACGTCTGTCTCCGGCATGCAGTAATTGTTTTTAACGGCCACTTCCGCGAGCGCGCACAAAACGTCAACGGCGGCGACGGTAAAAGACGCGGCCTGAAGACGCCCGACCTCTTTGGCAACGGCTGTTCTCAAATCTTCGAAAAGAGCGTATTCAAGAGCGGACAGCTTGTCCTTCGCCGTTAAAAGCGCCGTCTCAAGCTCTTTGAGCTCTTGCGTGATAAAGCGCTCGCAGCTTGTGAGTGTTTGTTTTCGGATGTAATCATCTGGGACATTGTCGGAGGCTGAGCGCGGAATTTCAATGTAATAGCCGAAGACCTTGTTGTAACCAACCTTGAGCTTTTTGCCGGTTCGCTCACGCTCTTTGGCTTCAATGGCGGCCATCGCGCCCGTACTGTCCTTTAATAGCCCGCGCAGATAGTCAACGTCCTCGCTGACGCCCCGCCGGATAAAACCGCCCTCCCGGACGGAAAACGGCGGCTCGTCTTCAATCGTTTCCCGGATGCGTCTTTCAATGTCGGCCAAGTTATCAATTTTTCGAAGCTCCGCTAAAAGCGGCGTGTGCATGGGTGCCAAAAGCGACAGGATAGACGGCAGGTGCCGGAGGGCTGATTCCAGAGCCTTTAAATCCCGGCAACCCGCGCTGCCGTAGGTGATTCTGCCGACAAGGCGCTCCATATCGCCCACATCACGCAGGATATTCAGAAGTTCCGAGCGGGTAACGGTGTCTGAAAACAATTCACAAACGGCGGCTTGCCGCCGTTTGATTTCCGCCGTGTGCAAAAGCGGGCGGAGAACCCAAGCTCGGAGGAGACGCCGACCCATCGGCGTTTTTGTTCTGTCGAGCACCCAAAGGAGGCTGCCGCGCTTTTCACCAGTCTTCTGCGACGCGACAAGCTCGAGGTTTCTGATTGTTTGAAGATCGAGCTCCATAAATTTGCCGGCGGTGTTCATACGTAAGGTGTTCAGGTGGGAGAGGTCTGTTTTCTGCGTGTCCGTCATATACGACAGCAAGGCACCGACGGCGCTGACGGCGGCACTGCTGCCGCCAAGGCCAAGCGCGTCCAGACTTGAGACGTTAAACTGTGCGCAAAGGCGCATAGCAGCCTGCATAAAATCAAATCGCGCCTCGCTCTGCTGCACCAGACAGCCAAGCTTATCGGTCAGGAGGCTTAAAATATCGCTGTTATCATAAGCGCCGACGTTTAAAACGGCCTCAGCCGGCGAAAACGCGCTCAGTTCGTTGAGCACATGGGCGGTGTCGCTGCCGTCAAAGAACGAAACACCGATCTCACCGGTCGACACATCGGCATAACAGACGGCGTTTTCCGCGTGTAGCACGCAGACGGCGCACAGATAATTTGACCGCCCTTCGTCCAGCATCGACGTTTCAATCAGCGTCCCCGGTGTGATGATGCGGACAATATCCCTATCGACGAGCCCTTTGGCAAGCGCCGGATCTTCCATCTGCTCGCAGATGGCAATTTTATACCCCTTGGCGACGAGACGCGCGATGTATGCCTCAGCCGAGTGGTATGGCACGCCGCACATCGGTATCCGCTCGTCGGGGTCTTCCGTCCGTCTGTCGCGTGAGGTGAGCGTTAAATCGAGCTCTTTCGACGCCGTCAGCGCATCGTCCCCAAACATTTCATAAAAATCGCCAAGACGGAAAAAGAGGATGCAGTCTGTATTTTGCTCTTTTATATCAAAATACTGCCGCATCATCGGCGTGATTTCAGCCATGTCCGACGTCCTCCGTCAAAATTTATGCTCGTTGCCCTAACTATAACACAGACAAACAGGGCGTACAATACGGACGCTTAATTGGATGGCTGCTTGAGTGTCGGCATTTTGCCTGTTTTTTAGCAAATTCTTAGAGGGCGATGTGAAAAACAGCTGTAAAACCGTTAAGAATTCTATTGTTTAAAATGTCATATTTTGATATAGTTGAAAGATACAAACGGGAATGGTTCGTGGTTTACTATGAAATTCGAAAAGTGGGAGATAAAAGGGTACGACAGAGCGGTCGCCGCCCGTATGACTCGAAGCGGTTTAAACCCGCTTGTCGCCGTCACCCTCGCATCCCGCGGGATCACGACGACCGAAGAGGCTGAGGCATTCCAGTGCGATGACTTCAGCCTGATTGCAGACCCATTTCTCCTCAAGGATATGGACCGCGCCGTTGACCGGATTCAAAAGGCTATTAATAACGGCGAGCATATCGCGATTTATGGCGACTACGATGTTGACGGCATGACGTCCAGCTGCCTTCTGGCCAGCTTTTTCCGCGCAAAAGGCGTTGAGGCTGAAATTTATATTCCCGGCCGCATGGACGAGGGATATGGCTTGAACGCCGCCGCGCTGGACGCGCTGGCTGCGCGCGGCGTGACGCTTGTTATTACGGTCGATTGCGGCATTACGGCCTGCCGCGAGGCCGATTACGCCCGTTCAATTGGGCTTGACCTCATCATTACAGACCATCATGCCTGTAAAAGCGAGATGCCTCAGGCCGTTGCCGTCGTTGACCCCAAGCAGCAGGACTGCCCGTCTCCCAATAAATCACTTGCAGGTGTCGGTGTTGCCTTTATGCTCGTCTGTGCGCTGGAAAAAAGCCGGAGCATGGAGTATCTGCTTGAGACATACGGCGATCTTGTGGCCATCGGTACGATTGCCGACGTGATGCCCGTCGTCGGCGAAAACCGCGTGTTAATCCGACGTGGCATGATGGCACTGAACAAAAAAACACGACCAGGCCTGCGACGCTTGATGCGGGTGGCTGGATTGGAAAGCCGTGCCGTCAGCGTTTCCATGATTGGCTATAATTTGGCACCGCGTCTGAATGCGGCCGGTCGAATGGGGCGGACATCTTTGACCGTCGATTTGCTGCTGACGGAGAGTGAAGACGAGGCCGACCGACTGGCATCGGAATTGACCGGCCTCAACAGTGAACGACGGCAGCTTGAAGCGGATATCTTTGAACAGGCGCAGGCGGCGCTGGCGGCATCCCGCCCGGTTGGCCCTGTGGTACTGGCAAACAGGGGCTGGTATCAGGGCGTTATGGGCATCGTGGCGGCGCGGATTGCCGAGCAGTTTTTTTATCCTACCATCATGATCAGCGTTGATGACGACGGGATGGGCCGTGGCTCCTGCCGCAGCATCGGCAGATTCTGCATGTATGCAGCGCTAGAAAGCTGCAGCGACCTGCTGGAAAACTACGGCGGCCACGAAATGGCCGCTGGGCTCACGATTGCCGAAGAAAATATTGACGCCTTTCGCGAGCGATTGCTGGCCATATATAGCCAGATGGTGACGCAGCCATGCGTCTCGTCGCTCTTTATTGATTTTGAGGTCATCAAGCCCGAGCTTTTATCGCTTGAAAATATCACGGCACTTGAGCGCTTTGAACCATTTGGCAATGGGTTTCTGATGCCGGTTTTCTGCCTGCGGGCGGCGACGCTGACCTCGGTAACGCCTGTCGGTGGCGGCAAGCACACAAAAATGCGTGTTTTGAAGAACGGCAAGGTCTTTGACTGTATTCTTTTCGGCACGTCGGCCGATGATCTGAGTGTCAGCCGTGGGGCGCTTGTTGACCTCGCTTTCGAGGCGCAGGTTAATGAATACCGCGCCTGGCGGAGTGTTCAGCTGCATGTTCTCGATATCCGGCCGCATATGGAGTTGGGCTAATGATGGAAGAACTCGAGGAAAAATATCGGCATTTTGAGTCGATTATCAGGGAAAACAACCCGGCTGCCGATTTGGCGCGCATCCGGGCTGCTTACGATTTTGCCCAAAATGCCCATCAGGAGCAGCAGCGCAAGGACGGCACGCCCTATATCTCCCATCCGCTGGCCGCCGCCGCGATCATTGCCGAAATGGGTCTTGACGAAGAGGCGATTATTGCAGCGCTTCTCCATGACTGTATCGAGGACACCGGTGTCACACATGAGGAGATTGCCAAGCGCTTCGGTGCGAGTGTTGCCGACATCGTCGAGGGTGTGACGAAGCTCTCCCGCGTGACGTATACGAGCAAGGAAGAAGAGCAGATGGAAAATCTGCGCAAAATGCTTCTGGCGATGGCCAAGGATATCCGGGTTATCCTGATCAAAATGGCCGACCGGCTGCATAATATGCGCACGATGGAATATCAGACGGCGGACAAGCAAAAAGAAAAAGCCCTTGAAACAATGGAGATATACGCGCCGCTCGCACACCGCCTTGGTATGCAGAAAATCAAATGGGAGCTTGAAGACCGGTCAATTTATTACCTCGACCCCATCGGTTATGCGGAGATTGAGGAAGGCCTGCGCCGCATCCGCATTTCAAATGAGACGTTTATTCAGTCCATTCAGCAAAGAATTGCCGACCGCCTCCATGAAAACGGCATCTCTTGTGATGTTTATGGGCGCATTAAGCATATCTACAGCATTTATCGCAAAATGTACAGCCAGAACAAAACGCTCTCGGAAGTGCTGGACCTTTACGCTTTCCGTGTCATCGTGGGCGATATTGCCGATTGCTACAATGTTCTCGGCTATATTCACGAGATGTTCCGCCCGATTCCCGGCCATTTTAAAGATTATATCGGCACGCCGAAGCCAAACATGTATCAAAGCCTTCACACAACGGTCCTCGGCAGCGAAGGCATTCCGTTTGAGGTTCAGATCCGCACGTGGGAGATGCACCACACGGCGGAATACGGTATCGCCGCCCACTGGAAGTATAAGCAGGGTATCAGCGGCAAGAATGCCGATGAAGAGAAATTTGCCTGGATCAGGCGCCTTTTAGAAACACAGCAGGATACTGATGCGCAGGACTTCTTCCAGGAACTGAAGATTGATATGTTTTCCGATGAGGTCTTCGTCTTCACGCCGCGCGGTGACGTTATTAACCTGCCCGCAGGCGCAACGCCGATTGACTTTGCCTATAATATCCACTCGGCCGTCGGCAACAGGATGACGGGGGCCATTGTCAACGGGCGCATTGTGCCCTATAACCACATCCTCGCAAATGGCGATATTGTCGAGGTGCTGACCTCAAATTCCTCCAAAGGGCCAAGCCGTGACTGGCTGAACATCGTCAAAAGCCCGGAAGCGCGGAATAAAATCCGCCAGTGGTTTAAAAAAGAAAAGCGCGAAGAGAATATTACGCACGGCAAAATGGCCTTCGAGTCCGAGCTCAAGCGCGTGGCGCTGCCCATGGCGGATATCATGCGCGAGGATGTGCTGCCGAAGCTTCTTAAAAAGCTTTCTTTCGCGTCACTTGACGAGCTGTACGCCGCCATTGGTTACGGGGGTATCACATCGCAAAAGGCGGTTAACCGGATTCGGGACGAGCTGCGCACAATGGATCGCGTCAAGAAAAAGGATGAGACGGATCCTTTATCGTTTGAGGCGCGGCCGGATAAAAAGCTCAAGCCGATTCACGGCATCCTTGTGGAGGGTATTGACAACTGCCTTGTCAAGTTCGCGCGGTGCTGTGCGCCAGTACCCGGCGACGAGGCTATCGGCTTTATCACGCGCGGCTTCGGCGTGTCCGTGCACCGCAAAGACTGTAAAAATTATCTTAAATCGATTGAAGAGCCAGACGAGTCTGGGCGGTGGGTACGCGTCGCTTGGGCCAACGCGGAGACGGACGTTTACTCAACAGTGCTTTATTTAGTTGTCAGAGAGCGCAGCGGCGTTGTCCTCGACGTGACGACGATTTTAAACGCCCTGAAAATTAAGATGACATCGATAGCGGCCAAGGATGTCGGTGATGTCACAACGGTGTCGATTGTCATCGAGGTTAAAAACCGTGACGATTTGAATACGGCCATCGCGCGCCTGGCAACCGTGCCGGGAGTCATTGAAATCAAACGCGGTGACGGCTGAGGAAAGGACGGATGAGTGTTGCGCGCTGTTGTAACACGCGTCAGTTCGGCGTCCGTCACCGCTGACGGCGCCGTGACGGGCCGGATTGACAAAGGGCTTTTGGTATTGCTTGGCGTTGCGCCAAACGACACGGCCAATGAAGCCGCGCGCCTTGCCGATAAAATCACGGGACTTCGGATTTTTGAGGATGACCGCGGAAAAATGAACTTAAATCTCTCCGCAGTCGGCGGCGGCTTGCTCGTCGTTTCACAGTTTACGCTGTTTGCCGACCTCAAAAGCCGCCGGCCGGGTTTTTCCGGTGCGGCAAAGCCTGATATTGCTATGGCGCTATATGAGTATTTTATTGCGCAGTGCCGACAGGCGGGCTATCAGACCGAAACGGGCATTTTCGGTGCCGATATGGCCGTTATGTCCGTTAATGACGGGCCTGTGACGCTTGTACTGGACACAGCTGCAAATTAACTTACGAATTTCGAAGGAGCCTGACAATGCTGATAAAAACACTGACCGTCGGTCAGATTGAGACAAACTGCTATATCGTAACCGACGAGCCGACGCTCAAATGTGCGGTGATCGACCCGGGTGATGAATCGACGATCATTCTTGATTACCTTGAATCGAACCGGCTGCAGGTGTCGGCTATTTTGCTGACGCACGGCCACTTTGACCATCAGCTGGCCGCCGAAGCCATCGCCGAGGAGACGGGCGCGCCCATTTGGGTCTGCCGCCGCGATGCGCTGCCGGAAGGCGGCGACATCTTTAAGCTGACGGTCAGCGATAACGTGTTGTTTTATGGCGAAGGCGACACGGTGACGGTCGGCGGTCTCGTTTTTTCCGTTATGGAGACGCCCGGCCATTCGCCGGGCTCCGTCACACTCCGCTGTGAAAACGCCCTATTCACCGGCGACACGCTCTTTCGTGACAGCTGCGGCAGAACAGATTTAGGGGAGGGCGACGTCAAAGTGCTCATGCGATCTTTATACCGGCTTTATGCGCTCGAGGGGGACTATGAGGTCTATCCCGGTCATATGGACGCAACAACGCTTGTGCGGGAGCGCGCTTTTAATACGTATATGAAATATGCCAAAGAGGAATACGGCCGCCCATGACGCTGACGCTGACAGGCCATGATTATCGATACGCCGTTGAGCAGATTTTACTGATGATGTATCCGGCGGAAAAGCCGCGCTATGACGCGACGGAGCCTTCCGGCCTGTCGGCTTGCGTGACGCTCACTTTCGGCGGGACGTATGCCGTTGCCGTGACGCACATTGTTTCGGACAAGGGCCGTTTTCGAGGGACATCCCGCGCTAGGCGCGCTTTACTGACCGACAAGCTGACGACCGACCGGTTGCTCCAAAAAATCATTAAGCTCTCTTTTTTTAAAGCGGCAACGGCCGAAACGGGAAAAAGCCCCGTCTGGGGAGCACTGACTGGTATTAGACCGGGGAAGCTGGCAACGGCCCTCTTTGAAAGCGGACGAACCGAGCATCACATTCGCGGTGTCTATACGCGGGAATACGGCGCTATGCCGGAGCGGGCCTCTCTCTGCATTGATACGGCGCGGGCAGCCCTCCTTGTCAAAAAAACGTTATGCGAGAAGGACGTAGCGCTTTATATCGGCATCCCGTTTTGCCCGACGCGCTGCCATTACTGCAGCTTTGTCAGCCACAGCGTTGAAAAATCAATGAAGTTGATTGTGCCGTTTCTGGATGCGCTGATGCATGAAATCAATGCGCTGTCACAAACGGTGCGGGCGCTTGGCCTTCGTATCATTGCCGTCTATATCGGCGGCGGCACGCCCACGACGCTCTCACCGGAAGCGCTTGAGCAGCTGATGCAGACGCTAGGCAGGTCGCTTGACCTCTCTGGCGTTCGTGAATACACGGTGGAAGCGGGGCGGCCCGACACAATCACACCGGAAAAGCTGTCTGTTTTGCGCCGCAACGGTGCCGGGCGCATCAGTATTAACCCGCAGACAATGTCAAACGACGTCCTGCACGCTATTGGCCGCCGTCATTCTTCAGAAGACGTGCTGGAGGCCATGCGGCAAGCAAGAAAATCCCGGTTTGACGCCGTCAATATGGATCTCATCGCCGGTCTGCCCGGCGACACGGAACAGGGTTTCCGTGAATCGCTCGACAGCGTTTTGACGCTGTCGCCTGAAAATGTAACGGTTCACACGCTGTCGCTGAAAAAGGGGACGCGCGTGACGCTAGAGCAGACGTCGATACCGGGGGCAGGCGCTGTTTCCGGGATGCTTGATTATGCTGAAAAAACGCTGCGCGGGGCCGGATACCGCCCGTATTACTTATACCGGCAGAAATTTATGTCGGGTGGGTTTGAAAACGTCGGCTGGTGCCGCCCCGGTATGGAAAGCCTTTATAACATCCTTATCATGGAGGAGCTTTGCACCATACTGGCGCTCGGCGGCGGCGGCGTGACCAAGCTTGTCCGCCCGGAGACAGGCCGGATCGAACGGATATTCAACTATAAATATCCATATGAATATATTGATCATCAGGAACGCGTGGCAGCCGACAAAAGCCGCATTGAGGCTTTTTATCGTACGGCCTGGCCATCCGTCCTGTAAAACTCGGCGGGCCGCGCGCCGGTAAAGCGGCAGACGCGGGGCGCCTTGCGCACCGCGGCAAACGGAGTAATATGGGTTACGAACTGTCAGTCATCAACAGTAAAATCAGCAGCGCGCCGTCGGCATTCATCAATGCCTGTGAAGAAACCTTCAACAAAAGTGTTGAGGCGGCGGCACAGGTGGCCGCCCAGAATCTCGGCAGGAGCCCGATTATTCTGTTATCCGGCCCGTCCGGCTCCGGCAAGACGACAACGGCCAAGAAGATTACAAACGCGCTCGAACAGCTTGGTATCACCGCCCACAACGTCTCGCTGGATAATTACTTTTTGACGATTAATGCTGAAACGGCCCCGAAGACACCGGAGGGCGAGATCGATTATGAGTCTCCGAAATGCCTGGATATGGACCTGTTGAACAAGCATTTTGCGCAGTTGGCGGCTGGTGAGGAAATCGCCATTCCGCATTTCAGCTTTCAGGAACAGGAACGCATTGACGGCCGTGTCGTGCCAATGAAGCTTAATCACAATGAGATGGTGATTTTTGAAGGAATTCACGCGCTGAACGACTGTATCACATTTGAGCATCCAAATGCTTTTAAAATTTACGTCAGTACCATGACGGACATAGTCGATAACGGTAATGTGATCGTTGAAGGCGCGGGGCTTCGCCTCGTCCGGCGGCTTGTCCGCGACGCTTTTTTCCGCGGCGCCGAGCCGGAATTTACGCTGCAGATGTGGAAAAATGTCCGCCGCGGCGAGCAGCTGAATATTATTCCCTTTAAAGACGCCGCTGATCTGAAAATTGACTCTGCCCTGCCTTATGAAATATCCGTTATGAAACGGTTTTCACGCGGCGTTTTCGACAAGGTGGACGAAGGGACAGAGCATTTCAAGGAGCTTGACCAGGTTATGAACGCCTTCCCCCGCTTTGAGGAGATTGACGACGCGGCCATCCCGGCTGATTCCATCCTGCGCGAATTTATCGGCGGCAGCAGCTTTACCTACTGAAAGTTGTAAAATTACTGTGACACGGATATCTTTTTGCGCAGGCCGTGCTATAATTTTGACAGAGCTTTGATGGAGGAATACACGTGATCATGAACTTTCTTCGAAAATTCATGGCAGGGCGATACGGCCCGGATCATCTCAACACGGCGATGATCCTCTTAGCGCTTGTCATCAGCCTTATATCCCGTTTTGTCAATCTCTCCATCCTTGTTTTTCTGTCGTATTTCATCTTGGCGCTCGTTGTTTATCGCATGCTCTCTCGCGACATCGTCCGCCGCCGCGCCGAAAACGACAGGTTTATCCGGTATTACTGGCCGATCAAGCAGAAAATAAAAGTGTTTTTCCAACGGCTGAAAAGCCGCAGAACACATAAGTTTTTCCATTGCCCAAGCTGCCGGAATCTTTTGCGCGTGCCGCGCGGGAAGGGCAAAATGCAGATCACCTGCCCAAAATGCGGCGAGCGTTTCGTCAAGAAAACGTGACAGCCCCCAGATTAGAAAAAACAGACGCTATCATGCGTCTGTTTTTTTGTTGAGGGAATATGTCAACCGGCGCCGACTGTCAGGGAGCGCTTGTCGTCTCGTCAAGCCAGGGGATTTCAAGGTGCAGGTTCCCGTCCGGCGTGTAGACGATATAGCGGCGCAGGCCGAAAAAAAGAGAGACGGTAGTGATGACAAAGACAAGCAGTAAAGAGACGACCACGACGATGACGATTTTTAAGAGGCGGTGGCTTTTATACGTTTTTGGGTAATTGCGCTTCATGCGACGGCCTCACTTCCCGGTTTCCAGCGTGCGGAGAATGTCAATGCGGCGCTGGTGGCGACCGCCTTCAAAAGGCGTTTCCAGAAACGTCTCCACAATTTTCAGGGCAAGGCCGGTACCGATGACACGCGCGCCGAGAGCTAGAATATTAGCGTCGTTATGCCGGCGCGTCATCTCAGCCGAGTAGGTGTCACCGCACAGCGCGGCCCGAATGCCGGGAATTTTATTGGCCGCTATCGACATACCGATCCCGGTACCGCAGATCAGGATGCCTTTTTCATATGACCTGTCCGCCACGGCCCGCGCGACAGGTTCGGCGATCACAGGGTAATCGCAGCTGTCTTCCGAAAACGTCCCAAAGTCCTTATAGGGGATATTGTGCGCGTCGAGATAGGCCATCACGTCGCGCAGCAGGCAAAAGCCGCCGTGGTCACAGCCGAGAGCAAGCATAAAAGCACCTCCGGAAAATGATAATTGTTAAAACGGCCACTTGGTGGGCAGCCATTCGAGGAAAAAGGTTGTGTATAGCTTTGAGACGGCAAGGCCTGTTAAAACGGGATAAAACGCGGTGAAGAGCAAAACGGCCGAACCGGTGTAACCAAAAACGGCAAGCTTATACCGGCCCTGCGCCCGCTCCCAGATCGTATTAAAAACATGTGCCAGGGCGAGGACAAGGAATAAGGTGCTGGGGAAGTAGTGGTAAATGAAGACAATCCGTGAAACGAACAGCCAGGGTACAAGCTGGGCCAGATAGCCGATGAGGATGAACAGGGCTTTCCCGTCCCGCCGGACAAAGGCCTGATAGGCCATCGCAATGACGGCTAAAATGCCACCCCACCAGACAACGGGATTGCCGAACGCAGCAAAAGCCGACTTGAGGCCGCCGCCCATGGACGTGTCAAGGTAATAGAGAATGGGGCGAACATCTAAAATCCATTGCCACCAGGTTGAGGAATAGGCGTGCGTCGCCACGAGCTTGCTGTGGTAATTATACATGAAAAGCTGGCTGTCCCAGATGAGTGTGTAATACTTAGGATCCCACAGCATGCCGTTTTCGATGCGCATCTCGTTTGCAAGGCCGTTCGGGATATACGACAGGCAATAGATGACGGCCGGAATTACAAGGAAAAACAGGCCGGTTATAAAAAGCGTTTTGAAGAAATAGCGCGCAAAACCGGAATAGGCATTCTCTCTGTAATATTTTGCACGCATAAAAAGATGAATCACATACAAAACGAACAGCCCGCCTCCAGCGTATATAACGGTCCATTTGCTGGCACAGCCAATGCCGAAAAAGAGGCCGGACAAAAACAGCGGGACGATGGTCTTTTTAAAAGGTGTGTCTGGGTCCTGGGTGATGTAGCGGTATAGGAACATGTATGACAGCAGAATGAAGAAAACGCCGTATGTATCGATCGTTGCAATCCGCGTCTGGACAAAGCGCATAAAGTCGAAAGCGAACAGCATGGTGCCGCAGGCTGCAATTGCTGTCTTCCCGAACATGTTTTTGAGGAAGATATATAAAAGTGGGATCATGAGAACACCGAACAGCGTGCCCATGAAGCGCCAGCCGAAAGGCGTCATACCGAAAAGGTGGATGCCAACGGCAATGATCTCTTTACCAAGCGGGGGGTGTGTCGTCTCGTACGGCTGAATGTTGTTGAGATTTTCATAGGCGGTGCGCCCGTGATATATCTCATCAAAATACATGCTGTTCAGATAGCTCGGCGCCGCTGGGACGAGGCCCTGCTCGTCAAACAGCGCGGGCGCTGCGGCACAGGAAATAGCCGACGCGGGAACCATACTGCCGAATTTTGTGTAGATGGCGATTTCACCAAGCTCCATCGGCGTGTTAGAGGCGGTGATGCGGATAAATTTTGTCGGGATGTTATAGTCATTAATGCTGGCATATCGCCATTTGAACAAATCCGAATGCGGCTGATTCATGGCGTAGAAATTATCGTCGGGGGCATACTGCGTCTGCCAGTTGACGCCATCGTCCGAAAATTCAAGGGAATAATCACCCGTCCAGAGGCCGGTATAGTACATAATTGACCCGATATCGGTCGGCTCATCCAGTGTTATAACGACGGACTGATTAACGTCTGTAAAACGGAAAAAGTGCTGGGGTGCTGTCGTATCGCCGAGGTTAAAAAAGCCTAGGACAGCCGTAACGAGTGTTATCGCAGTCATGGGCAGCACATCGCGCCGCGCCAGTCGGTGGCGCGGGAAGGCAAAGGTCAGCCGCGGCTTGTTGATAATCCGGTCAATCCATTCGGTTGTCCCGGACAACGGCTGCGTTATTTTCCAGTAATACAGAAAGAACAACAAAAGGCAAATAACCGTTATGACTGGGAATACAATCGTCAGATTGGCGTAATACAAAACAGTTACCTCCGTGCCGTGTTGTTTCATGAATTCATTTTTTTGCCTTTTTAATGATAGCGCGAAAACAGGGAAAAGTACAGAAGAAAATTGGGGAGGTTGATTGTAAAATGAAATTGAACACTTGAACAGAAAAATCCATAGTGATTATTCTTCGTGGTAAAATGTAGTTCCTACACAACATCTGCCACCGAAAGGATACAATCACTATGGATAACAATGATTCTATCACAGTCAGCGCAGAACGCAAGAAAGGGCAACACTTGAGCTTGGAAGATCGTGGTGCTGTCAAAGCCCTCTTGAAGCAGGGACTTGGCGTACGCGGCATCGCCCGAAACATTGGCTGTTCACCGTCCACCATCTCATACGAGTTAAGGCGAGGTACACCGACACGGAAGAGCAACAGGGGCCAAGCACCTGGCTATTCTCCGAAACTCGGCGAGGCCATCTACAAGGCTAATCGAAGGGCTTGTGTCAAGCCCCTCAAAGCAGGCTCCTGCAAGACTTTCATTGACTGGGTAGTCAAGCAGATCCGGGAACACAAGTGGTCGCTGGATTCCTGCTGCGGATATGCGAAGCGACAGCGTTTGTACAGTGAAGATCAGATGGTTTGTACCCGCACTCTGTACAACATGGTCTGGGCAGGCTTGCTTCCCATCACGCCGACCGAACTGCCGGAAGCCTTAAAACGCAGCACCCGAAAGGCCAGGGGCAGGGAAAACAAAAAGCACTACGGCACAAGCATTTCCGCCCGTCCTGAGATCGCTTCCCTTCGTATAGAAGGCGGCCACTGGGAGGGCGACACCGTGGTTGGAAAACGAGCTGGGAAAGAGGCAGTTGTACTCTCTCTGCTGGAGAAGAAGACCGAGCACTACATCGCCATTCGTATTCCCGGAAAGACCAGTGATGCGGTGATGTCTGCCATGAAAAGCCTACGCGCTGAGTACGGGGAACGTTTTTCACAGATTTTTAAGACGATTACCGTAGACAACGGCAGCGAGTTCGCCGACTTTGCAGAAGTCGAGGCTTGGGGTTCCCAGATCTACTTTGCCCACCCATACAGCTCTTGGGAACGTCCTCAGAACGAAAGGCATAATGGACTGTTCCGGACCTTCGTTCCAAAGGGAACATCTATTGAGCAGTATACAGACGAGGACATCCTGTCCGCTGCTGATGAGTTAAATGGGCGACCCCGGAAGAAGCTCGGATACCACACGCCAGAGGAACTATTTGAAGCCTTTCTTGATTCCGAATACGCAGCCTGACGGCTGCGACAACCTTGGCACAGACAGCGCCTGCGGCACCATCTGTGTCCAAGGTTAATTGATGGGAACGATTTTGCCTCGGGGTGTTCAATTTGCACTTGCAATTTATGAAGAAAATTGGGGATTGCTTATAATGCATACAGTTATAAATATGTGAGGAAACCATAAAAACCCACGCCTTTTAAGGTCAGTATGCCTGAATGTGTAGTGGTTAAGCAAAAAATAGAATAAAAAGTAAAATATGTATATATTCGCTTGACTTATTTGTCTTCATCGCTTAATTTTTAATTATAAAGAAGAAATCGAAGCCAACAAATCATCCCTTGACAGTAGGGGGAAGTATGAAAAAAACAATTTGGATTGCATTGGTTATCTTAATCATTCTTTCCAGCTGTGTAGTGCCGGGGAATTCTGCTGGAGAAACCACGAATGCTAATGAACCGGTAGCGAATACATCAAAGGATTATGAGCAAGATACCACTGCAGCGAGGCAGGTTGTGGAGGATCATTTCAAGTTCCTTGAGCAAAAGGATCAAGAAGGTGTCCTGTCTACACTCGCCGACTGGTATAAGCAAAGCAACATAGATTTCAAGTTTGAAAACCAGGAGTCCATAAAAGTCATCAGCATTGACTTAGAGACGGATACGAAATATGCGGCAACTTATCTAAAAAACGGCAGAGGGACGGTGACGGGCGTAAGTACGCTTGATCTTAGGGTATTCAGGGTCATATATGATGTCGAATACAAGGATGACAGCATCGGCGTGATGCCCAGCGGGCGGTACACATGGAGGTTCTTTGTCATTCGTCAGAATGAACAAGGCCCATGGCTAATTGACGATTACGGCGTATGAATCGATATTTCGCTGGTATCCCATAGCTTGCAGAATTTAGAGAATCATTTGTCCAAATAGCTCAGAGGCTTGCAGACTGTAAAAAAGCAGTCTGCAAGCCTTTAAAGTCTATCGAAGAATCAAGATGGGACGGGCAATTGAGACCAAACCGGAATAGACTGCTCAATAGCATTATGAGTAACTATAAGTTTAAAGATTTGAATGAGTCAAGTTTGCAGTCTTTATGCAGAATAACATTAAGAGCCCATTACAGCAGCTTTTTCTTCTTTTTGACGCCTTTGGCGCCGCCCGTTGCTTCGGCGAACTGACGCAGAAGGTCTTTCTGCTCGTTTGAAAGCCCAGACGGCGTCTCGACGCGGACGGTGACAAACTGGTCGCCGCGACCACCGCCGCGCAGGTTCGGGATGCCTTTGCCGCGCAGGCGGAACACCGTGCCGGTCTGCGTCCCCTCCGGGATGGTGTACTTGACCTTGCCGTCAAGCGTCGGCACTTCGACGTCTGCGCCGAGGGCGGCCTGCGCAAAACTGACAGGCATTTCGACCATAACGGCGTTGCCTTCGCGCTTAAATTCCGCGTGCTGTAAAACCGCCACGGTGATGTACAGATCCCCGGCTTCGCCGCCGTTTATGCCGGCGCTGCCCTGGCCGCGCAGGGAAATCGTCTGCCCGTCGTCAATGCCGGCCGGTATGGTGACGGTCATTTTTTTGTTCCGGCGAATAAGCCCGGCACCGCGGCAGGTATGACATGGCTGATGAATGATCTTACCGCGACCGCTGCATTTGGGGCACTCGGCAGAGGTCTGCACAATGCCGAACGGTGTGCGCTGTTGGCGCGTCACGCTGCCAGCGCCGTTGCAATCCGGGCACCTTTCCGGCGTCGTCCCTTCCTGGCAGCCGGTACCGTGGCAGCTGTCGCACGTTTCGATGCGGGACACGGAAATTTCCTTCTCGCAGCCGAAAGCCGCCTCTTCAAAGGTCAGAACGGCCTCCTGGTGAACCCGCTCTCCCTTACGCGGTGCGTTGCGGCTGCGCTGCGAACTGCCGCCGCCACCGAAAAAGGAGCTGAAAATATCCCCCAGATCGAAATCCATGCCGCCAAAACCGGAAAAGTCACCATAGCCGCCGCCGGAACCGAAATTCGGATCGACACCGGCATGGCCGAATTGATCGTATCGGGCACGCTTGTCGCTATCGGACAAGACCTCGTACGCTTCATTGACTTCTTTGAATTTTTTTTCAGCTTCCTTACTGCCGGTGTTTAAGTCGGGATGATGCTTTTTAGCCATTTGCCGGAACGCTTTTTTTATCTCTTCGTCGGAAGCGCCTTTTTTTAGACCCAGCACCTCGTAATAATCGCGTTTATCGGCCATAAATTCGTCCTCTCCATTCTTGGGGTTATCCGCAGGGGAAGACGGTGCGTCTGTCCGCCGCGCTGCCCGCGCAAACAGGGCGAACACTAGGTTCGCCCCGACTGCGCTTAATTACTTTAATAACAAGACGTTATTCTTTTTTGTCGTCGTCTACGACCTCATAATCGGCGTCGTAGTACTCGCCGCCGCCGGGATTTGCCCCATCGGTGCCTGCACCGCCGTTACCGGCCCCAGGATTCGCCCCCGGATTCGTCTCTGGATTTGTGCCCGCGTACAGCTTTTCGCTGACGGCGTAAAAGGCCTTCTGCAATTCGTCGGATGCGGTCTTGATCGCCTCGAGGTCTGTACCGGACAGCGCCGTTTTGACCTTTGAAAGGGCGTCTTCAACCGGCTGCTTGTCGGCGGCGCTAATCTTGTCACCCACGTCGGCAAGCGTTTTTTCGCTTTGGTATACGAGCTGGTCTGCGTGATTGCGCGTATCGGCCTCATCCTTGCGGCGGGCATCCTCCTGCGCGAACTGCTCAGCCTCTTTGACGGCCTTATCGATATCGTCTTTGGACAGATTTGTCGACGAGGTGATGGTAATGTTTTGCTCTTTGCCGGTGCCGAGATCCTTAGCCGAGACGTTGACAATGCCATTGGCGTCGATGTCAAACGTCACTTCAATTTGCGGAACGCCGCGGCGGGCCGGGGCGATGCCGTCCAGGTGGAAGCGGCCGAGCGTCTTATTATACTGTGCGATTTCACGTTCACCCTGCAGGACGTGAACCTCAACTGAGGTCTGATTGTCTGCCGCCGTTGAGAAGACCTGACTTTTCTTCGTGGGGATCGTTGTGTTGCGCTCAATGAGCTTTGTGAACACGCCACCCATCGTTTCAATACCGAGTGAGAGCGGTGTCACATCAAGCAGCAGAATGCCTTCCACGTCACCGCCGAGAACGCCGCCCTGAACGGCCGCGCCGATGGCAACGCACTCGTCGGGGTTGATGCCTTTAAACGGGTCTTTGCCGGTGATGCGCTTAACAGCCTCCTGCACGGCGGGGATGCGCGTCGAGCCGCCGACCAGCAGGATTTTGGACAGCTGCGAGGGCGAAAGACCGGCATCCGACAGCGCCTGATTGACGGGGCCGATGGTGTTTTCAACGAGCTGCGCCGTCAGCTCGTTGAATTTGGCGCGCGTGAGCGACATTTCCAAATGCTTCGGGCCGGTGGCGTCGGCTGTGATATATGGCAGATTAATCGATGTTGACGTCACACCGGAGAGGTCGATTTTAGCTTTTTCAGCCGCTTCGCGGAGGCGCTGCATGGCAATTTTGTCGGCCGACAGGTCAATGCCGGTGTCTTTTTTGAACTCGCCGAGCATGTATTTGACGACACAATCGTCAAAATCGTCGCCGCCGAGGCGGTTGTTGCCCGCTGTGGCCAGCACCTCAATGACGCCGTCGCCGATTTCCAGCACAGAGACGTCAAACGTGCCGCCGCCGAGGTCATAGACCATAATCTTCTGGTCGGTTTCCTTGTCAAGGCCGTAGGCGAGCGCCGCGGCTGTCGGTTCGTTGATGATACGCTTAACGTCGAGACCGGCGATTCTGCCGGCATCCTTCGTCGCCTGGCGCTGTGCGTCGGTAAAATACGCGGGGACGGTAATAACAGCCTCCGTCACCTTTGTACCAAGATAGCTCTCCGCGTCTGTTTTGAGCTTCTGCAGGATCATCGCTGAAATCTCCTGCGGTGTATATTGTTTGTTGTCGATATTGACCTTATAATTTGTACCCATCTCACGCTTGATGGAGATGATGGTGCGGTCGGGGTTTGTGATGGCCTGGCGCTTGGCGACCTGGCCGACCATGCGCTCACCGTCTTTTGAAAAAGCAACGACCGACGGCGTTGTGCGCGCGCCCTCCGCGTTTGCGATAACGATCGGTTCGCCGCCTTCAATAACGGCGACACAGGAGTTTGTCGTACCTAAATCTATACCGATAATCTTACCCATAAATGATGTCCTCCTTTTAATTCATATGAACGGTTCTGCCGGGTTATTTAATTGGCGACCTTGACCATTGAAAATCGTATGACCTTGTCGCCCAGCAGGAAGCCTTTTTCAAATTCCTCAACAATTTCGCCGTCTTGAAATGCGGCGTCTTCAATATGCATAACGGCGTTATGGCGGTCGGGGTCAAACGTCTCGCCGACGGCCGGAATTTCCGCCACGCCCAGCTTCTGCATGATTTCACGAAGCTGTGTCATCGTCATTTCAACGCCCTTGTAAAACGCCTCGTCTGCGCAGGCCTGTGTTAAAGCCCGTGCTAAATTGTCATAAACAGGCAGGAAGCGGACAATGGTTTCGGCGCGGAGTTCATTATAGAGACTTTCGCGCTCCTTGATGGTTCTCTTTCTGTAGTTATCAAATTCGGCGGCAAGACGAAGGTATTTATCTTTTTCGGCTTTCAGAGCTGTTTCCAGTTCGTCTGCCGCTGCTTTTTCTGCCGATGCGTCCTCAGGGCTCTCCGCGATATCCACAGGCTCGTCCGGTAACATTTCGTCATGTTTGTTTTTGGGCAATCAAGTCATCTCCTTCATTTGCGTCTTTTTTTCTGGCTGGTACCGGTGTTTTCAGTCAAAAGGGCCGTTTGAGCGTCACCGCCCGCCAGAAGATGGCTGAGGCCCTGCGCAATATACGATAGGCGGGCTGCCACCTTGGAATAATCCATCCGTGTAGGGCCGACGACCCCAATAAGGCCTTGCAAATCGTCCCCGGCGTCATATCGGGCAACAATGACGCTGGAATCTTTAAGCTCCTGCGCCAAATTTTCCGGCCCTATTGTTATTTTCATATTGCCGTCCGGCGCGGGGAGCTTGGCAAGCTCGTTCTCATCCGAAAGATAGCGAAGCAGGCGCTGCGCCTTGTCAACATCCCTGTATTCCGGGTATTCAAAAAGATTGGAAGCGCCTGTTAAATGCGTCTGCTGCAGTTTAAGGCTGCTGAGCAGCTCGATGATAAACCCGGCGATGACGGCGACAATGCCGGTCGTGTCGCCCGAGGCCCGCTCGGTGGCGGAAATCAGCGATGGGGTGATCTGTTCCTCCGGCATATTTGTGAAGCTGGCGTTAAACAGTGTTGAGAGCTTGACGAGCGTTGCCTGTTCAACGGAGAAGGGCAGCGTGACAAGCTTATTCTTAACTGTTTTGTTGCTCAGCATAACGACAATGATAAATGTGTTTTGATCGACGAGAATGAGGTCAAACCGTGTGACGGTGGCACCGGCGGCTGCGGCAGCCAGCGCGTAAGCAGGATAACTTGTCAGCTGCGAGGTCAGACGGCCGGCGTCGGCCAAGATCTGGTCTAGCTGCTGCATACGGCTTTTAAGCGCACGGTTTATCGTGTCCGTCTCCGCCAGAGAGAGCTTATGCTGGTGCATGAGTTCATTGACATAGACGCGATAACCCAGCGGCGTCGGCACGCGACCGGCCGAGGTGTGCGGCTGCTCAAGAAGACCCATTGATTCAAGCTCCGCCATTTCGTTGCGAATAGTAGCGGATGAAACAGACAGGCCAACGTCACTGGCGATGGATTTTGATCCAACCGGCTCGGCAGTATCAACATACTGATCGATAACAGCCCGAAGGATCTTTTTTTTACGCTCGCCAAGGTCCATGCTCGCCCATCCCTTCAAAGCGGCGTTTTTTGATGCGGTTAGCACTCTCAAAGCACGAGTGCTAACCATAATTTAGCACCGTGGCGCGCCGATGTCAAGTACCTGACCAATTGTTTTTATTTTATTAATAATTCGCAAAAAAATGCCAGCCCTGTTACTTTTGTAATTTGTTGTTGTTGCATTTTTTTGTCTCTTCCAGTATTCTTGCAGCATAAAACGAGACAATTTGTCATCGGCGGCCTGAAAGCAAAAAAACAGATTGGTTTGCTGGTTTTTCTGAAAGCAGGTGAATATTTGAAGAAAATTTTAAGATCCCTGCTGCTTGTTCTGCTTGGGGTAGCCGTTGGCATTACAGCATCTTTGGCATCGTATTACATTTCCGGTGACACTGTTTTTAAAATAATAATCGGTTCCGGTGCGGGGCTTTATGATTCTGTGCCAATCCGGACAGATGCGTCAAACGCTGAGCTCAAGGCCTATGCTGATAGAATTCTGGAAGATATTAAAAGTGCAGATTATGAGGCCTTGTCTCAGGTCATTCATCCAGAATACGGCCTCGTCTTTTCGCCGTACGCGACGATTAATCTGGCGGCGGCCAAGCGATTTACACCGGCGGAGGTCGCTGCTTTTTCGGATGACCAGAACAAATACGTCTGGGGTAAATACGACGGGAGCGGCAATCCCATTGAAATGACGCCGGATGCGTATTTTAAAACCTTTGTGTTTGATAAGGATTATACAGCCTATTCAGCCGTCGGCGTGGACTATATCATCAAGACCGGCAATGCGCTTGAAAACATCAAAGAGGTTTTTCCGGACGTGCGCTTTGTGGATTATTATATTGACGGCACAGCCGGTAACGGCGGCCTTGATTGGAGCTGTTTGCGCCTGGGATTTGAGGAGGATGGCGGCCAGCTCAAGCTCACGGTCATCGTACACAGCCAGTGGACAATTTAAGATCTTTAAAATGGTTACACAGACAGACGCCGCCGGGGATATCCCCGGCGGCGTCTGATTCACAAATTATGACAATCTTTTTTGAGCCTTTGCGGCACATAATAATTTTTGCCGGACGACTTTTTAATTCGTACGGCCGCCGAGCTTTTCATTATGAATGATGTATTTGGAAACGGACTTGTAGACAATAAAGGTGATGATGGAGTTGCCGCCCGCTTTAATCAGGTTGAAGGGCAAGACCGTGACAAATAATCCGGCATCGATATCAGCGGCGGACACACTGGGGAAGAAAAGCGGCGTTAAAAAGTGGTTGGCGACGACCATGACGAGCGCCATTGCAACCGTTCCTGCCGACAGGCCGATAACTGCCCCAAGGCGGGTGTGCTTCATGCGGTAAATGACGCTGGAGACGGTGACCAATGTCGACGTTGCCAAAACGTGCATAACAAACCCAAAGGGGCCGCCGGCAACGCTGACTGTCAGCGCCTGAATCGCGCTGGCGACAATTGTAATCATGATACCGGCAAGCGGCCCAAAAGCAAAGCCGCCGATTAATATCGGGATGTCTGCCGGGTCGTATTCAAGATAAGGGGCCGCCGGGAAGATTGGAAAATGGATGAAAAAGACAAGTGCTATTGAAAGCGCGATAAAAACAGCCATAATGACGAGTTTTTTTGTCGTGAACTTCAAGGGAAAAACCTCCTCAAAAAAATAAACACCCGAAAAATTGCCTTTCAGGTGCGCATACAACTAAACAGATGTTTAGCAATCTTCTTTCATCCAGACTTTAACTGTCGGTATTGGAATTACACCAATTCATACGCCGAAGCGCTCGCGGACTATACCGCCGGTCGGGAATTACACCCTGCCCCGAAGACATCATCATTCAAATGTCACCGATAGTATACCACGAAGCGACTAAAATGCAACTTTAATTTTGACAAAAATCGATTCTACGGTTAAAATGGAGCCATATGACAACACTGAGATTAATTGGAGCGCCTATGAGACCGATCATCACGCGTGAGAACACCTGCTGCTTCTCCGGCTACAGGCCTGAAAAGCTCCCGTGGGGACAAAATGAGGACGATGCGCGTTGCCAAAGCCTGAAGGAGAAGCTTTTTGACGTTGTTACCGCCGTATACGACGCCGGGATTCGGCATTTCGTCTGCGGGATGGCGCTCGGCAGCGATATATATTTCTGTGAAACGGTGCTGCGCCTGAAAGACATGTATTCGGATGTGACGCTTGAGGCGGCGCTGCCCTGCGAGGAGCAGGCGGCGCGATGGACAGAGGCGCAGCGCAGCCGATATTTCCGGCTCGTCCAGCAGTGCGACAAGGAGACATACGTCGGCAGGCGGTATACGTCGGACTGCATGATGCGCCGCAATATGTATATGGTTGACAAATCATCGTTGCTCATCACAGTGTACGATGGGCGCTTCGGCGGGACGATGCATACGGTTGGCTATGCCGAATCAAACGAACTGGAAATCATCCAGCTCAAGCCATAAAAAATTTCAAAGCGCCGCCGGTTCCGCCCGGCGGCGTTTTTCTGCTCTCAGAACCGGGCTTGGGTGCGATTTTTCCCTGTATACGGACAAATAGCGGCAGAATACACTATACAAGACTCTTGATCTGGTGGTGTGTATATGCTGTCTGCCACATTCGCGATCTTTTTAATGAGCCCGTTTCTCATGCTGCGCATGTCGGAGGGGGCGGGCTCTTTTCCGAAGCCGCTGTCAGCCGCGGAGGAGCAAACGTATATCGAGCTGTTCATGACAGGCGATATGGAGGCCAGAAACGTCCTGATTGAGCGGAATCTGCGCCTTGTCGCGCACATTATTAAAAAGTATTATACGCAGACGAGCGAGCAGGATGATCTTATCTCCATTGGGACGATCGGGCTGATTAAGGGAATATCAACATATAAGCCCGACAGACGTGTGCGCTTGGCGACTTACGCCAGCCGCTGCATCGAAAATGAAATACTGATGCATTTCAGAAGCCTGAAGAAGACGGCGGGCGACCTGTCCCTCTCTGATTCCATCGACACCGATAAAGACGGTAACAGCCTGTCGCTCATGGAGGTTATCAGTGTCGAGGACAATATGCTGGAGAATTTAAGCGCCAGAGAGACGTGCCAGCAGCTCTGCCAATACATGAACGATGTTCTGACGCAGCGTGAGGCCGAAATTATTACCATGCGTTATGGCCTTCAAAACAAAAGCCCGAAAACACAACGCGAAATAGCCATTATCTGCGGTATCAGCCGGTCGTATGTGTCCAGAATTGAAAAAAAGGCTTTGGAGAAACTGCGAAAATGCTTTGAAGCAAATTCATAAAATTGTTACAACAATGTTTCCGAATTAAACAGGACTCGATTAAGTACGACAAAAAAAGAAAACCGAATCAGGTGAAAATCAACACTGAATTTGTGCAAAATACATAAAAAGACACACCTAAAAAAGGGTGTGTTTTTTCTTTTTGAGCATTTTTCGGAAAAATTTGCTTGACAAACCTGGCAGATTTATGTATCATTCAAAACGTTACAAACTGTAACCACCTGTTATAAGCATGTTGAGCGTTGAGGTGATTTGTTGAAATTGTTTGAGCAAAAGACCGGGTTCTCTGTCAAAATACCAATTGTTTGCGCCCGGTCGTTTTTTAACAGGACCTTATCCCGGCGGCATAAAACACACCGCGCATGGACAATGGCGGCGGTGACGATTTTTCTCGTTCTGGCGCTGACGGTCATTTTGCTGAATTCACAGGTTGGCTTTGCCGTTTATTTTCGCGGCGAAAAAATCGGCAACGTTAAAAGCATGGCCGACGTCACGGCAGCCGTCACCGGTGCTGAAAATCAGCTCGAAGAGATATACGGTCACGACTATTCGCTCGAAAAGGCCATCTCCGTGACGGCCAATGTCGGCGGTGGCACCGTCAATCAGGAAAGTGTGCAGGACGGGATCCTTGGCGGGATTGACGGCCTCGTGAAGTTGTATGTCTTGGAGGTCAACGGCAAAGCCGTGGGCGCGTCTGCCGACGAGGCAACCATGGATGGGGTACTCAATGACATATTAATGACGTACGCAACAGAACAAACATCATCCGTTCGGTTTGTTGAGACGGTTGATATCAGCCACCGATTTATTAATGAAGATATCACGCAGGATGTTTCGGCCATCAAGGCGGCCATCGACCCGAAAAATGAGGCGGCGGCATATAGGCTGACCGTTGAAACAACCGAGCAGACAGAGCGCGTAGAGGATATCCCTTTTGATGTTGAATACAAGAGTGACGATACTGTATATGAAGGCAATATCAAAGTTAGATCGCCCGGTGTCTGCGGTGAAAATGTCATTACGGAAAAATCGGTTTATCTCAACGGCGTTTTGCAGTCCTGCCAGATGATCAGCACGGTCAAGACGAAAGACCCAGTAACGGAGCTCGTGGCGGTTGGAACAGCGCCGCGCCCGAAAACGGCTTCTTATGATAAATATATCTGGCCCGCTGAGGGCGTTATGACATCCGGCTTCGGCCCGCGCACTGGCTTCGGCTCCGCCAATCATCAGGGGATCGATATTGCCGGCGCCAGCGGCTCGGATATTGTCGCTGCCGACGGCGGTGAAGTCATTCTCGCCGAATGGTACTTCGGGTATGGCCTTATGGTGCAGATTCGCCACGACAACGGTGATTTGACGTATTACGGCCATTGCAGCGAGCTTCTCGTTTCGAAAGGCGAGCGCGTTTATCAAGGACAGACGATTGCCTATATGGGCGAAACAGGTGAGGCCAGCGGCGTGCATTGCCATTTTGAAATCCGCGTGAATGGCGTACCGGTCAACCCAATTGCCTGCCTGCCTTAACCGAGGGAATATGGCTTGAACATGCATAAACAGCGGGGCTGCGTCTTGTGACGCAGCCCCGTTTTGATTTTTGACGAGACCAGCAAAAACGCTATGCCAGGCTGATCACATCAAAGCCCAGTAGCGCAATTTCCTCCGGCTGATGGAGCGTTGCGATGACCGGGATTTGAACCGTATGGATGAGCGAAGCTATTCGCCTTGTGAGGGCGGGGTCCAATCCTTTAAACGGCTCGTCAAGGATGAGCAGCCCACCGCCATATGCCAACGCTCTGGCAAGAGCGACGCGCCGCTGCTGCCCACCGGACAAAGCCCCCGGCAGGCTTTCGGCCTGTTCTGTGAGCTCGACGGCGGCAAGCCATGACATCGCGCTGCCCCGCTTCATACGCGGCAGCACCGCAGCTACATTATCGCGCGCTGTTGCCCACGGCAACAGACGGTCCTCCTGGAACAAGAATGTAACTTTCTCCGGCACGCCTGTGATGGCACCGCCCTGCGGCTTCTCTAAACCTGCAATCAGGCGTAGAAGCGTAGACTTGCCGCAGCCGGAGGGGCCCGTGATGCAGACGCTGGCGCCGATGGCGAGGCTGAAGGCATTAAAGATCGGCTTGTCGCCATAGGAAAAGGTGATGTCTTTAATCTCAATCATCAGGATGCTCCGTTTTGCGCAGGCGCCCCCCTGACGGGCTGACGGCTGACGCCGTTTTATGTGCCAGTCGCTTCCTGATAAGCAACGCAAGGACTTTTTCAAGAAGAAGGCTGAGGATGATAACAACAGCCGTCCACGCAAAGAGCGCGGGCGTATCAATATAGATTTTGGAGTAATAAAGCTCGGCACCGATCGTTGGCCGCGCGAGACAGATAACCTCTGCAGCGATACCAGACTTCCAGGCAAGGCCCATTGACGTGGCACAGGCGGCTGCCCAGTCGTTACGGACGGACGGGATGTAGACAAGGCGCAGTGTGCGCAGCCATCCAAAGCCAAACTGGCGCGCCATCTCCAGAAGATTCTTGTCCGCATCCTTCACGGAAGCGCTGACGCTCTGCCAGACGATGGGGATTACCATCAGTGCCGAGCAGAAGGCGGGCACGCGCATTTTGCCGATCCATAAAAGGGCGAGGATAATAAACGAGACAACGGGCGTCGCCCGAATGACGCGGATGAGGGGCGATAAAAGTGTGTCACACAATGTGCTCCACGATGTCAGCGTGGCAAAAAACGTTCCAAGCACAACGCCGCTCGTAAAGCCGACAAAAACATTCAAAAGAGAATGCCCCGCGCTCTCCCAAAAGCCGGGCGTAACGCCAAGTGCCAAAAGTGTCACCCAAACGTCAGCCGGAGCAGGAAAAATCAGCGCTTTGCCGATGGCGTATGACGCCGCAAACCAGACAGCGAGCCAGAAGAGGAGCGCTGCGGCGGCTTTTAGAAGCTTTTTAACCCCCGTAATAGAAGTTGTCATTTGGAACGGCACCACCGACGGACTTGGGGTCGGCCTTAAACAGGATGTCTAGATAGCCGGCAAGAGCAGCCTTCATATCGGCAGCACCGGCAATATAGGTGAGATGGCACTGCGGAATGGCGGCCTTAGCAATCTCCACACTACCGACCATACCATGCTTATAAGCCAACTGGGCGGCTGCGTCCAGATTTGCATCATCGAGCATAAAGTTGATGGAAGCCTGATATTCGCTTAAAAACTGCGGGATGATCACGTCAATATTCGGCGTATCCATCCGCGCAACGATGCAGCCCTGCGTCAAGACGCTGCCGTCAGCCCCTGAAAGCGCCGACCATTCTTTGCCGAAGTCAAGGGCAATACGGACATCGGCGTTTTTTAAGAGAACGGTTGTGGCGTTCGGGACGGGCAGCATGGCAACATCAATCGTCCCGGCGGCTATTTCGGTTGCCAGCTGGCTGCTGTCCATATACTCAATTGTCACATCAACACCCGGCTTAAGGCCGTTTTGCTCCAGAATGTAATTTAAAACATATTCTGGGTTTGCACCCTGACCCGTCGCATAGATCGTTTTGCCGCGGAGGTCTGAGACAGATGCAATGGCTGTGCCGTTTTCAAGGAGATAAAGCACGCTCATGGTGTTGATGGCAATGATTTTAACATTGCCCTGCGTCTTGTTGTAGAGGACGGCGGCCACATTCGTCGGCACGGCGGCGAGATCCAAGCTGCCGTTAATTAAGCCGCTTGTGATGTTGGCGGGGTCGGCTTCTGTTGTAAAAGTGTAGTCAATATCTGTTTTACCTTGATCACGCTGTTCCATAAGGTAAGACGCGCCAATGCCTGTCGGCCCTTTTAAAACGCCAACAGAAGCAGCCAGTGGCGGGTTTGACGTTTCCGACGTCTTGGGAGATGCTGTTGAGCACGCAGTCAGCGCGAACGCCGTCAGCAGGACGAGCAGGGCACTTAAAACTCTTTTCATAACAGATCATCCTTAATTTTATTTCTCTATATCACAATCGGAATAAAAACGTGACTCAAGGGCTAGCAGCGCCCGTTTGCAGGCAAGGCCGCCGGCATAACCCGTGAGCGTGCCGCCGGCACCGAGCACGCGATGGCATGGGACGATAATGGCTATAGGGTTTACGTGGCAGGCATTTCCGACGGCACGATAGGCAGCCGGAGACCCGACAACGCGGGCAAGAGCGCCGTATGTGCGCGTTTGCCCGTATGGGATTTGCAGAAGGGAAGCCCAGACGGCGCGCTGAAACGGCGTGCCTGTCAGTTCAAGCGGCACATCAAACTGACGGCGATGACCCTCGAAATAATCGAAAAGCTGGTCGGCCGCCAGCCGAATCAGCGGCGTTTCCTCAAAAACGTCCGATTTAGCAGGCGTTAGAGACACACCGATAATATGACTGCCGTCCGCCGTGATATCAAGCGGCCCGACAGGTGTTTCGTAACGAAACGAATATCTGATACAGAGCCCTCCGCAAAAAAACCGGCACGCAAAGCGGCCGGTTTTAAATCATTTAGAATCCGAGATTGAGACCGCCGGTGAACTTTGACATGTTTTCGTTCATCACCGAATCAGCCTGGCGCATTGCCGCATTAATGGCAGCGATGACCATGTCAGAGAGCATATCAATATCGTCAGGGTCGACGGCCTCCGGCTCAATTTTAAGTGAGATAAGCTCATGCTTGCCGCTGACGACAGCCGTAACGGCACCGCCGCCGGACTGCGCCGAATATGTTTTTTCCTCCAGCTCCGCCTGCATCTTCATCATGTCCGCCTGCATTTTTTGCGCCTGCCGGATCATATTCATATTCATGCCGCCGCCGAGGCCGCCGTGAAAACCGCCTTTTGCCAAGTTGGTCACTCCTTCATTCATAATAGCTTTAAAACGACTGATGGCCAGCCGATTATTCAAAGGTGATGTTTGGATACCGCTTCAATGTATCAAGCTTGTCGCTCGTACCACCCTGTGTGCCCTCATCTAGAATCACGCGCACGGCGGCAGGACGCCTGAGCGTTGTTAGTGCCGCATCCCGGATTGCCGTGGTGATGGGTGGGACGTTTAACATCGACAAGGCAAACCCGTTCTTCACACGAATGGTCACAGCGTCTGCTGAAATGTCGCACAAAACGTGTGACGGATCACTTAAAAACGTAAAGGGCGGGATATCGATTTCCTTTTTTATCAGAGCCAGTATCGCCGGCCAGACGTTTTCTGAATCTCCCGTCAGCGGACCCGCCGGGTCATCGGCGACGGATGCTTTATTTTGAATCGTCAACTCAACCGGCGCACCGTTTCCCATTGGAGGCGCCGCACGCTGCCCGTCGGGCTCGGCAGAGGGCATTTGTACAGGCACAGGCTTTGCAAGCACGGGCTGCATCGGCGTTTGAGCGGGCGCGGGGACAAGAGTGCCTTCAAGCTTTTTTTCAAGCGCTGAAAGGCGCGCTAAGAGGGTGGCGGGGTCGTCGCAGAGGCGGCTGTCACACAGGCGGATGAGGCAGAGCTCGGCGGCACCGCGCCCGCCGGCACTCTTTGACATGCCAAGCTGCGTCTGACGCAGAATTTCCAGCATCGACAAAAGGCGCTCCGTCGGCATGCGTTTTGCAAAATCCTGCAGAACAGGCACGTCATAAAGACCGCTGAACAGACTGGTATTGTCAGCCGTGGTGAGGCCGGACAGAAGGATATCTCGAAGCAGATCGGCCATCTCGCCCAGCAAGGACGACATGACCTTCCCGTCGTGATAAAGGCTGTCGAGCTGGGTAAGCGCCGACCCAACGTCTCCGTCTGCCACGGCGGATAAAAGACGCGCCGTTTCTTCACTTCCCGCTAAGCCGATGGCGGAGAGAACTCTTTCCGTATCAATTGTCTCATCGGATGCGCATTGGTCGAGAAGCGACAAACCGTCCCGCAGGGCACCGTCGGCAAGCCGCGCCAGCAGGTGCGCGGCATCATCCGTCAACGGCATATTTTCCTGTGCGGCGACAGTTATGAGATGGCCGGCAATCGTTTCCGGCAGAAGACGTTTAAAAGAAAATCGCTGGCATCTCGACATAATCGTCGCCGGGACTTTGTGGATTTCCGTTGTCGCCAGGATGAAAATGAGATGCTCGGGTGGCTCCTCAAGAATTTTCAAAAGCGCATTAAAAGCCGCGGTAGACAGCATATGCACTTCATCAATAATGTAAACGCGTTTTTTGGCGGCAACAGGCGTAAAAACAGCCTCTTCGCGCAGCGCGCGGACATTGTCGACGCCGTTGTTGGATGCCGCGTCGAGTTCCAGCACGTCGAGAATGCTGCCGCTGTCGATACCCACACAATGAGCACAGGCGTTGCAGGGGTTGCCGCCCTGCGGGCTGAGGCAATTGACGGCTTTGGCCAGTATCTTCGCGCACGACGTCTTCCCGGTGCCGCGCGTTCCGACAAAAAGATAAGCGTGCGACAGGCGCCCACTGACAACCTGACGCTTGAGCGTTTCGGATATGACCTCTTGGCCGACAACGTCGTCAAACGTTTTGGGGCGCCATTTTCTGTATAAAGCTTGGTACATGGCTCTGCCTCCGCATCGAGATAACTGACGTTTTCCGACATGCAGCCTGGCGCTGTTCTTTCATGCCGGGGAAAAGCGATAGCATGGGTGCACTTTACTGCGTATGGTAAAGCAAGTAACGTCCCGCTTTTAAGCGGCGCGAGGCAAGGCCGCACACCGGCCTTTGAAAGTATGATATGTCCGAAACGCCGGCAGCCGACTCAAAGCCGGTCACCTCGCGGCACACGCCAGTTTTCGCTTAATGCTGCTCGGTTCCCCGCCTGACATGGTTCACGAATTGACGTTGCGCGAGACCGGCTTATCAGCGCCACTTACCGGAATCTGATAACACATCACACACCCGAGGGTCGGAATTCATCCCTGCTGTAGCGGGTTGCAGGTAACAGGGCACCGCTGACTCCCCGACTAGTGCGGCCTTGCCCCGCGCCGCTCTGTTCGCGGGGAAAGTGTTTATATTATACTACTTCTACCCGCCATTATCAATAACCATCCTATTGCTGTTGGCAACCGGCGAGACGTTTTGCCGGTTTTAAGCGCACGTCAAATGTAACAGCGGAAAAATAACAGGCCTTACGGCCCGTCAAAGCATATGTAAAGCCGGATGGCCAAAGGCCTCCGGCATATTTATTTAGACGCGTTAACACGCATTGTTGCAGCCGCCGCCAAAGCCGCCGAAGCAGAATATGATAACAAGGATAATGACAAGCCAGGAACAGCTGTTGTTGCCAAGAATACCGTTATTGCCGCACATATTGTTTCCTCCCGAAAAGATGTGACCCTGTTGGGATCACTTTATACTATTCCAAGGGGGAAAAAGTGTTCCTCAGTCACAGCAGCTGTTGAAGCCGCCGAAGCAGAAGATGATGACGAGAATAATAATAAGCCAGGTGCAGTTGTTGCCACCAAAGATACCGTTATTGCAGCACATATATAGACCTCCTAAATCGATATGGCCCTTTATCGGGTCAGTCCATTTTATTCGGGAGGTCAAAAAGCGTTACAGGATGTTCTGGCAGAAGTTATAGACGATTTGGGCGACCTGCGCGCGCGAGGCAGTGCTTTTCGGCAAAAGCTTTCCGCCGGAGCCGCTGATAAGACCATTGTTGACGGACCACGTCATCGCGTCGGCAGCATAAGCGGAAACGCTCTTCACGTCGGGAAACGACTGATACAGCGTGCTGCTCCCCGGTGCCGTATCGTAGCCGGATGATGCGGCATATCGGTACATGACGGCGGCCATTTGTTCGCGCGTTATAATGTCATCGGGATGAAATTTGCCATCGCTATAGCCAGTGACGATGCTCCGGCTGCTCGCCCAAATCACAGCTTGATAATAATAAGCGGTGGTAGAGGCGACATCTGAAAACGACGAGCCCCCCGAAACGGCTGGTTTCCCGGCCAGGCGATACAGAACAGTGACAAACATACCGCGCGTCATCGATGTCTGGGGTGAAAATGTTGTGGCCGTTGTGCCGGAAAAGAACCCGTTATCGCTGACATAAGAGACGGCGGTTACGAACCAGTCTGTACTCCGTACGTCGCTGTACAAAACAGGCTGCACGATTGTGCCGTTGGTCTGATAGTACCCGTCAATCTGGCAGACAGTGTCCGCTGTGGCAAGCAGCGTTGCCGTTGTATCTTCAGCACAGAGATAGCGCCCGTTTGACGTCAGCGCGGCAGGTGATTTGAGCTCTGTGCCGGTTGAAACATCGATGACGGTGCCTTTTGTAACGGTGAGCGTTGCCTTGCCGGACACAAGTGACACCATACTGCCGGTGACGAATGATGCCGACGTGCCGGACGGCAGGCGCAGCGAAACAATTTTATCGGTAAATGCATAACCACTGTACCCGCCCAGCTGAGAGAGCGCCGCGTTGTAAATGGACTGCGCGTTGCGCGCGGCATTGTCATAGACGGGGGCAAGGCTGTTGCTGATGAGGGTCTTGCTGCTGTTATTCACGTCGGGCGCGAACGTGCTGTTCAAATAACTGAGAGACGCGAGCGGGTCGGTAGACGAGCCCGGCCCCGCGGCCGTCGCCGTTGAAAAACAAAAAAGGGCGCATAAAACAAGCGCCGCTGCGGCCAGCCGTTTCATTAAAGCCCTCCTTTAACAAATCCCAAGAAAAACCTTTAAAAGTTTCATTCATCATACCATGAACAGGACATAATATCAACACGGACCTGTTGACAAAAATTACCCCGTAGTATACATTTATTTAAATCAGCAAAAAGCAAAATATTTCGCCAATCGAGACTGGAGACCGTTATGAGACACGTTTACGCAGACAACGCCGGGACAACGGCGCTGTCGAAAACGGCGCTGGACGCTATGATGCCGTACTTGACGGACGGCTACGGCAACCCCTCCGCCATATACAGCCTCGGCAGAGAGGCAAAAAAAGCGCTTGAAGCATCAAGAGCAAAAATCGCGGCGGCCATTGGCGCGCTGCCGGAAGAAATTTATTTCACGGGCAGCGGCACCGAGGCTGACAACTGGGCGATTCGCGGTGTTGCCGAAGCGAAAAGTAAAAAGGGCAGGCACATCATTTCCTCGGTCATCGAACATCACGCCATATCGCACACGCTGGCATATTTGGAAAAGCAGGGCTTTGAGATCACATACCTGCCGGTGGACACGCTGGGTAGAATCTCATTAGACGATTTGAAAGAAGCCATCCGGGAGGAGACCATTCTCATTTCCGTTATGACGGCCAACAACGAAATCGGTACGATTGAGCCGATTGAAGAAATCGGGAAAATTGCCCGCGAAAAAGGCGTTTTGTTCCATACGGACGCTATTCAGGCTGTCGGCCACATCGCGATGGATGTTAAGGCGATGAATATCGACCTGATGTCGATTGCCGGGCACAAGTTCCGAGGACCCAAGGGCGTCGGCGCTTTATACATTAAAAAAGGCATCGCCCTGCCACCGCTTCTCTTCGGCGGCGGGCAGGAGCGCAAGAAGCGCTCGTCAACCGAAAATGTGGCCGGAGCTGTCGGTATGGCGGCGGCGCTTGAAGAAGCGGCCAAGAATATGCCAGGGAATGTCGAAAGAATCACGGCCATGCGGGACAGGCTTATCGAAGGACTTTTAAAAATTCCGTTTTCGCGCCTGACGGGTGACCCTATCAGAAGGCTGCCGGGCACGGCCTCCCTCGTTTTTGAATGTGTCGAGGGCGAGGCGATGGTGCTGACGTTGGACAATGCCGGAATTTGCGCCTCCTCCGGTTCGGCGTGTTCTTCGGCGTCGCTGGACCCCTCGCACGTGCTTCTGGCGATCGGCTTGCCGCACGAGATTGCGCACGGGTCGCTGCGACTGTCAATCAATGAGACGACATCGGATGCGGATATTGACTACCTGCTCGAGACGATCCCGCCGATTATTACAAAGCTCAGAGCCATGTCGCCTCTTTGGGAGGACAAGATGAATGGCAAGTTTTAATGACCTTCAAAATCGAATACGCGCACTGAAAAAAGAGAAAAATGCGCTCATTTTGGCACATTACTACGTTCCGATTGACGTTCAGGATATTGCCGACCATGTGTGTGACTCGTTTGAAATGGCCAAACGCGCCAAAGAGGCAAAGGAGCAGCTGATTATCATCTGCGGCGTCCGTTTTATGGGAGAGAGCGCCAAAATCCTGTCGCCCGATAAAAAAATTCTGATCCCGGCGCTTGACGCTGGCTGCCCCATGGCGGATATGGTAACGGTTGAGGACGTTCGCCGTCTGCGGGCCGAGCATCCGAACGCTGCCGTCATGTGTTACGTCAACTCCTCGGCGGCTGTCAAGGCGGAATCCGACATTTGCTGCACGTCGTCGTCCGCACTTCGAATTGCCAAGGCGATCAAACAGGATGAAATTATCTTTGTCCCAGATGTGCACCTAGCCGAGTATACGGCCGAAAAGGTGCCGGAGAAGAAATTTGTTTTTCATACGGGCTTTTGCCCGACGCATCACCGTATCACCGAGCACGATATCATCGCTGCGAAAAAGGCGCACCCGAAAGCAAAATTTGCCGTTCATCCGGAATGCCGGCGCGAGGTGCTCAGCCATGCCGATTTTATCGGCAGCACGGCGGAAATCATCAAATATGCCCGTGAGACGGACGCGAGCGAAATCATCATTGGCACAGAGATGGAGATTGCCGCCCGCCTGCAGCGTGAAATGCCGGACAAAAAATTTTATTCGGCAGCGTCGGCATTTGTCTGTCCGAATATGAAAAAAGTGACGCTCGCGGCAGTTTTGAACTGCCTGGAGCAGGAAGAGTACGAAATCCAGCTGGATCAAAAAGAGGCGGACGCGGCACATCAGAGTTTAGAACGCATGGTGTCCTGCTGACGACAGAAAGAATTAGGAGAATTGACAATGTATTCAGAAAAAGTGATGGAACATTTTGCCAACCCGCGCAATGTGGGTGAACTGGAAGGCGCCAATGCCATCGGCCAGGTCGGCAACCCCAAATGCGGCGACATTATGAAGATTTACATGAAGATTGAAGATAACATCATTCAGGATGTTAAGTTCAAGACGTTTGGCTGCGGCGCCGCCATTGCCACGTCATCGATGGCGACGGAGCTTGTCAAAGGGAAGACAATTGAGGAAGCCCTGCAGCTAACGAATTCGGCCGTTGCGGAAGCCCTCGACGGGCTGCCCCCGGCCAAACTGCACTGCTCCGTTCTCGCGGAGGAAGGCATTAAATCAGCCATTGCCGATTATTACAAAAGACAGGGAATTGACCCCGAGCCGATCGTCGGCTGCTCGTGCGACTGCGATGCCTGCCATCACGAGCATTAATCAACTATCATTGAAAGCCGGTTCCGAATTTTGTCGGGGCCGGCTCTTTTTTGCGCCTTTTTGCCCAGTCACGCGTGCGGGGCGCGCGGAATAGAATGTACGGAATCTCGGATAAATTGCCGTACATATAAGTCGTATTGATGATTGAAGACAACAGGCAGCCGGAAAACGCAGAACGCCCATGTGAACGGGCGTCGTCGGTGGTACCCGACGGGCGGCCCCGGTGTGCTGCGGCCCGGATCGAGTTAAAGGAGGATATCCATGCGTTTTTCTGTGATTGGCGGTGATATGCGTCAGGCAAAGCTCGCCGAACTTCTGGCGGCTGATAATCACGCGGTTTCCGCTTTCGCGATTGACAAAATACGCTTTGAAAACGACATCGTGCAAGCGGAGGGATTAAAGGATGCCGTCGTTTCTGCCGATTGCATCATATTGCCGCTGCCGCTGACGTCTAAAGAGGGGCTTTTGAACACGCCGCTCAGCGCGGAGCTGACGGCAACGCGTGAAGTGCTCGCCGCGCTGCGCCCCGACCAACTCATCTGTGCCGGAAGGATCGACTGTACGGCTTATGAGTTGGCTGATGCCATGGGGCTGACGCTGATTGATTACCTTGAGCGGGAGGAGCTCGCCGTCGCCAACGCCGTTGCGGCAGCCGAGGGTGCGATTCAGCTTATGATGGAGGAAACGCCGATTACGGTTTGCCACGCAAAGTGCCTTGTCATCGGTTTCGGGCGGATCGGCAAAATTTTGAGCCATCGGCTGCATGCGCTTGGCGCACATGTCACGGCAACGGCCAGAAACTACCCGGACCTTGCGTGGATTCGCGCCTATGGGTATAACGCGACCCCAACGGGCAGCATTGACACCATTTTGGCCGACTACGACGTCGTCATTAACACCGTTCCGGCCAGAGTACTCGGCGAAAACCGGCTGCGAAAGTTAAAGCAGGGCTGCCTCTGCCTAGACCTTGCCTCAAAGCCGGGCGGCATGGATTTTACGGCAGCCTCGAAGCTCGGCATCAAAGCCGTCTGGGCGCTCAGTCTGCCGGGCGAAGTGGCGCCCGTGACATCCGGTGCGATCATCCGGGATACGATATATAATATATTAAATGAAAAGGGCATTAAAATATGAACAGCAAGACGGTTGGGTTTGCCTTTTGCGGCTCCTACTGCACCTTTGAAAAAGCCATCGGCGCGTTGGAAAAAATCCGGGACATATATGGAAACGTTAAACCGGTCATGTCGGAAAGCGCCTGCCGGACGGACACGCGGTTTGGAACGGCGCAGAGCTTTATCGATCGAATCGAGACAATTTGCGGTGAAAAAATCATTGGCACCATCAAAGAAGCCGAGCCGCTGGGGCCAAAAACGCCGCTTGATATACTGGTGATTGCCCCCTGCACGGGTAACACGCTGGCAAAACTGGCATCCGGCATCACGGATACAAGCGTCACGATGGCGGCCAAGGCGCATTTGCGCAATGGGCGGCCTTTGTTAATCGCCTTGTCGACAAATGACGGACTCTCCGGCAACGCTGCAAACATTGGGGCGCTGCTCAGCAGGAAAAACGTTTTCTTTGTGCCGTTTTATCAGGACGACCCCGTTCATAAGAATTTTTCCGTCACCGCTGATTTTGAGCTTTTGCCCGAAGCCGTTGACGCGGCGCTCAATGGCATTCAGTTGCAGCCGGTTCTCCGGGGAACACCGGTATAAAAGCCGGTTAAAGGTATATATAGAAAAATCAGGCCGCTTTCGCGGCCTGATTGCTGTGTTATACTGCTTATTCGTTGCCGATATCATCGATGTCGTACGGTGTTGTCTGGTAGACGTAGTAATCGAGCCAATTTGAATACATCAGCTGGGCGTGGGCACGCCATGTGACAAGAGGGGCCTTCGAAGGGTCGTCGTTCGGGAAGTAGTTTTTCGGAATATCAATGTCAAGACCCCTGCTGACATCGCGCAGGTATTCAAGCGCCAAGGTCTCCGCGTCGTATTCCGGGTGGCCGGTGATGAAAAAC
>CP072107.1:1932500-2165000 GCA_022870705.1 Oscillospiraceae bacterium CM
TCCCGCGCCAGCACGTTCATGGACGATCCGTCAGAAACGATGTGATGCATATCAAAGAATAGCAAGCGTTCTTCATTATCTGTCATAACAAGCTGTGCCCTTAAAAGCGGGGCCCGCGTCAAGTCAAACGGCTTGACAAATGCGCCCATCAGCGCATCGACATCAGCCGCCGCGGCATTAAAGCAAGATACAGCAACATCTGCGTGCGTGTGCACAATCTGAACAGGCTCGCCGCCAACAATATCAAAAGAGGTTCGAAGGGCTTCATGTCTGTCGACAAGAACCTTGAGAACATTTTCAACCTGGTCGGCCGTCACCTGCCGATCAATGCGGATAACGCCCGGCAGATTATAGCTGAGATCCTCCCCGTGAAGGCGGTTGAGAATAAAAAGCCGCTTTTGCGCGGAGGAAAGCGGATAATGCATCATGTCGGGGAGTTTTTTAATTGGTTTAAAAAGGTTAACATGCGCGTGTTCCAGATATTCGGCCAACTGCCGGATAGTCCGCAAACGGAAAATCTCCCGAACGGTTACTTCAAGATTCAATTCTTTATGAATCTGGACAATCATGGCGATGGCCAGTAGCGAGTCTCCTCCGATGCTGAAAAAATTGTCTGTAACGCTGATGCGATCCCGGCCCAGAAGGCGGGACCAGATCGCGGCAAGCGCCTCTTCAACCGTGCCGTTCGGCGCCTTATAGTCATCAGCGGACGATGCATCAACATTCGGAGACGGCAACCCTTTTCTGTTGGCTTTGCCGTTTGGAAGCATGGGGATTTCATCAAGGAACATAACAAAGGACGGTACCATGTATTCCGGCACCTTCGCTGAAAGATAATCTCTGACGCCGGCTGTGCTGAGTTCTCGTGTTGCGACAACATAAGCGCAAAGATATGTGTTGTTATGATGTGTAAAGCCGGTTACAAGCGCCTCTTTGATATCGTCATGCGTGCTGAGGGCATTTTCGATCTCACCGAGCTCAATGCGGATTCCGCGAATTTTGACCTGAAAGTCGATTCGGCCGAGATATTCAATGTCTCCTTTTGGGAACCATCTGGCACGGTCGCCCGTTTTATATAAAACGTCGCCCGCCACAAACGGGCTTTCAATAAAACGCTCGTGCGTCAGGTCCTCGTTGTTGACATACCCTCTGCCGACACCGACACCGCCGATATAGAGCTCTCCGGCAACCCCAACAGGGACAGGACTTAAATACGCGTCCAATATGTACAGCCTGATGTTGTCGATCGGTCTGCCGATTGGGACTGTTTTAAGGTTAGAAGCCGGGGAGCAATTGAAATAGGATACATCGACGGCGGCCTCCGTCGGACCGTAAAGATTAATCAGCTGCGTTCCGTTGCGCCGGTTTAACAGCCGGTTAAACGTGTCGACGTGCGATACGCCAAGCGCTTCTCCGCTGGCAAAGACATGTTTCAATGAAGCAACGCGGTCAATACACTGCATTTTTTCAACATAATCGAGGAACGCGCCAAACATTGACGGTACAAAGTGCATCGTCGTGACAGCATTCTTCTCAATCGTCTCAATAATTGCTTCCGGGTCTTTTTCTCCGCCTGACCGCAGCATGCAGACGGATGCGCCGGCAAAGGACCACCAGAATAGTTCCCAAACAGATACATCAAACGTAAATCTCGTTTTCTGCAGGATAACGCTGTTTTCTCCGAGCGGATACGTTTTCTGCATCCAGAAAATTCTGTTGACAATGCTCCTGTGCTCAATCATAGCGCCTTTCGGTCGGCCAGTCGAGCCAGAGGTATAAATAACATACGCCAAATTCCGGGGACCGCAAACCGGCTGAAGATTTGCCGTATCACCCCGGTAAACGGCGGGGTCTGCCAGATTGATGACCTCCCCGGAAAAACGCCCGTCACCAGCGGCTCCGTCAGTAAGAAGAATACGGGTGCCGCTGTTTTCCAGCATATAGGATTTTCGCTCGTCGGGAAAGTCGGGGTCCATCGGCATATAAGCGCCACCGGCTTTTAAAATCGCAAAAAGGCCAATGACCATCAGTTCCGACCGGTAGAGCTCAATGCCGACAATCTGGTCGGCGCAAACGCCTTTTTCACGCAGCAGACGGGCGAGCTGATTGGACTTTTCGTTGAGCGCCCGATACGTCAACTGCGCCCTGCCGGAAATGACAGCCACGCGATCCGGCGTGAGCGCCGCCTGTCTTTCTAAGAAAGCGTGCAGCGTCATCCCCGATGGGAAGTCGGCAGCTGTTTGATTAAAATCAATCAGCACCTTTTTCCTCTCGATTTCCGAGAGGATTTCAAGTTGCGTGATTTTTTTTGCCGGATTGTCCAGTGCGTGCCATAAAAGGCTGATCATGTGCTTGTGAATAAACTCAATTTCTTTCACATTGAAGACATCCGTCAGATAATCGTAATCAATGATAAGGTTGCCGTCATCTTCCCGGTCATTAATATTGATAGATAGAGATTCCATCTGATGTCCCGTAAAATGCCAGCGGGTAACATAGTCAACATTAAACTGGTTTTTTTGAAATTTTGTGTTTTGATATGTTAAAACAATATCAAACATATTGTTTCCCAAGTTGTGTTTCTTTTTTAAATCTTGAAGTAATTTGTAATACGGATACTTTTGATGCCGCAAGACGTCCAGATTTTCTTTTCTGATTTGGTCGATCAGTGTCAGAAAATCCTGCGATTCATCCATAAAAATTCTGACAGGTGCACCGATACTGGCAAACATGCCAATCGTTTCTTTGTCACGCCGATTTGTTCTGTTCAAAACGGTCGTTCCGAGTACAACGTCGTTTTTCCCAATGACCCGGAATAAGTACATCGACATTGCCGCCATAAAAAGCGTAAAAACAGATTCATGGTGTTCCTGGCAAAACTGGCGAATTTTATTTGATAGTTTTGCCGGTGTGAGTAGCGTTTTACGCGCTGCAGCCATTTGCGATCCCATCGCACTTTTTTTCTTAAGTTGTATTGGGTCAGGCGCTGTTTCGAACTTTTTTTCCCAGTATATCTTATCTCTCAGATACCGTTCCGATTTTTTATAGTCTTCTTCCACCTTGAGAACTTCCAGGTATGAGGCCTCGGCGGCACCGTTAAACTCCGGTTTTTCAGTTAGCGCCAGATAATTTCGGACGATTTGATTTCCCTGCAGGATCATTGACCAGGCATCGGCAACCAAATGATGCATTCGGGCAAAAATCCCGGCTTCCCGATCGCTGATTTTAATCATCACGAAATGAAACAGATCAGAATCAATAACCTGAAAGGGAATTTTTGCTTGAAGTCTGTCCCAGACATACATATCCTCCAGCCCGTTCCCGAGGCTGAAATCGACAAGCTCAAATTTTTTCTCGGTAAATGGCGAGACGTATTGAAGCGGTTCACCTTCAGCATTTTCAACGATATGGAGACGTACGGCGTCATTGTCTTTAATAAATTGATTCATCGCCTTGGCAAAAAGCGTCATGTCAACATCGCACCGAAGCCTCAGAGAGGCGGCGATGATATTCAGGCTCGTTCCCGGATATGCTTTTTCAAGATACCAGATCGATTTTTGCGATTCAGACAGCGGATACAGTTTTTCCGTATTCATGTATCAGAATCCTCCGTCAATTACCAACATATAAGGTATAGAAACGCCACATCTTTATGAATTCTTCCTCAGTCAGGCAATATATGTCGCTTTCTGTCAACAACTCGGCCGTGCAGGCGGACAGGACATACGCATCAAATTGAAAAGTCGAAATGTTTAAATCGGTGTTCAAACAGGTGACATCGGTTGTTTTAAGTCCTCCCGCCAACCCCTCGCCGCTCCGTTTGAGAACCGCTTCTTTTTTTGTCCAGATTTCAAAGAAGCGCTGACGCCAGTTTTCAGCCCCGGCTTTGTCAAGCCACGACAGCTCGTTGCCCGTCAAAGCTGTTTCGGCAACACGCCGGTCAATATCGCGAACCCGTTCGACGTCAACACCGACCGGTTGTGAGGCCACGACAGCCGCAACAGCGTATTTCGTATGTGAAATATTAAAGTGGCAGTTCGGAAGATATTCAAAAACGGGTTTGCCCGTCTCGCCATAAAAGATTGCCGTCTTGTCAAACGCGGCGCCCGTCAGTCGGCAGGCAAGGCAGCGCGCCAGAATTTCAGAATAAACACTCAGTTTTCTGTCGATTTCATGGCGATATTTTGAAAGACGCTGGTTCTTCTCAGTGGAAACCGAGCCCATCATCTCGCGGATGAGATCATTATTCACGACCGGATCGATCTCAAGAAACCATAACGCTTTCATTTTCAGGCTCCGTCACAATTTTTGATAAAATATGGTAATACTTTTTCAGTTCATTTTACCACTAAAATACATCGAATTCAAGTGCAAAAACTGCAATTTCAGCAAAAAACTACAACATATAGTAGAATTCTCATCGAATATGAAGCATCATTTGTGTTTAACGCTCGTTCAGTGCTGTTGCACCGCTGCCGCATGTAAAAAAGGACGACGCCGAAGCGCCGTCCTCCTGTTTGATTTTTCTGCCTGCATAGAAATTTTACTCCAACGCCTTGTCAAAAACAGTTCTGATGATATCAAGGTTTGCCGCCCCCTCGTGGATTTTCTCTCCATCGACGTAAAACGTCGGTACGCGGAAATAATTAAAGCTGTCAGCGTACTTTTTTTCCTTCTCCTCGTCGATCATGATGATTTCTAGATCTTTGTACCGCTCGTCTGCCGCCTTCAGCTGCTCGATCATCACGGACGCGCGCTTGCAATAGGGGCACCATGTCGTCATAAACATTAAAATATCTTTCATTTGATGTTGTCCCTCACTTGATACGTGATTTTCATTGCTACTGTTTTTATTATACCATTTTATTCTGTTTTCTGTCAAAATACGTGCTTAATTTTGGCACAAAACGATACTTTTCTCGATAACACCATCTCGACCCATTTCGTTATTGACCGAACCCCGACTTTCATATTACAATAATCATGAAAAAAATTGCCAACAAGTCAGGAGGATCATGATGTTTTGTGTCAATTGTGGCCAAAAGCTTGACGATGATACCCTGTTTTGCCCGGGCTGCGGCCAAAAACAGGACAAAGGTCAAACTCCGTCCGCTCCAACAGGCCAAAATCCACCTGCCCCATCACCCGTCACCACACCACAGCCGGTACAGTTCCCGCAGCAGCCCTACATATCGGCAACGCCGCCACCCAAGCCCAAAAAGAGGCATGGCTGCCTCATCACCCTGATAATCGTCATCGTCCTGCTTGCCGCGGCAGTCGCGGCCGTCTATTTTCTGATACCGGGTCTTCTCCGGCCGTATGACCTCGGGATTAAGTCAACGCGCGCGGCTTATGAGAGCGCCATGGTGAAAATCGGCGTGACGAAGGATGCCGCGCCGACATCCGGCAGTGCTGACGATTATAAAATTATCTACGGCGCGCCGCACGATGTCAGCACAGCTCTTTCCAGCGAAGAACTCACCTCATTTTTCAACGAAAACAGACCGTCATACTATGCTGTCAAGAATGTGCAAGTGCGCGTCAATCCGGACGGAACGATTGAAGCATCTGCCAAGCTCGATACAAGCTATGTCTTTAACAACATGCTTTTCGGGCAATATACACGGCAGGATGCCCAAAATGCGCTGCCGATGGTCGGTCTTATCCCGAACGACGTCAATATCTACTTCAAGGTCAACGGCAGCGTCGTGAACAACACGGTACAGGGGCTTGATATTGCCGATGTCAAGGTCATGGGTATTGACGTCCCGCAGGATCTTATATCCCAGGCCGAGCCGTTTGTCACGCAGGTGCTTAACATCTATATTGCTTCGGAAAACGCGCGGGCAGGTACGTCGATTGACCTGCTGCAGGCAGACAACGGCAAGCTTGATTTAAAAGGCAGCCTTCCCGATTCTGTCAGCAGAGTTCCGGCACAATAAAGCATGGTAACAAATTTTAAAAGCTTTGGTGCCATCCATATAACGAGTCTTCTATTCCCCATTGTGCTCATCGCCGTTTTTATCTTCTTGGGGTTGAAGGCAAAGACAGATAAAAAACGCCGCCTTTTGCGTTATATTCTGGCCGTCTTGATCATTGTCATCCGCGGCACCCGCTATGTGATGGACGTCTATTACGGTGTTTTTGAGTGGACAGATCTTTTATCCCTGCATATTTGCCATATTGACCTTGTCGTGCTAGTTATCTGCCTGGTGCGACCGAATAAAACGCTGTTCAATTTCTGCTTCCTCGTGGGCATCCCTTTTGCCCTGTCGGTCGCGCTCTTTCCCGGCAGGAATCACCCGGCACCAGGCATCCCGCGGGCTGTCCTTTTCATCATGAGCCACATGATGCTCGTGGCGGGCGCTTTGTATCTTGCCATTGTCGAGCGCTTGAAGCCGTCGCTCGGCGGGCTGATTCGGCTTGCTGTCCTCGGCAATGTGTGCCTGATCCCTGTTTATCTCGTCAACCGGATTTTCGGAACAAATTATTTATATCTCATGGAAGCGCCGAAAGGAACTGTCATTGTTCCGCTTGCCCATGTCTTTGGCTGGCCGGGATATGTCGCCGTTCTCGACGCCATCGCTCTTCTGTGCATGCTTTTCATGCTGGCAATGGGGCTTTTATTGAACCACGCCGTCGGTCGAACGATGTTGAAATCACCCAATCGATAATTGCCTGTGCAGCAAATCGTCATTCCATATATTATTTTGGGCTGCCGTTTCGGCAGCCCATTTCTTCGTTTTTAAACAATTTATTTCCAGATTTATATTGTCAAAAGCAACAATTTTGTGTATATTATTCTTGGAAACGCCGTCGGCTGCCTCTCATATGCGGTTTTTTGTCTAAAAAGTTCCACAGCTTTTATCCGGCTACTTTCGAAGGGGAGACAGATGATGTATCGTATTCTGATCGCGGACGATTCACAATACATGCGGGAAAACCTTCGGGAAATCATGCACGACATCGGTTATGAAGTCGTCGGCGAAGCTACAAACGGTCTTGACGTTGTCGAGCTGTACCGCTTTTTGCTGCCGGACATTGTGTTTGTCGACATGAAAATGCCCGAAAGCAGCGGAATTGATGCGCTCAAACGTATCATTGACATCAACAAGGATGCCGTCGTCATCATGCTCTCGGTCGTCGGCAAGCCGGATCAAGTTCTTGAAGCGCTTAACTGCGGCGCGAAAAGCTATCTGACAAAACCGTTTGATAAAGCCAGCGCCCTGCACGCCATCAAGCAAGCGATGCTGGAGGAGTCATGAGCCAAGCGTTTTTTGCTTGCAAAACAATTGTGTTTGTGCTAAAATCTCTTTAATTTAATAGCTCCGGTCAGGTGCCCCGCGCGCGGGGAGAATAGGGAATCGGCTATAAACCGAGCGGTCCCGCCACTGTATGTGAGGAGCGGTTTTCTCATGCCACTGGCTTGTGCCGGGAAGGCGAAAATCGCGGTGAGTCACGAGCCAGGAGACCTGCCTGACTGTTTTAACTCTTATCCCGGCGAGGATGAGATGCAAGAGGACTATGGTAAAATCCTCGAAGCTTTGCTTCGGGGATTTTTTGTTTTCTCCGGAGACAACTGATGATGGAGGAACGAAACCATGAAAATCCTGAAAACCGTCCAGAGCGAGGACTGCGCCGTCAAGCACCTGCTCAGTCTCAATGACGGCAGCACCGTCGAAGCGCTTTATATGTACGACAAAGCGTTTAAACTGACGTATCACAGCACGGTTTGCGTCTCGTCGCAGGTTGGCTGCACCGTCGGCTGCCGCTTCTGCGCCACAGGCCGACAGGGCTTTTTACGAAATTTGAACGCTGATGAGATCCTCGGCGAGGTCTTGCTTTGCGACAGCAGCCGGAAAAAAGCTGGCTTCATCCCGATGGACGCCGTCGTCTTCGCCGGTATGGGCGAGCCACTATTGAATTACGCCAATGTCCTCTCTGCCATTGATCTGATTCAGAGAGACTTGGGCATTACCCATTTTGAGCTGGCGACCGTCGGTATCGTGCCGCGGCTGTATGACCTCATCGCGGACCTCAGAGGCCACGAACTGAAGCTCCGCCTCAACCTTTCACTCCACGGTGCGACGGACGAAAAGCGCCTGCATCTCATCCCCTATACCCGAAAATACGGGCTTTCAGACATCGTCCGCGCGGCTGCCGATTTTGCTGACGCAACGGGGACAACGGCCCGCATCCGCTATATGCTGATCAAGGGCTTCAACGATACGGACGCCGATATTGACGCTTTGACAAGCCTTCTCAAAGGAAAGCCATTCAAGCTCGTTCTCTCGGCGTATAACGACAACCAAATTGAAGGTCTCGCCCCCACCGGAGACCTTGACCTTTTGCGTTTTTATAATAAAATAAAAGATAATTGCACGTGTGATCTCTTCCACAATTTCGGCAGCGGCGTTCTGGGCGGGTGCGGCCAGCTCCGCCAGCTCGACAATGATAATCAGGAGTTCTCTGCATGAACAAGGTCATCTGTGTTTACAGCTCTTCAAGCAATACAATCAGCCCTGTTTACTTTGATGCCGCAGCGCGCCTGGGGGCGGAAATCGCCCGCGAGGGTGATCTGCTGCTGTTCGGCGGCGGGATGACGGGCCTTATGGGCGCGTGCGCCCGCGCGGTCCACCAGCACAGCGGGACCGTGATCGGCGTGATTCCGGAAGCCCTCAACGAGCCCGGCATCGTCTATGAAGCGTGTGACGAGCTTGTCGTCACCGCCGGTATGCGCGAGCGCAAGGCCGTGATGGACAGCCGGTCGGATGCTTTTGTCGCCCTGCCCGGCGGCTTTGGAACGATTGAGGAAATCATGGAAATTATCACGCTCAAGCAGCTGCGCTATCACAGTAAACCGATCGTCATTTTAAATATTGGCGGCTATTTCACGGCACTGATTGCACAGCTGCGTAATGCTGTTGACGAACAGTTTGCAAAGCCCGCCTGTCTTGATCTGTTTCTTGTCACCGACAGCGTTGCAGCGGCGCTGGAACATATCGACGCATATGTCCCGGCATCGTCTGACGAGCGGTGGCTGACCGATGTGGAGGCTGCAAGCCCCTCTCAGGTCTTTGTCAAGCAGCCGCCTCACCTTGACGATGTTGACTGCTGCAAGATTGATATCTTTATCCCGAGGACGCATCTGTCCCCGCTTCAAGAGGCGCTTCGACAGGTCGGTGCCGGTCATTTCGGCACGTACGACAGCTGCCTGTCCTATACGGAGACAACGGGCTGCTGGCGCCCGCTGCCCGGCAGTCACCCCTACGACGGGACCGAGAACGTCGTCAGCACAGCGCCGGAATACAAGGTTGAAGTGCTCTGCCGCTGTGACCGTGTCGATGAAACGCTCCGGGCAATCAAGGCCGTTCACCCGTATGAAACGCCCGTTATCAATGTAATTCCGCTCTATAAGACGGGTCTGTGATGAGGGCCTTGTTCCCTCCGGCAAAAGACTGCGCCGAACCGGCAAACGATTAAAACACCGCGCCGGATTCGGCGCGGTGTTTTTTGTTTAACGGTCTGGCTTAAACGCCCATAATATTTTGAATTCCTATTTGCTGGCGCACCATGCAGTCTAGTCATTATATCCATAAAACACCTATCTGTCACGGTATTTGTCGCACTTCTGAAACACCGGTAAAAGCTCCTGTTGCTATATAAATTGACGTTACGACGTTTTGCTCAATAATAAAAATGATACCGCCATATCTGTCTCCGGCAATGAGCATATGATTATTTGATTCTTTCTGATTAACCTCCTTTTCATATGCTTTTAAAACATCATCGCGTGTGCTGCCAATTCCAATATCTCTGTTCAGTTTAATACTGCTGTCAGGTGCGATATATATATAATTAAAAAGCGTCGGAATATCGTTTTGATCAACTACATCGATCTCAACACCTTGCTTAAAATACCATCTGTCGTAATCTTCTGCATTTACAGTTTTTTCAGGCTTTCCAAATTTATTAACAAAATCATCAGGCCACCACCCTCCAAACGTCTCGTTCAACGTTTCATCTAGAAGTGAATCATATTTATTGGAATTCTCACTCATAGAGGCATTATTCGTTTTTGCATTATTGTTAATGGATGTACACCCGACAAAACACATCATCACTGCAATAACAAATAGAACCATCCGTTTTTTCACAAGCTGCCTCCTATCTAATATTTTATCTTATACTGCTGCTAGTACCGTCACTACTCGTAGATGGTACTCTACCATAAGAAGTACTACCGTTTAAACAAAATCCTGTAATATAAGTGGTTGTTTTCAAATTGTACTTGTTTATTTTCACTTGCTGCCCTGAATTGCCTTCAATCGTATATACTATTCCAGTCTTTTCATCATAAGATAAGACTATGCCAATATGTGTATGCTCACCAAAAATCACTATATCACCCTCATGAGGTGGTGTCCTATCCTTCGTGACATCTTGATATCGGCCCTGTTCCGCATACCAATTCTTATATGCGCCAGTACTTGCACAATTTATACCCTTATCGCTTATTGATCGTTTATTTGGAATTAAATCCGGAGATATTCCGCTGTTATATACACACCAATCAATAAATTGAGCACACCAATAGACGCCATTTTGGCCGTACCAATCACCATAGATATTTTCATTTGTTCCCTGTATTTTTCCATAAGAATCCAATATCGGTTTACCGTCTTCATCGACAACTAATTTCTCGGAAACACCAACTTGACTTAATGCTTTTTCAACTAAAGCATTGGTATCAATTCCGTATTTGTTTGCCGTTACTGATGATGTAAAGCCACCGCCACTTCCCGCATTTGGACTCTGCGTCGTTGATGATTGTGCTTTCAATAACCTATCAAAAAAACCATCGCCAGAATCATCACCCCAAGAGCCTCCGCCGCCAGATACGTTGCTTATTCCCGAATTTCTCAAAGCAGGCGGTTTAAAGTTAAATGTCGAATCGAATGTCAGCCTGCCAAACGTCGATGGGCCGACGATGCCCCTGTTTGTCCCCGTATTGCCACCGGGTATCGCGGCATCCTTATAGGTGTTGACGGCTTCCAGCGTATGCCGCCCGAAGACGCCGTCTTCCTCCAGCGCGCGCCCGTTCACGTCCGTCACACCGAGCTTATTGAGCATCTTTTGCAGCCTTTTTACATCGTCACCCGCTGAACCCGCCGTGAGCTTCATTTCGCTGCCCGATGTTTTAGCCAGCGCCCTCTCCATTAAATCTAGCGACGATTGGGCGTGAGACACAAGATTAATAAGGCCCGGCACTTCTTTCCCATTATAACCCATCGTTTCGACAGCTGCAAGCGGATTACGTGTAAGTGCCTGCCGTTTCGGCGAGGCCTCCGAAAGCTCTTGTTCCGTCTCAGGCCATTTGCTGCGTAATGGACGAGACCTTTCTTCATGGTCGGCTTTGAGCCATTCCCAAACGCCTTCGTCGGCGATGCGGTCGTTTTCTGTTTTTGCATCAGATGACGGCGGCTTTCCTGTCATCAGCTTTTCAAAAAAATTCTCCGGCTTCTTGATATCTTTTTTCCCCATGCGCCCATTGCGCCGTCTGTTTGAACCGCTTTGATTGGCCATATTAAATCCTCATTTCTTCATCTTACCTGAAATTAAAGAGCCTTTTAGCTGCACGGGTTTCCCCAAACAGTTAAAAGGCTCTCAGGCTCTATATGAAATTTTTTAATTACATATATTTACACGTCATTGTACTGAGGCAACACCCGTTTGTCAAGCTTTCGGAACACGAAAAGACATTATGAAGTCTTTTTAACGCCGCGGCTGTCTGCCTGGCGGTAGGAAAAAAACTCTGGGTTGATTGTAAAATGAAATTGAACACTTGAACAGAAAAATCCATAGTGATTATTCTTCGTGGTAAAATGTAGTTCCTACACAACATCTGCCACCGAAAGGATACAATCACTATGGATAACAATGATTCTATCACAGTCAGCGCAGAACGCAAGAAAGGGCAACACTTGAGCTTGGAAGATCGTGGTGCTGTCAAAGCCCTCTTGAAGCAGGGACTTGGCGTACGCGGCATCGCCCGAAACATTGGCTGTTCACCGTCCACCATCTCATACGAGTTAAGGCGAGGTACACCGACACGGAAGAGCAACAGGGGCCAAGCACCTGGCTATTCTCCGAAACTCGGCGAGGCCATCTACAAGGCTAATCGAAGGGCTTGTGTCAAGCCCCTCAAAGCAGGCTCCTGCAAGACTTTCATTGACTGGGTAGTCAAGCAGATCCGGGAACACAAGTGGTCGCTGGATTCCTGCTGCGGATATGCGAAGCGACAGCGTTTGTACAGTGAAGATCAGATGGTTTGTACCCGCACTCTGTACAACATGGTCTGGGCAGGCTTGCTTCCCATCACGCCGACCGAACTGCCGGAAGCCTTAAAACGCAGCACCCGAAAGGCCAGGGGCAGGGAAAACAAAAAGCACTACGGCACAAGCATTTCCGCCCGTCCTGAGATCGCTTCCCTTCGTATAGAAGGCGGCCACTGGGAGGGCGACACCGTGGTTGGAAAACGAGCTGGGAAAGAGGCAGTTGTACTCTCTCTGCTGGAGAAGAAGACCGAGCACTACATCGCCATTCGTATTCCCGGAAAGACCAGTGATGCGGTGATGTCTGCCATGAAAAGCCTACGCGCTGAGTACGGGGAACGTTTTTCACAGATTTTTAAGACGATTACCGTAGACAACGGCAGCGAGTTCGCCGACTTTGCAGAAGTCGAGGCTTGGGGTTCCCAGATCTACTTTGCCCACCCATACAGCTCTTGGGAACGTCCTCAGAACGAAAGGCATAATGGACTGTTCCGGACCTTCGTTCCAAAGGGAACATCTATTGAGCAGTATACAGACGAGGACATCCTGTCCGCTGCTGATGAGTTAAATGGGCGACCCCGGAAGAAGCTCGGATACCACACGCCAGAGGAACTATTTGAAGCCTTTCTTGATTCCGAATACGCAGCCTGACGGCTGCGACAACCTTGGCACAGACAGCGCCTGCGGCACCATCTGTGTCCAAGGTTAATTGATGGGAACGATTTTGCCTCGGGGTGTTCAATTTGCACTTGCAATTTATGGAAAAAAACTCTGCAGGCGTCAGGTTATAAAAATCAATTGTGACGTTTTGCCCGTGACAGCTCAGTTTGTTAACGCACGTGTTTTTCAAAATTGTCTTCCCCGTGCCGATCTCACCGCCGGACAGATGCGATAAAATGGCGTTGATGGATGCCCCGTGCGAGACGATCACAATATTTTGGCACGCGCTGTGCGCGATATAATTGTTTAAAACCGACATCAGGCGCGCCGTCAAATCTTCTTTCGGCTCCAGCATCGGGTCTTCCCCGCTTTCCAATAGGCGCTCACGCGCCTCGAGCGTCAGGCCGGAGAGTTTGCCGAAATCCCGTTCGGTGAGGCCCTGCTCGACGAGGATATCGTGAAGGCCTAAGTGCTCGGCCATGATGTCCGCCGTTTTTTTCGCCCGTTTTAAAGGGCTTGATAAAATGCAGTCGACCGGGACGCCGTGAAACGCCCGTGCACAATCTGCCGACTGTAGAAGACCCGTTTCGTTGAGCTCGATATCCTCAATGCCCTGCAGCCTGTTCTGCCTATTCCAGTCCGTTTCGCCATGTCTGATTAAATAGATGACCATTAACCGTTATCCCCTGTATGTTTACTGGCAAGCAGTATACCACAAAGACCGCCGGGGCAAAAGACTATAAAAGCAATTTGGCCGCTCCGGCCATTGCGCCGCTTAGGTTGCTTTGCCGTCGAATTTGACCGTTTGAGTCCAGGACTGGTTGTGATAAATGTCCGTCAGCATGTAGCACTCCAAAACGGGGCTGTCGCCAACGTCCTCATATGTCACAGCCGGGAGCTCATTGCCGATGACAAGCGTGTCGCCGAAGTAATAGCTCATGTCGTACTTACCTTTATAGGTGTAGTAATCGCAGATGAAATCAATCTTATCGCCTTTACTGAACTGTTTATAGCCTTTGCCGACCGTGCCTTCCCCACCGATGGACGAGGTGCTGTCAACAAGACGGTACCCGGCGATGTAGCCGTCTGCATCCTTACCGTCCCATTCCAGAATAATATCGATATCCGTTTGACCGTTCAAAACAGCCGGAACATAGCCGATAAAGACCGTCATATCGTCTCTTTGAATCGTCTCCTCGGCGTAATAGCAGACGATCTGGCCGCCGATGGCAACCCATGTGTAGTCGGCACCAAAATTTAAAATGAGATTGCCCTGATCATCCTTTTCATAATACTGGTCGCTGCCGAGATCAATATACCCGCCGCCGTCGTCAAGCAGAATCTGCATCTGCACATCTGTCAGGAGGTCCCAGTCCTCATCCGTCAGCGGCAGATACCAATTGCCCTTTGAAGCATCTTCAATGACGCTCAGCTCGGTGTAATTAATATTATCATACGTGTAGTTCTCAACGGCCGTGTTATCATACCAGTCAAACGAGGAATAATCGGTTTCAGCGTCTGTCTGTCCTGTCAGGTTCTCCTTTAACGACCGCGTCGTTGAATTTTTCTGGCCGCCCGCTAAAATATTAACGAATTTGTCGTAAAATTGATAGATTTCACCGCCGTAACCGAATTGCGCAAATATTTTCTTGGCATAGCCATAAACAGACAGGTCCTTATATGGGAAGTACATTGACAGACCGTAAACGCCAGTGCGTGCCGTGCTGTTGCTGTATTTGACAGCGCTTTGCAGCGCCGTCACCAGTTCGTCCTTCCCGTCTAGATTCGACCGCGTCGTGAAATCAACGATATCAATGAGGTCGTAGTCGCCCTCGGCAAACGCCCTTGAACGCGAAACGGCGGTCGAAATTGTTTTAAATTCCTGATTTGAGAGCGCCGTCGTCGCGTTCGACATATAGGAGCAAAGCGTTTCATAGACATATGGTATTTCACGCAGGGCAACGACCGACAGCGTCGAGTCCGGGCTGCCGTTCTTGCCGCTGTCCGCGTTCTGTTTAAGGAAGCTGTCAACAATAATTTGGCCGAGCGAGACCGTATCGATGGATGTATTCTGGCCGAGCGCGTTAAGCCACGGCGTGTAGTCCCAGCCGTCTGCCGGTTCTGTCTCCTCGGAGCCGACGAGATAGTCGGCATACGGCTCGAGCATATAGGCCGTTTCGATTGTCCCCATTAAGCAGGCGTCAAAGCCGATCATGTCGAACTTGACACCGCTGTTTTGTAGAGCCGTGGCCATATCCGATAAAAAGAGGACCGAGTCGGGATATAATTCGTCGGAGCCGTACCCATACAGCGAGCCGCCGCCGTGATCCCAAAAAACAAGCTCATATCGGTTGGCGGGATAGCGGTCTTTCGCAAACGAAATGAAATCGGCCAACTGCTGTGCGTTGAGCATCCCTGTCTTGCCAAGATCCTGCAGCGGCACAAGCTGATGGTTTTCAATCGCCCAGCGCTGCACCGCACCGTCCTTGATGCCCGGCATATCCCAAGACCGGCACCCGCCCGTCTCGACGATGACATTGACATTGTCGCCAAGGTCTGCTTCAAGCATTTCATTTAAATCGATCGTCCCACAGCCGCCATCCGATTCGAGGTCGGAACCGCAGACGTAAACCATCACGGTTACGGTGTCACGGCCGCCGCCCAAAATTTCTGTGTAATTGTTGCGGAAGCCGTCCGCCGTTTCGTTGCCGCCGAAAACTTGACGATTGCTCAGTAAAATAAGTATCGGGATGAGGAGGATTAAAAGCCCTAAAATAATGCCGCCGGCGACAAATGACGCTTTACGTTGACGGCGCGGTGGCATTATTGGCACTCTGGGCCCATAGGCCGGCGGATAGAACGGCGGAACCGGCGCGCCGGGCCCTGTCGGATTATAGCCCTGTCCCGGTGCCAGGCCGGGTCTTGGCGGCCCGCCGTTTTGTATGTATGAATTTGAAGCGGGCGGTTTTTGCGCGCTTCCAAACGCGGAGGAGGCGCCGCATTTTTGGCAAAAGCTCGCGTCGTCGGGATTGGTAGCCCCGCACTTGGCACAATACATACGCTTCTCCTTTTTTCGTTGTTTTTTTAATATTTTATCGTTATTTCGTCATAATTTCAAGATGGGTGCCAGACGGCGGCATCATTTTCGACATGCCCCCAACCATTATATTGTCTTTGTGCTGCTTTTGTGCCTGTCTTCAAATTGATAGCGCGCCGGAAAAGCGCTCGCAAAGCGCCTGCGTCGTTAAAACACCCATAAAAAGCATGGTGTCCCGCTCGGTCGCCTGTGAATTGAGCGCGGTCAGGAATCTCTCAACGGCCTGGGCATTGAAAATACCATAGTGGCTCAGCAGGTCGGGGCTTAAGTAATAGCGGACAATCTCATCCTTTAACAGCTCGGGGATATGGACGGGTGCTCTGTACGGAAACTTCTTGCGCCGGATGATTGATTCCGGCACGTATTTCTGCGCGAGCTTCCCAACGATGTATTTTTCCTTCAAGCCCCTGATTTTCAGATGATCCGGCAGCGACGCGGCAAACGCCCAAAGTGCATTGTCCAAAAACGGGCACCGGCACTCAACCCCATGACCCATTGTCATTCGATCTCCTTGTGAAGAAAGCAGATAATTTGAAAAGAGCGTCATCATTTCAAGTGTCTGTGCCCGTTTGACTGGCGACCAGCTCTGATAATCCGGCGGCAGCAGCGCGGCGAGGTCGGCCATCGCTGTCGGCAGATCCATGGCCTCCTGAAAATCCTTTGAAAAGAATTGTCGGCTATATGATCCCATTTTCCAGCGAGGCAGGTGGGACCCAAACGGCCCGTTGCTGTCTCCGCCGTAATAATACGACAGACGTGCCGGTGACAGCGCGGTAACTGCCGGTACAAACTGATTAACACGTCTGTACAGCATCGGCCGCATTGCCGAGCCGGGCACGCGGGCACAGAACGCACGAATTTTTGCTTCCCTGAAAATGTCGTATCCGCCGAATAGCTCATCAGCCCCCTCACCGGATAAGACAACCTTGATCCCATGACGACGGACAAGCGCCGACAGCGCCAGCATCGGAAAAGCCCCCGCCCGTAAGAGCGGGCTCTCCGTATGATACACAACATCGCCGAGCATTTGCGGCAGTTGTTTCGGCGAATATAAAATCTCGGTGTGATGTGTTCCGAGGCTTTCCGCCAGCAGGCGCTGATAGATGGATTCGTCATAGCGCTCGTCGTCAAAGACTACGGAAAACGTGTTGAGCCGCTCGGCGCTCCGGGCGGCAATACCGGTAATGAGGCTTGAATCCAGCCCGCCGCTTAAATAAAACGAGACGGGGACATCCGAGATCATCCGGCTTTGAACGGCGGCAGTGAGCTTCACTTCCAGTTCATCGACGAGCTCCTTTTCGCTTTCCGGGCGCATTGAAGCCGGGAAGGATAGCTGCCAATACTTCTTTACTGCCACGTCGTTTTGGCTATAAACGAGGTATGAGCCCGGCATGACCTGAAAAATATCCTCAAAAACGGATTCGCTGCCGATGGTCGTCCAGAAGGTAAAAATGTGCCCGAGCGCCGCTGGTGATACTTTTGCCCTGACAACACCGCTTTGAAAGAGCGCTTTGGCCTCGGATGCAAAGCAGAAGGCGCTGCCCTTCCGGCAATAAAAAAGAGGCTTCTCCCCGAAGCGGTCACGGGCTAAAAAAAGCTTCTTTTGTGTCTTATCCCAGATCGCAATAGCAAACTGGCCGTCCAGCAGGGCAAACATGTCTTCGCCGTATTCCTCATAAAGATGCGGCAGTACGGCCGTGTCGCCCTCTCCCTGCAGAACATGCCCTTTTCGGAGCAGCGCATCGCGGAGCACCCTGAAGTTAAAAATCTCGCCGTTAAAGACAACGACGACGGTACCGTCCTCGCTGGCCGCCGGCTGATGCCCGTTTAAGGGGTCCATCACAGCCAGCCGCGCATGCCCGAGCCCGATATCACCGTCACAATAAAAGCCGGTCTCATCCGGCCCCCGGTATCGAATCGTGTCAATCATTTCGGCGAGCGTCTTTTTTAAGTCCGTCGGCCTGCCGGGCAAAAGGCCCGCGATCCCACACATAGCATCATCTCCCGACCGTTGTCATCAAATTATACCGCTTCTCAAATCGCTCCGCTTGATCTTACCGCTTGCCGTCCGCGGCAGTGCGTCGATGATTTCATAGATATGCGGCCTTTTGTATGATGGCAGAAGCCGCCTGACATGCGCCTCAATTTCCCCGGCGCCGGTGTCTTCTTTCAGAACGACAAATGCCTTTATGCACAGCGCTGAGCCGTCAAGAACGGCGACAACGGCGGATTCGAGCACTTTCGGGCAGCTGTTAACGGCAGCCTCAATTTCAGCGGGGCTGATACGGTGCCCGAGATGTTTAATGATGTCGTCCTTTCTGCCCTTGATGTATAAAAATCCGTCCTCATCCGTATAAGCGAGGTCCCCCGTTTGGAGCCACCCCGCAACAAGAACGTCGCGCGTTGCTTCCTCGTCGTTCCAATAGCCCTTCATGATATTCTCGCCGGCGGCGACAAGCTCACCCCATTCCCCCGGGCGTGCCGGGTGACCGTCCTCCGTGACGACGCGCAGCACGACACCCGGGATGGCCTTGCCGATGGAACCGGGTTTATCAAACAAAAGCGCCGGGTCTAAGTAGCTCAATCGGGCTGAGGCCTCCGTCTGCCCGTACATCACGAAAATCCGAAGCCCGGGCGCAAGAGACGCCAGCTGCTTTAAGTCGTCAGCGTTTGTGCTTTCCCCTGCAAACGTCACATAGCGGAGAAACCGCAGATGATTGGCGCTAAGCGCCCCCTGCCGAAGCAGCACGGCAAGATAGGACCCAACCGTTGAAAAGCCGGTCACGCGGCTTTCAAGCAGGGCTTTGAGCACCTGTGCCGGATACGCTGTGGCGTTTTCAAGAACTAGCCTTGCCCCCGCCTTGGCATGCGTTAAGAGCAGCGAATTGCCATAGGAATAAGCAAAGTTGACAACAGCGAGGAGAGCATCGTCCGCCGTCAGATCCAAATACGCTAAAATCGACGCCGTATTCGCCGAAAGGTTCCGGTGCGTCAGCGTCACACCCTTGGGTAATCGCGTCGTGCCGGATGTATAGAGGATCAGCGCGGGCGCGTCGTCAGCCTCTTCAGGCTCGTCCGGAACGCCTTGGTGACCGGCGTCCATCGGCGCGCTGAAATCGACGACGCGGACGATATCGCCGTCAACGTCGTGCAGCCGCCTTTGAAAAGCATGGCTTGTCAGGATCATCTTTGGCTGTGTCTGACAGATGATATGGCTCCTCGTCTCGATTGTCAGGTTCTTATGGACCGGCACAACAATGGCGTTTAATAACAGCACCGCAAAATAGGACGCAATGTATTCGGCGCAGTTGTCAAAGTAGAGCAGGACCCGACTCCCCGCTTGTACACCGGAAGCCATGAGGCCGCCCGCAATGGCCGCCGAGCGGCGGGATATCTCCCCAAATGTCCAGTCACGCCCCCGGTCTGTCACAAACGTTTTATCTGGGTGGCGGCGGGCACTGTCACTTAAAAAGGCGTAGATGTGTGCCATCTGAAACCCTCTCTCATACGCTCGCGTCTGTATCAAGCTGCTGCTTCACAGCCTGAATAACAGCCTCATCGCCTTCCGAAGAAAGCTTTTTAAGGCCTTCTTCCCTTGTCAAAAACCCACGACGGACGAGCCCGGCGATTTCAAAACAGTATGGGTGAAACCCGTACTGCCTATAGTGAACGGCATTGGCGTAAGAATTCAGCAGGCAGTTCGTGCTGTTCATATCCGTTTCGGAAGGTCGTCGCCAGCCGATACGCTCAATCGCCTTATATATCCTGTCTTCGTCATACTGCTCAAACACAAGCGGATAAAGTTGTGCCGGGATGTCCGCCCCGTGCGACAGCGCCCATGCGGCGTCTAGAAAATACTTTTTGTAGGTGTCTCCAAGGTTTTTTACAATCGGCTCTTCAATCTGCTTTTGATTAGCCAAGAGCATGCGGACGTCCAGAGTTAAAACGGGTGATTTAACAGGCGCCTGACCCGGTGTCCAACCGAAGCAGACAAACGGGATCTGCCGGAGAATTGCCTCACGCCAGACAGCCGCTTTTACGAGGCCGATGCAGGCCGTGCAGATCGAGCTCGCCCGTTCCAGCGCTTTCTTCGGAAAAATTTCCTGTGACGCCGCCAGCTTAAAAATCTGCGCCAGCTCAGGAAAAGAGGGTTTTATCGTTATGCTGTCAACATGAAGGTGTGCTGTAACGGTGTGAATGTTTTCCCGGCATTGCGCCGTCAGAAAGCCGTTATCAAACGTCACGGCTAAAACGGAGGCGCCGAATGTCTGCCGGAGCTTTAAAAGCGTATATGTACTGTCCTTCCCGCCGCTATAGGCAAGCAGCACCTGATACGGCCTGTCCCCGGTTTGCTTGATAACATCTTTGAGCGCATCGTCCGCCGAGGTCTGTCGCTCATCTCGGGTCAGCGGCGGCTTTGACTCTTCAGTGCAGTAATTACAGCGCCCGGCGTCGTCTATTTTGACACTAAAGACGCGGTCGCTGAGCGTACAGCGGTTGCAAAAGCGCATCCCGTCACCCCCTGTAGACCACGTCATTTAATTTCGTCCGGATAAATCGCTCCAAGCGATTGACGGAATCCATATTCTCCGGAAGGATATCCGCATCGGTCACCGTTATGCCGAAGGTGTTTTCGACAAAGGTGACAAGCTCCAGGATTCCCATCGAATCGAGAACGCCGTTATCCATGAAGGACGCGTCGTTATCCAATTCGTTCTCCTCATATCCGAACAAATAGCGGTCAAATAAAAAAGCGCGGATGCTCTCCGTCACACGCTCTGCCGACAATTGACCGCTCATACAGCACACCCTCTTTCAGAAGGCAATGTATCCATCCAATACTGTTTTTCAAGCTCGAGGAGGTTTCGGCTCCTATCCTTAAGCGGCCGTGCGGGGATTCCGGCGCAGATCTTCCACGCCGGCAGCTGCCGCGTCACCAGGCTCATCGCGGCAACCGCCGCACCCTCTCCGATCTCGACACCGGGCAGGATCACCGAACCGGCACCGACAATCACATAGCGCCTCAAGGCGACCTCGCCCGTCTTGACGTTCGTATAACAATCGGGGACGGTCGGATTTGTCATAAAGTCACCGGAGTAATCGTCCGACACGGCGTAAATCATCACATGGCCGGACAAGCCAGAGAAATCTTCCATCACAATGCCCGCCCCGGCGCTGCCGCCGACGAGCGAGCAGAACGGCGCAATGTGAACATGGCTGCCAAGCGTAATATCGCCCGACAGAAAGACAAAGTCGTCAATTCGGACGTTCGCGCCGATTTGGATACGTTCCGGTGCGTAAACACTCGCCTTCCGGCTGAGGCAGACATTCTGCCCGAGACTCTTAAAACCCATCGCGTCGAGTTCTTCCCTGCTGAGATACGAATTCATGGCATCCCCGCCTTTCGGAAATCGTTAGACCGATTGATTGCAGCTGTTCGTATTATAAAATATCGCCTCAAGGAAAACAATGGAATAGTGCTAAATAACTGTAATTTTCTCAAAATTTTTGATTTTGGATTAACACTTCCATAAATTTTGGCAGCGAAATGAAGTCTTTATTGAATTTTCATCCGGACTACATTATAATGTCCTTATAGCGGCGGCATCGTAAAGAGCCGCACGCCTACCCTGCTTTAGTTGAATCATCATTTTCATCTGCTTTGATCCATTGTGACAGAGACAGCGGCGTGCCAGTATGTATCACCATGTCTTTTTCGTCTTTTTGACGGCCTGTTTCCATGGGAGCGGGCCGGGCAGGCGAAAAGGGCATTTTTGTTTTATCCGTCTGTTTGCCTGTATAAGGCAACGGCGGCGGCGGACACTATTGGCGAGGTGACTTCTTGAAAATCGGATTTTTCGGCGCCGGAAAGGCGGGCACGGCGCTCGGGCTCTATTTCCGCCGCCACGGCATAGCGCTATCCGGCTATGCAAGCCGCCGCCGCGCCTCAAGCCAGGCTGCCGGGGCAATCACCTGTTCGGACATGTTTAAAAATCTAACCGAGCTAGCCGAAGCCAGTGACGTCATTTTTTTGACCGTTCCGGACGATGCCCTCTGTGCCATCGACGCGTCGGTCGCCGCCTCGATTGAACGCGGGGAAATCGGCCGGGAGAAAATATGGCTGCACACGAGCGGGGCGCATGCGTCCTCATGCCTGAAAAACATCGTGTCATCCGGCGGCGCTGTCGGCAGTGTGCATCCGCTTTTGAGCTTTGGTGACCCGGAAACGAGCGCCGCGCGGCTTGACGGCACCGTCTTTTCCGTGGAGGGCTCGGAGCTGGCCGTCGCCGTGGCAACGAAAATTCTTGAGAAAACGGGCGCGCAATTCCAGCGCATCGCGCCGGAGAAAAAGCCCTTATACCATGCTGCGGCGTGCGTTGTCTCAAACCATCTCGTCACGCTTATAGACAGCGGTACCCGGCTTTTTGAAGCGGCCGGTATGGACCGCGAGGCCATTTGTCAGGCCCTTTTCCCCCTTGTTGACGCAACGCTTGACAACGTCCGAAAAAAAGGACCTGCCAATGCTTTGACAGGCCCTGTCGCCCGCGGGGACGTGACGACAATACGGGCGCATCTATCGGCAATTGAATCAACACTGCCGCAAGAAGCGGCGTTTTACAAAGCCGCGGCTCTCAAAACCGCCCGCATGGCGGCGGCGCGACTGACGCCGAAGCAGGCTGCTGCACTGCAATTCATTTTGGAGGAGTAACCGCATGAGCAAAAAATTTACGACGCAATCCTTTCTTGAAGCCAAACGCCAAGGTGAAAAAATAACGATGCTCACCGCGTACGATTATTCGATGGCACAGATAATGGATGGGTGCGGCATCGACGCCATCCTCGTCGGCGACTCGCTCGGTATGGTCATTCAGGGCCGGGAATCAACGCTCGGCGTCACGCTGGAGGAGATGCTCTACCACTGCAAATGCGTGTCGCGCGGCGTTCAAAATGCGCTCGTCGTCGGCGATATGCCCTTTTTAACTTATCACATCAATTCGGAAGAGGCCGTGCGCAACGCCGGGCGCTTTATTCAGGAGGGCAACGTCTCCGCTGTCAAGCTGGAGGGCGGTACCATCATGGCGGAGACCGTTAAAGCCATTGTCCGGGCGCAGATCCCTGTGATGGGCCACATCGGCTTAACGCCGCAGTCTATTCATATGTTCGGCGGCTTTAAAGTTCAGGGCCGGGAGGAACAGACGGCGCGGGCGCTTTTGGACGATGCGCTCGCTCTGGAGGCGGCGGGCGCTTTCGCCGTCGTTTTGGAGGCTGTGCCGGAGGCACTGGCAAAGCTGATTACCGAAAAAATCAGCATTCCGACAATCGGCATCGGCGCCGGCCGCTCCTGTGACGGGCAGGTGCTCGTCGTCAACGACGTTTTAGGGTTGTACTCAGAATTCACCCCGAAGTTTGCCAAGCGGTACGCCGACCTGAAAAGCACGATCACCGAAGCCGTCGGGTCGTATATTGGCGACGTGAAAACAAGCCGTTTCCCTGAGCAGCAGCACACCTTTACAATGCGGGAAGAAATTTTGGAAAAGCTCTATTAAGGCGGCGTTATTATGCTATTAAAAACAGCATCAGAATTAAATAATTTTTTAAATGTATCCGGCCGGGGCGGCAAAACGCTCGGCTTTGTGCCGACGATGGGCTCTCTGCACGAGGGGCACCTGTCCCTCATCCGGGCGGCGAAGGCCTCCTGCGGCCTCGTTATTGTAAGCGTTTTTGTTAACCCCACGCAATTTGGCCCGAACGAGGACTTTACGCAGTACCCGCGAGACCTTGACCGCGACTGCCGCCTCGCTTTTTCTGCCGGGGCAGACGCTGTCTTCAGCCCGGACGTCGATGAAATTTATCCCCCCGGCGCAGGGACGACGGTCGACGTCTCCGGTGCGCTGTCTGAAACACTTTGCGGTGCGTCACGGCCTGGGCATTTTAAAGGTGTTGCAACCGTTGTAACCATTCTCTTGAACATCGTCAGGCCCGATACCGCCTATTTCGGCCAGAAGGACGCACAGCAGGCGCTCCTTATTAAAAAAATGGTTCGTGACCTCCATATGCCGGTTTCCGTTCTCATCTGCCCGATTGTGAGAGAGGAAGACGGCTTGGCGATGAGCTCCCGCAATATCTACTTAAGCCCCGACGAACGGCGCGAGGCCGTATGCCTGAACGCGGGTCTTCAAAAAGCGGCGGATTATCTCCGCTCGGGACAGCCGGACGCGTATCAAACGGATAAGCTCGTATCCATCATTAAAAATTGTATTAAAGCGCAGCCGCTGGCCAACATCGACTACGTCGAGATTCGTGACAGCGAGACGCTGACGGATATCAGAGAAATTGCCCCCGGAAAAACCGCGCTGGCCGCCGTTGCCGTCCGTTTCGGAAAAACGCGGCTCATTGACAACAGGCTCCTCACGGCCGACTGAGAGGTAAATGCGATGTTACTATTTATGCTAAAAGCAAAGCTGCACCGTGCAACCGTGACGCAGGCGGATATCCACTACGTTGGCAGTGTGACGATTGACAAGTCGCTCCTCCAGCAGGCGGGTATTTTGCCGGGCGAAAAGGTGCAGATCGTCAACTTAAATAATGGCGAGCGGTTCGAGACATATACGATCGAGGGTGAGGCAGACAGCGGCGTTGTCTGCGTTAACGGCGCAGCGGCGCGGCTCGTTCAGCCCGGCGACAAGGTCATTATCATCGCCTACGCCATGATGGATGAATCTGAAGCAAAAACCTTCAAGCCGAATGTGCTGATTCTGGACGACGCAAACCATGTCGTCCACGTCCGGTACGAAGAACACCACGGGGCGACGGTATAAGATATGGCAGTTTTAAAGCACATTCTTATAACAGCTGGGGGCACCACAGAGCCAATTGATACCGTCCGCCGGATCACCAACATGAGCACCGGCAGCCTTTGCGCCTGTGTTTACGATGCGTTGGCGACACGTCTTTCTGCCGAAAGAGAAGCTTCCACCAAAAAAGGCCTCGCTTTCCGTATACATTACGTCGTTTCCAAAACAGCTGTGCGGCCTGACAGAAATTATCATCTCCCGGTCACGTTTTATGAGGTCAGCGATGCCGCGAGTGCAGCGACCGTCCTTGAAAAGATTTTAGCCGACTTTCCGATAGCCGCCGTCGTGCATGGCATGGCCGTTTCGGACTTTACAACGGATTACGTCACGACGCGTGATGCGCTTATTTCGGAACTGCTGGTAAATATCGAGGAGACGATCGCCGCCGCTCCGGGCGCATCGTCTGCAACAGCGCTCCGCGCTGTGCTTGAAAGCACCTTTGAAAACCCACAAAGAAAGCTGGACGCCACGCAAAAAGTCCGTTCCGATTCCGATCTTGTTCTCGCCTTGAAACGGACGCCAAAGCTCATAGGCCTTTTTAAAAACCATCATCCCGATGCATTTTTGATCGGTTTCAAGCTCTTAAATAACGTCCCGGAAGCAGCTCTTATTGAAGCCGCGGCCACGCTTGGGGAGAATAATGGCTGCGACCTGATACTGGCAAACGACGCGGCTAAAATTCAAAACGGCCGTCATGAGGGCCTGCTTTTGAAGGGGCGCGCTGTTCTTGCGCGGTACGAAACGAAACAGGAAATCGCCGAGGGGCTTGCCGGGCAGCTTCTATCTGCCATCGGGGAGGGATAAGATGAAATCGATTATCATTGGCGTCACCGGCGGTATCGCCTGTTACAAGGCGGCGGAAATCGTCTCAGCGCTTGTAAAAAGGGGGCACCGCGTCGACGTCATCATGACAGAAAACGCGCAGAAATTTGTAACACCTCTTACCTTTCAGACGCTGTCGCAAAACAAGGTCATCACGGATCTTTTCGAGATGCCTGACAGTTGGGACGTTCACCATATTTCGCTGGCAAAAAGGGCTGATATTTTTGCCGTCGTCCCGGCAACGGCGAACATCATCGGGAAAATAGCCGCCGGCATTGCCGACGATATGCTGACGACGACGCTGTTGGCTGCCACCTGCCGCCGGGTCATCGCCCCCGCTATGAATACGGCCATGTGGGAAAATCCGATCGTTCAGGACAACATCAAAAGGCTCCAAAGCTTCGGTTTTGAGGTTCTGGACACCGCTAAGGGCCGCCTGGCCTGCGGCGATACCGGCAAGGGCAAGCTCCTGCCGTGGGAAGAAATTGTGGACGTCATTTTAAAAAACGCATAGGCCATTTGCCGCATCCGAAAGGATGCGGCTTTTTTACTGCCGCACCAGTTATTTTGATTGACAGAAAAAGCCATCCGAGGTACTATAGGGCGTATAGCCCATTTCTGGAATATTTCAGATATCTTGCCGAAGGAGGAAAAAGTCTTCTCAGACAAGTATTTTATGAAAAAACACAGCGCAGTTATTGCTAAAATTAAAAACAACCTAGAAAGATTGTTTTTCCCGCTTGTCTTTGCTCTGATTTTTATTCGTTACTGTTATTATGGCTTTTCGTATTTCTATCAGTTGGACGATTACATACAGTATCATAATCTGACAGCCGGCACACAGAGTATCTGGGCTCTTTTAACATCCCTTGGGCTTTTGGGCAACAGGCCGCTTGCCTGGATGGCGGACCTTTTTGTCTGGTCACATCTCTTCCCCGTCATGATTTTCGGCGTTGCCGTCATATCGGCGCTCTTTGCCGCCTCTGCCTGTCTTTTTAGACATGTTTTTTCGCGTCATTTCGGTACATCACCAATTTTTCTTTTTGTTTACACGCTACTTCCGCTCGGTTTTGAGGGTACCTACTGGATGTCGGCCGCCACGCGGATCGTCGTGGGCTTATTTTTTGCCGCGGCTGCGCTGGATGCTTTTGACCGGTGGTGCGATAGCGGCAGAATTCGATTACTCATCCTCTTTTTCTTCTGCCAGTTGCTCGCCTGCGGCTTTTACGAGCAGGTTCTGATCTTTTCCGTTACGGCCATTCTCCTCTTTTCTGGGATTCATCTCAAAAAGCATAGGCTGCGCGCGCTGTTCGGGCTTTTATCACTCGTCAATGCCGGTCTGGCCTTTCTTTTTGAGCAGTTCTTTTCACACAACAGTGTGTTCTCCGGCCGCGGAACACTGGCCGTCATGCGTGACACCAGCTATTGGACAACAGTTTTTCCCGGCGTCCTCCGGCAGATGAAAAGCGCTTTTCTGGGTGGGGGCTTTTATACCTTGTTTAAAGGGTTTGCGCGCGGGGTCACCCTCATGCTTTCCGATTTTAACGGCTGGTACGCGCTGGGGCTAGTCCTCCTAGTCGCCGTCGTTTTTTTCACCGTCAAATTCTCTGATAATCGGACAAGTCGGCCAAAACTCGCGCTTCTGGCGGGGCTTATTTTAGCCGTTGCACCTGTAACGATTTTCTTCGTTCTAGCGGACGGCTGGTTTTCCTTGCGCGGGACGGTCACGTCCTTTTGCGGTGTCGCCCTTTTTGCGGATACGCAATTTCTGTGCCTCGTCGGCAGACTCGGCAATCGCCGCTTAATTGCCGCCACGTTGGCTGCACTTTTTGTTTTTGCCTGCTGCGTGGCATCCGTCAGTGAGCTGCACGATTACCGGCAGACGACGCTGCAGGATACGGCGTTTACAAGCCGCCTGTCGGCGGCGCTTCGGGCAGACAAGCTGATGAAAAAAGACCTGCGTGTTGGCATTATCAACTTAAACGCTTCTTATCTGAACGATCAGAATTATTTTTATCATGAGCACATCCATGGCGTCACCGAGAGCGGCTGGGCACTGCACGGCGCTTTAGAGAGCATATCAGGCTACTATATCCCGGACCTGGAGCCGCTGCCGGAAAACCCGATGGCAGCCCCTTGGGACGGCGATACAAAGAGGCTTGACACGTTCGATGCCCTGTATTATGACGACGGCGTAACGCTTGAGCGCGTGACGGCCGTCCGGCGGCCGGACGGGCAGTTCGATGTGTTTTCAGCCGCGGGAGAGCAGCTAGGCTATACCGTTGTGGCCGACGGTTATACAACCTTTATTGAAACGCGATAAGAGATAAAACAGCAATCACTATAAACGCCACCCGAAACGTGGTATGATGATGACAAGGATACAAACCTCTGACAGGTTTATCAAAGGAGAATTGTCATGCAATACCGTCTTGACATGAAATCGGGCAACAAGTTATCGGCTCTCGGCTTTGGCTGTATGCGTTTTCCAAGAAATCTGACGCAGATTGACTTGGATAAATCAGAAAAGCTTGTCCTCAAAGCCTTTGAGAACGGCGTCAATTACTTTGATACGGCGTATCTCTACGGCGGCAGCGAAGAGGCTCTTGGGCGCATTGTCGCCAAAAACAATTTAAGAGAAAAGATTTATATAGCGACAAAGCTGCCGCACAGCCGATGCCGCAGCGATGCGGATTTTGATGTTTTTTTTCAAACGCAGCTTGACCGCCTTCAAACCGATTATATTGATTACTATCTCATTCACAACATATCAAACCTTGAAGAGTGGCAGCGCCTGTGCGCGCTGGGCATCGAAAGCTGGATTATAGAGAAAAAAGCAAGCGGTGCCATCCGCCAAATCGGCTTCTCCTTCCATGGGACGTCTGAAGCGTTTGACGCCCTTCTGGCCGCGTATGACTGGGATTTCTGCCAGATTCAATACAATTACGTCAATACGCATTACCAGGCGGGGACGGCCGGGCTGAAAAAAGCCACGGCCAAAGGCCTACCTGTCATCGTCATGGAGCCGCTTCTGGGCGGCAAGCTCGCAACAGGTCTGCCGCGCAAAGCCTTCGACCTGTTCAAAACAGCTAACCCCGCTCTGTCGCCAGCGGGGTGGGCGCTCCGATGGCTTTGGCATCAGCGCGAGGTCACCGTTGTCCTGTCCGGTATGAATGAGGACGCACAACTCACCGAAAACATCGCTCTTGCCGAACAAGCCTTGCCCGGCACACTTTCTGCGCGTGAAGAGAAAACCATTGAGGCGGTGACGGACGCTTTCCGAGCCTCCTATAAAATTCCCTGCACAGGCTGCAATTACTGCATGCCCTGCCCGCAAAACATCAACATCCCGGCTTGCTTTTCTGCCTATAATTTGTCCCATACGGTTGGTTATGTTTCGGGCGTGCAGCAGTATGTCCTCAGCACCGGCATGACGAATCCGGACAATAACCGCTCGCCCGCCAACTGCATCAAATGCGGTAAATGCGAAGAGCACTGCCCGCAGCATATTCAGATCAGAGACCGCCTAGCCGCCGTGACAAAACGGATGGAACCGTTCTGGTTAAAAGCCGCTTTGCGCCTGCTGCTTAAATTCCGGTAGCAGAAAAACAAATCCTCGATTCTTTTTATCCCCCCAGGGAGCTTGCAAATACAAGATTTTTAGAGTATAGTACAGATGATCTGTATGGCTTATTATCGCTGTTATCTCCCGCAAAAACCATGCGTACCGTCCTGAGTTGTGACAGGCCGATACGCATGGTTTTTTATCGCTGCTTTTTTGCATGCCTGGGGCGCGCTTTTTGAATACCGTGCTGTTATCGATGAAACGGCAGGAGAAGGAAAACCGTGACGTCCCAGACGGCATGTGAAATAATGACGGGATAAATGCTTTTCTTCCAGTAATAAAGCGCCCCCCAGAACAGGCCGCAAACGAGCGCCGCCATGATGAGCATGAAATTAAACGTAACGGCATGTACCAGCGCATAGATAAGCGCCTGAAGAACAATGGAAAGCACGCCGAAGCGCTTCAAACTTTTTTGGATAAACCCGCGCCAAAAGAGCTCTTCTCCCGGCCCGATGATAACGAGCAGCGCCGCGCCGATCACCACTGGATGCAGGCTTGTGCGGTTGGCGTAAACGCTCATGATCTGCGTGTCTTTGGCCGGTATAAAAAGACCGGCCAGAATATTCCCGACATAGAAGCATCCATACAATAGTGCAGCCGATAGGAGGCCGAGCGCAATATGATGAACCCGAAACGTGTCGTGCCGGAATTCATCCCGCTCAATCATGACGGCATACCCAGCCAAAAGCAGAACGCCAAGGCACATTGACAGCCAAAAATTCATCGGGCTGACAACAAAAATAACGTACCAGAGGATGAAGGCCGATACAATACCGGCCACCGGCAAAATCACCGCTTTCTTTTTCATCTGCCGCTAAAAGAGCACCGCAATCAGCAGCAGCAGGCCGAACGTCAGCTGCAGCGCGGCCGTTTTATGGTCAAGCGTCCGGAGGTTTTCGGTTGTTTCAGCACTTTTCATCAGCATCAATGCAAGCGGCACCGATAAGATCACCAATAGCCCCCAGGCGGACAAAACACCTGTCAGAACATCTACGATTACGGCGGCATATGCCCCCAGAATAAGCCCCTTGTAAAACAGGCGGGCTTTTTGCGCGCCTATGGCCATGGCCAGTGATTTAATCCCGGCTTTCCGGTCATGCTCAATATCACGCAGGTCATTGGCATGCAAAATCGCCGTCGTGAGCAATCCGACGGGCACGGATTGGATAGGCGGCAGCCAGCTGAAGCTCCCGGCAGATAAGTAATACGCGCCCACCACCGGCAGCGGGCCGAACATAATGAAGACGAGCGGGATGCCATATCCTCTGTATTTAAGCCGAAACGGCTTGCCCGTATAAGCGTACGCACCGGCCGCGCCGAAAAGGCCGATGATCAAAATGACAACGCCGCCAACGATACTTAAATAGATGCCGATTCCAACAGCCAGCAAGAAAAAAATGTGGGATGCCGTGCGCACTTGTTTTTGTGTTAGCAGCTCTTCAACAATAACACGGCTTGAGCCGAGAGATTCCTGCGTGTCAACATGTCTGTTAAAATCGTCGACGTCATTGATAAGGTTCGACGCAATTTGAAAAAAAGTCATGGCAATGACGGCCAATAAAAATCCGATGACGTGGAGCGGGTACACTTTTGCGGCAAGAACACTGCCCAGGACAACCGGTATGACAGACGCCGTCAGTGTTGGCGGGCGGATGGCGCGCATCCAGCTTAATAAACTGCTTTGCATAAAAACCTCCTTTGTCTTTAGTACTATATATCGGTTTAATTCGTCAAAAATAAATAAATTGTCTATCCTTTTTGTCCATTTTAAAAATAATTTAAAAAGGCGTTGCCCATTTCCATAGAAAATGGTATTATGGCGATAAATATAATAATGATTCTAATTCTTATAATCGATTGGTGGGAGAGCATGCAAACAGATTTTAAAGAATTGCTCAACAGCGCGTACATATTTCTGAAGGATGTTACCGACAAGGTTCAGTTAATTTCCAGTGCGACGGGAAATGACGATATCAACGGCCTACTCTCGTATCCGCTGTCATCGGCCGGGCATATGCTCCGCCCGCTTCTCGTATATTTGACGTCCTTAGCCACTGACGTCGAGATAACCAATGAAACAAACCAAAAGCTCGTAACATTTGCTGCCGCCGTCGAGCTCATCCATAACGCCAGCCTCATTCACGACGATTTGCTCGACCGCGAAGAACTCCGGCGGGGCAGGCCAAGCCTTTATAAGCAATACGGTCCAAACGCGGCGCTCCTGGCAGGTAATTGTTTTTATATCAAGGCTTTGGAGTTATCAAATACCCATTTGGACGATGCCATCACCGGCGCTATTATCAAGACGGCCTTTCGCATGTGCACCGGGGAACTGCAGCAGGCCTCATACCAAAACAGGCAGATGCCGAAAAACGTTTATCTCGACATCGTCAAAGCAAAAACAGGCGGCCTGACGGCGCTCGCTTGTAAAGGTGCCGCAATCATCACAGGCAGCTTCTTTGTTGAATACTGGGAAGAAATCGGTAGCCGAATCGGCGTCTTGTATCAGCTGAAGGATGACCTGAAAGATCAAGACGCACACGTCAGTGCTGATTTTAATTTCGAGGCGGCACTTGCACAATACATAAAGGAAACGGAGGAATTGCTGGAAAAAATCAACTGTGCTGATAAAAACAAACGTTTTTCAGAGCTGATCCGATTTTTCTAACTTCGGCATCACACATTTTAAAACTGGAAGGTGGGACGACAGGTTACTGTCAAGCATATGGATGTTATCGTACTCTCCCGAATTCAATTTCTTCTGACAACGGTTTTCCATTACTTTTTCGTACCCATTACCATCGGCTTATCCATTATTGTCGCGATATTTCAAACGGTCGGCTACGTTAAAAAGGATGAAGCGTACACAAAGCTCTCAATTTTCTTTGGCAAGCTGTTTATCGTTAATTTTGCCGTCGGCGTCGTGACGGGCATCATTCAAGAGTTCCAATTCGGCATGAACTGGGCCGGATATTCTCGCTTCGTCGGCGATATTTTCGGCGCGCCGCTGGCGATTGAGGCCTTAGCGGCATTCTTCCTGGAATCGACGTTTATTGGCGTTTGGCTTCTCGGAAGAAACAAGCTGTCACCGAAGGTCCATAACCTCAGCATCTGGCTTGTGGCACTCGGCAGCACCTTATCGGCATATTGGATTCTCGTGGCAAACTCCTTTATGCAGCACCCGACAGGCTATTCCCTAAACGGCGGCCGTGCCGAAATGACGGATTTTGCCGCTGTTATCTTCAATCAGCACGCGCTTTTACAGTTTGCGCATGTGGTCGTCACAGCGCTTTTAACGGCCGCATTCTTTGTTATGGGTATCTCGGCCTATCGCCTGCTGCGCAAAAAAAATGCCGACATATTTGCAAAATCGTTTAAATTCTCCGTCATTGTCGGTCTCATCTTTGTCATTGCCTCCGCCTTCACCGGTGATTTACAGGGCAAGTTCCTTGTGAAAGAACAGCCGATGAAAATAGCCGCCGCTGAAGCCCTTTGGGATACGGCACAGCCAGCGCCGTTTGCCGTCATCGCGGGGATCGATGAAGCCAATCAAAAGAACACCTTTGAAATCGCTATACCAAATCTGCTGAGCTTTTTGAGTTACAACAATTTCACCGGCGAGGTCAAGGGCATCAAAGACTTGCAAAATGAAATGAGTGCCGAGCTTGGTGACGGCAACTACATCCCGCCGGTCGCCGCCACATTCTGGAGCTTCAGGCTGATGATCGGCTTCGCCGGGCTGATGCTCGTTCTGTGCATTCTTGCTCTCGCCAAATGGAAGAATAACAGATTTACCGACTCGAAATTCCTTCTCGGCGCATCTCTTGCGGCAATCAGCTTCCCATATATCGCCAACACAAGCGGCTGGATGATGGCAGAACTCGGTCGGCAGCCCTTTATCGTCTACAAATTGCTGACGCTCGACAACGCCGTTTCCACAACGGTTGCGCCGGGATGGGTCATCTTCTCCAGCGTCGGCTTTGTCCTCATCTTTGTAATCGCCGCCGTTGCCGATGTTGTTTTAATCAAGCGAATTGCCAAAGAAGAAATCAAGGAGGAGGCGCGGAAATGAATTTGAATATTCTGTGGTTTTTACTGATTGCCGTTTTATACTGCGGTTACTTCTTTCTCGACGGTATGGACCTCGGCGTCGGTATGCTTTTTCCTGTCCTCGGCAAAAAAGATAAAGACAAAGCCCTCATGCTGCGTGCCATCGGGCCGACCTGGGGTGCGAGCGAGGTTTGGCTTTTAACGGCCGGCGGCGCCACGTTTGCTGCCTTCCCCGGCTGGTATGCCTCAATGTTCAGCGGCTTCTATCCGGCGCTCTTCCTCCTCCTGCTCGGTCTTATTGCCCGCGGTATCGGCGTGGAGTACTGGGGGAAGGCAGCAACGGCAGCTGGTAAAAAGCTGGCGTCCGTCTGCATTACCGTTGGCAGTCTGCTGCCGCCGCTACTTCTGGCGTGCGCTCTTGCCAACATCGTTCAGGGCATCCCGATTGATGCCTCACAGAACTACACTGGCACACTTTTCACGCTTTTCACCCCCTTCACGCTTGCCGCCGCCCTCGGCTCTGTCGCGTTTTTCCTTTATCACGGGGCCGTTTTCACGGACCTGAAAGCTAAAGGCGACATCACCGGGACGATGCCCGTCATCAAAGCAACCGGTCTTGCCGCTATCGTTCTGGCCGCTGCCGCCGCCGTCTTCGCGCTGCTCCAGACAGACGTTTTCACAAAACCCGTCGCAGCGGTTGCGGCTGTTGCCGGTATTGTTCTCCTCATTGTCTCCTATCTTGTCACAATCAAAAAACCGACAAGGCTGTCCATGATTTTGAACGCGCTTGTCATCGCCTGCGGCATCGGCACCGTTTTCGGCGGTCTATTCCCGAACGTGATGATCTCCAGTACAGACCCTGCCAACAGCCTCACAATTTACAACACAGCCTCAACGCCGTATACCCTTACAATCATGCTGACCGTCACGATCTCAGTCCTGCCGATTGTGCTTCTATACACGATCTGGTCACATTGGTCTTTCAGAAAACTGCGTGACGATAAATCTTCAGAAAACCAGGGTGACAACGGTGAAAGAGAAGAGGCTGTTTACTGAGATCAAAGGCAATAGAAGCTATCAGGTGCATCTCGTTTTAAACGGTCTGACGTCGTTTTTACTGTCACTGACCGTTGCCCTGCTGGCCTCTTACATCATCAGCGCCGTTTTCCTGCGCGGGCTCGGGCTGAAAAGCATGGTTCCCATGCTTTTCGCCCTGCTTGTGGGGGTTCTTGCCCGCGCGGGGCTGACCTACTATTTTTCGCTCTATTTCAGAAACGCTGCGGCCGGCATCAAGCGCCAGGTGCTTGCGCGCAATGCTGAAGCCCTACTGGAAACAGGCCCTATATTGACAAAGAGCAAAGACTCCGGCGGCGTCTCCGCCATATCCGGGGAGGCCGCCGAGCTGCTGGAACCATACTATTACGAGTATCTTCCGGCGCTCTCTTCGCTCGCCGTCACTTTGCCGCTAATTCTGGTGGCTGTTTTATCCGTTGACTTTGTGTCATTTCTGATCATGCTCGTAACGGGGCCCGTTTTGCCGTTTTTTCTCTATCTGATTGGAACGGAATCCGAGAAGGCTTCGCGTGCCCGGCTCAAAAGCCTTACCCGCTTGGGCGGCGGCCTCAATGATCTGCTGTCTGGTCTGAAAACCTTAAAGCTCTTTGGCCGGATCGATAGCGCCCGGGCAAAAGTCGCCTCAATCAGTGAAGACTTCCGTCGCCTGACGATGCAGGTGCTTCGTATTTCCTTTCTTTCCGCCTTTGTTTTGGAGCTTGCCGCCACGATCAGCACGGCGATCATCGCCGTCACGCTGGGCGCTCGTTTGATTGACGGCCGCATTGATTTCTTTCCCTGCTTTTTTATTCTCCTGATGACGCCGGACTATTTTATGGCAATCCGCCGTTTCGGCGCTAAATTTCATGTCGCGCAAAACGCGAAAACAGCGGCGGAGCTTCTCCTTGAGCCCAAGCCCCCGTCGTCAGTTGGTCGAAAACCGGGTCTTCCCTTTCCAGCCGACTGCGACGTTTCATTTCGGGGTGTTACGTGCTCTTACAACCGGGGAGAGGCCGCGCTTGCGTGTGTCAATCTAGATTTCCGGTGCGGTGAAATAACCGCTCTTGTCGGGCCCAGCGGCTCCGGCAAATCATCGATTGCCAAGTCACTTCTCAAACTGATTACTCCCGAGGACGGCGCCGTCTTCGTTGGCGGTGTCAATCTCGCCGAGATTGACACTGATTCCCTGCGCCGCTCGGTTTCCTATATCCCGCAGCGGCCTTATATCTTTAAGGGCACCCTGCGGGAAAACATCACCCTTTCAACCCCAAAAGCTACGGACAACACCGTCGAGGCAGCCGTTCGAGACGCGCTTTTAGGAGATCTTGTCGCCGCCCTGCCCGGCGGGCTCGATACGCCTGTTGCCGACATGGCGATCAATTTCAGCGCCGGAGAGCGCCAGCGTATCGCCATCGCCAGAGCGCTTTTGAAGGATGCGCCCATTGTCGTGATCGACGAGGCCGTCTCCGCGCAGGATCGCGAAAATGAACGGTTACTGACTAAATCGTTTGAGCGCCTGTCTGTGAATAAAACTGTTCTGATTATTGCCCACCGCCTTGAAACAGTCCAAAGCGCCGATAAAATTTACGTGTTGAACGACGGCAGTGTCGCGGAGGAAGGCTGCCACAACGATTTGCTGGCACTCGGCGGCCGCTACAGCGCGCTTGTGCGTTCGTGGGGGTGAGCAGATGACCGGTTTCAAAAATTATCTGATTGTCATTTTCAAAGCAAGGCCTTTGTCCGTCTTATTTTCTTGCTTACTCGGCGTTGCCGCGAGCCTTTTTGCCGCGGGTCTTTACGGTGTTGCTTGCTTTCTTATATCCTTATCAGCCCTGCATCCGCTATATGATGTGATACTGGTACCGGCTGTCCTTGTCCGTTTTTTCGGTCTCGGCCGCGCCGTCCTCTCTTATCTTGAGCGCTATGTATCGCATAATGAAACATTTAGAATTCTCTCTGACATCAGAGTGCTTGTTTATGACAGCTTGGCGCCGCTTGTCCCGTACAGCAAGGCAAGCCGGGATCGCGGTTATAATCTCTCGGTCGCTGTGTCCGACGTCGAGATGCTGCAGGACGGGCTGCTGCGCATTGTCTATCCGATTGCCGTCGCGGTCTTTGCCGCTCTTATGGGGACGATGGGGGCTTATTTCCTCTCGCCGCTTCTTGCCGTTGTCTTTTTCTTTTTGACACTGCCACTGTCGTTTGTCGTGTTCGGCTTGACGGCACTTTTATCGCAAAAGCGTCAAAAGCGCTATGATGAACTCCGAAGCTGCCTTTACGGCGACCTGATGGACCTCTCGGCCGGTTTGACTGATATTAAGACAAATTCCTGTGAAGGCGCCCGTCAAGAACATTTATCCCGCCGTTTGTCCGACAGCGCCGCCGCGCAAAGCGCCGTCAGCCGCGTGTCCGCTTTAAGTGACGCTGCTGCCAGTTTCTTTTCCGGCTTGTCTTTCGTTATCTTGCTGGCCGTCTCCGCTGCGCTTTGCGCAGCGCAGCGCCTGGACGGGACGTTGCTGGCTGCCGCCGTTGTCGGTCTGAGCTATTTAACGGAGCCCGTTTCGGCTCTTGCTGCTGTGGGGGCGCGGTTCGAGCGCGTAAAAACTGCTGCCAACCGCATTTTTACCGGAAAACCACCCCATCAGTTCGCTCAATCATCACCTGATGGCTTTGACCCGGCTGCCTGCAAAAAACTGTCTGTCGATCATCTCACCTTTTCTTACCCTGGCCGCGCGCTTTTTAAAGATATCAGCTTTTCACTTGAACCGGGAAAGCTGACGGTGCTAACGGGGAAAAGCGGCCGCGGGAAATCAACGATTGCCGATCTGCTCTGCGGCTTTCTAACCCCGGAAGCGGGCGAGATAATGGTTGACGGCGTCTCGATTTTCTCCTTACCGGAGCACGCGCGCCTCCGCCTTTTCTCCGTGGCGGAGCAATCGCCCCATTTTTTCAATGACACCCTTCGGGCTAATCTTCTCGCCGACGCATCCGAGTCGGACGAAGCACTGCATAATGTTTTGGATGCAGTCGGCCTTACACCCTTTCTCAAAGCTCTTCCGGACGGTCTTGACACGATGATTTTTGAAAGCGGCGAGAATCTCTCCGGCGGCGAGCTTCAGCGGCTATCCATCGCCCGTGCCCTTTTAAAAAAAGCGCCCTTTTATATATTCGACGAACCGACAAGCAGCCTTGATCAGCTCAATGAAAAACGCATGATCGACTGCATTTTATCACTCTCAAAAACAAAGGGCGTCTTGTTAATCACACACAGACTTCCCTCAGAACTTCAAGGGTACGACCGGATACACTTGGTATAAGGAGGAAATAATGAAGGTTGTCGTTATCGGTGGCGGCTTTGCCGGCAAACGGCAGCCATATATCCCTTTTTCATAATCTAGATTTACGCAATAATTTTCGGCTTTGCCGAATGAGAAAAAGCACAAGGCAGTCTATTATTCTGACTGCCTTGTGCTATTCAGTGGAGACGAAGAGGATCGAACTCTCGACCTTACGGATGCGAACCGTACGCTCTCCCAGCTGAGCTACGCCCCCACATGTTTTTTTCAGAGCGGTGTTTATTATAGCAGAATTTATTTATACTGTAAAGACTTAATGTTATAATAAAAGACATGCTAACTGGGAGGGCGCTGCCGTGGATATTAACCTGCACTACATTGAAAAAGGCACTGGCTTTCCCCTTGTCCTGCTACACGGCAACGGAGAGAGCGCACAGTATTTCGACCGGCAAATCGATGCCTTCGCCCGCCACTATCGCGTCATTGCCGTTGACTCGCGCGGCCACGGTCAGTCGCCACGCGGTGCGGGGCACTTCAAACTTTCACGGTTTGCCGAGGATTTAAAGCTCTTTCTTGATGGGCTGGGTATCCAGCAAACACATCTGCTCGGCTTTAGCGACGGTGGCAACATCGCTCTGTTATTCGCGCTTCGTTACCCCGCCTTCGTTGCGCGCCTTGTTTTAAACGGGGCAAATCTGTCACCGTTCGGTCTCAAGCCCTTTGTTTTGCTCCCCATCGCCCTGTCTTGGTGCCTGGCGTCGCTTTTATCGCCCGTCAGCAAGAAATCCGTCATTAAGCGCGACTTCATGGCACTGATGTTGTTTGAGCCAAATATTTGCCCCACAGCGCTTCAAAAGCTTCAGATGCCGGTCCTCGTCATCGTCGGAAGCCGCGACATGATCCGCCAGCGACACACCGCGACAATGTGCCGACATTTGCCGCGTGGCGTTCTCACCATTGTCGACGGCTCTCATTTTATTGCCCAAGAAAATAGCGCCGCATTTAATGACGCTGTTTTAACGTTTCTGTCCGGTTGATATTACGTTTTGTATAAACGCGATTCGACAAAAATTACAGACCGACAGGATATGAGAATTTTTCTGCTTGGTGAAATTTTATTTCATGACTTCGACTAGTTCGGCTTGTTAACTTTTTGTAAAATCGACGGTTTTCTTAAATGTCTACTGACAAATACAACGCCGATAGAGTTTACGTAAATTCATTCGTTACAGCTTTCTACAGAGAGTTATTCACACTGTCCACCGGTTTATCCACCGCTACATTTCCTTTGTATCATAGCGTTCAAACGCTTTTTTACTAATAATTAACAATCGATTTTCGCGCATTGCGCATCGTTTGCCGCCTTTTCATTTCTATTTACATAATAACCGGTTTGAGACGGTTGCCACAAAAATATTTTACAAAAATATTCCCTAAACTTTTTGATAAATCTCCCGATAAAGATAGTTTAGTGTGATTTATAGCACTTCCGCGTCAATATCCATCGTCGCGCAAGCGTTGAGATCCATCCCAGCGCGCCGCCCGCTCAAAAATTCATAATACGCCTGCGCACCGATCATCGCGCCGTTGTCACCGCACAAGGACAGCGGCGGGATAAAAAGCGAAATCCCCGCTTCGGCTGCCGCAGAGATAAAATCAGCCCGAATGCGGGAATTGGCAGCAACGCCGCCCGCGACGGCGATTTTTTTATGCCCAAGCGCCCGGGCTGCCGCCATCGTCCGTGGCACGAGCGTCTCGCTGACAGCGCGGGCAAACGACGCCGCGAGAGACGCTTTGTCAAGTGTCTCGTTTTTTTGCTCGGCGTTGTGGACGATATTGACGACGGCTGTTTTGAGTCCGGAAAAAGACATATCATACGGCGCGCCCTCAATTTTGGCGCGCGGGAGCGTGAAGGCCGTGTCGTCTCCCGTCTGCGCCAGCAGGTCCATTGGGCGGCCGCCGGGGTACGGCAGGCCGAGCACACGCGCTGCCTTATCAAAGCATTCGCCCGCCGCGTCGTCCCGTGAGGCACCGACAAGGCCGATATCTGTATAGTCGCGTACGTCGGCAATAAGGCTGTTCCCGCCGGAGACAATGAGGGCGAGAAACGGCGGCTCAAGCTCTGGAAAAGCAATATAATTGGCGGCAATGTGGCCCTTGATGTGATGGACAGGAATGAGCGGGACGTTGAGCGCCAGCGCCAGCCCTTTGGCAAAATTGACACCGACGAGCAAGGCGCCAACGAGACCCGGCGCGTATGTGACAGCGACGGCGTCAATTTCCTTTTTCGTGATTCCAGCCTTTTTCAGCGCCTGCTCGGCGAGGCGGCCGATAACGGCGACGTGGTTGCGCGAGGCGATCTCCGGGACGACGCCGCCATAGAGCGCATGCATGTCCGCCTGTGAGAAAATCTCGTCGGACAGCACCGAGCGCCCGTCCTTCGTAATGGCGACGGCCGTCTCGTCGCAGGACGTTTCAACTGATAAAATAATCATTTCTTCACACGCTTTCTTTGTCGCCATCAAAATGATACGACAGGACGATGGCATCCTCCACGGGATTACTGTAATAATTTTTACGCCGCCCCGCGTGGACAAAACCGTGCTTTTTATAAAGCATGAGCGCGGGGGCATTCGATTTTCGCACCTCTAAGTATAAGGCGGCGGCAGCGCGCGCGCGGCAAGCCGCCAGAGCGGCTGTCATGAGGGCATCTCCAATCCCCTTTTTCCGCCGGGATTCCCGGACGGCAATCTGATAAAGCTCCGCCTCGTCGGCGGCAAAGCGGACGATGAAAAAACCAGAGACCTGCCCGCCCTCCACCGCCAGCTTAAAAACCGTATCCATGCGCCCTACTTCACCAAGCAGCGTCCCCTCCGACCAAGGCGGCGTGATGGACGCGCGCTCAATTTCCATAACGGCTGGGATATCACGCTCCTGCGCCTCCACAATCGTCATCATTTGGCCGCATACCAGCTTTTGCCCGCGTGTGCCTCAGCCGTCAGCGGGACGGCGAGGGCCGCGGCATTTTCCATTTCTGCCGTCAGAATTCTTTTAACGGCCTCCTCCTCGCGCTCGGGGCATTCGGCGATCAGCTCATCGTGAATCTGCAAAATGAGTTTAGCGGTCAGGCCCTCGGCCTTCAGGCGGGCGGCAGTCGTCACCATGGCGCGCTTGATGATGTCGGCAGCCGTCCCCTGCATGGGCGTATTACGCGCCACGCGCTCGCCGAAAGCGCGCGTGTTAAAGTTACCTGACCGCAGCTCCGGCAGATACCGGCGGCGGCCGAAGAGCGTTGTGACGAACCCGTCACGCTTGGCCTGCTCGACGATGTCGTGCATGTAGGCGCGCACGCCGCTGTATTTGGCAAAGTAGTTGTCGATATAAAGACGCGCTTCCGGCACGGTGACGCCGATATCCTGTGCCAGCGAGAAAGCCGAAATGCCGTATACAATGCCGAAGTTAACGGCCTTGGCCCGGCTGCGCATGAGGGGCGTCACATCCTCCGGCATCGTCATGAAGACCTGTGAAGCCGTCACGGCGTGGATATCCTCACCGTTTTGAAACGCCGCCTGCATAACCGTATCGCCCGACAGGTGCGCGAGAATGCGCAGCTCGATCTGCGAATAGTCGGCGTCGACGAGAACATTACCAGGCCCCGCGACAAACATTTTTCGCAGCGCACCGCCCGATTCCTTGCGTACGGGGATGTTCTGCAGATTCGGCTCGGTTGACGACAGGCGGCCCGTCGCCGTCACCGTCATTTGAAAATTCGTGTGGATCCGTCCGTCGTCGGAGATCACCTTTAAAAGCCCGTCGGCATATGTGGATTTGAGCTTTGTCAGCTCCCTGTACGCCATCAAGTGCCCGATGATGGGATGCTTATCGGCAAGATACTCGAGGACCTCAATATTTGTGGAATACCCCGTCTTCGTCTTTTTCGGGGTGGGCAGCATCAGCCTGTCGAAAAGAACGGTTCCCAGCTGCTTCGGTGAATTGATATTAAACGGCTCCCCGGCGAGATCAAAAATCTCTTTTTCAAGCGCCTGGATTTTGACGGATAGCGTCTGGCCAAAGTCGCGCAGGGCGCTCTTGTCGATGAGAAAGCCCGTCTGCTCCATCTCGGCCAGTACATGGCAAAGCGGCAGCTCAATGTCATAAAAAAGCCTGTCCATCCCGTTTTCAGCCAGCTTTTGCGCTAAGATCGGATAAAGCCGCGCAATGGCGGCCGCTTCTGCTGCGAACCGCTCCGCCTCGGCCCCGCCATACAGCGTCAGCTGCTCGTTTTCGTCTTCCGATGTTTTTAAGGCAAAGCCGCCGTAAGTTTCCGCCAGCCGGGCAAGCTGATAAGTGCTGTCCGTCGGCGAGAGGAGATAGGCGCCAAGCGCCGTGTCAAAAATCCAACCGCCCGCGTCAATACCAAGTCCTAAAAGGGCCCGCTGTGTGTCCTTAATGTCGTGCCCGGCTTTTTTGACGTTTTCGCTGAAAACAGCGCGCAGGCCGCTGTCAAAGCCGTCTGTTGTATCCCGGCTCAAGAGATAAACCGTTTTTTCACCGGCATCGCAAACAGCGAGGAGCCCCGCCGCAAGGTGGCAGCGCACCGCGACGAACTGGGCGCTTTCAAGCATCGTGATCAGACCGGCACCGTCCGCTGCCGTGACAATATCGACGCGGCGGAAAGACATATCGTTTTCCGGCGCAACGTCTTGTTCTTCTTTCGGCTTCGTCAGCCCGAACTTTTCCGTCAGCTTTTGAAATTCCAGCGTCTGAAACAGCGCGTATAAGGCGTCGTTATTGGCCGGGCGGCGTTTGTTGTCCTCGGGGTGGAAGTCTATCGGCGCGTCGCGGCAAATTGTCGCGAGCTGGTACGACAGCTCGGCCGCCTCTTTCCCGTCAGCAAGCTTCTTTTTCAGGCTGTCCGTGAGGTCCAGCGTCGGAAGTAATGTATACAGCGCCTCAAGGCTGCCGAAGCGCCGCACCAAGTCAAGCGCCGTTTTCTCGCCGACGCCCTTGACGCCGGGAATATTGTCGGATGCATCGCCCATCAGCGCCTTGAGGTCGACCATTTTCAGCGGCTCAAAGCCGTACGTCTCAAAGAAAACAGCCGGTGTATAATCTGTCGACTCCGGCTGCCCCATGCGCGTCTTCACATGGCGCACGTGCGTTTTTTCGGTGACGAGCTGAAAGGCATCCTTATCCCCCGTGACGATGACAGCGTCCCAGCCCGCTTCTTCGCACCGGCGGGCAATCGTCCCGATGAGGTCGTCGGCTTCCCAGCCGGAGAGCTCATAGCGCGGGATGTTCATGGCATCGAGCACTGCCTTGAGAATCGGCATCTGCACGGCCAGCTCATCCGGCATGCCCTTCCGCTGCGCCTTGTAGGCCTCGAACTGTTCGTGGCGGAACGTCGGCGCGGGCAGGTCGAAACAGACGCAGACGGCGTCGGGCGCTTCCTCGTTGAGGAGCTTTTGAAGAATCGTCAGAAAGCCGTAGACGGCGTTCGTCGGTGTGCCGTCCTTCGTCGTTAAAAGCCGTATGGCGTAAAACGCTCTGTTGACGATGCTGTTACCGTCTATCACCATGAGCTTCAAGGATCATCCACCCCTGTCATTCGATTTCTGTAGGGGCGGATTCCATATCCGCCCAAAATTTCGTCTCTGACGAATTCGTTCTTATACGGGCGGATATGGAATCCGCCCCTACATTACGGTGCGTTATACCGTTAAGCCTTGTGCCATTTGACGCCCTGCGGGGTGTCCTCTAAAACGATACCCATCGCTTTGATCTCGTCGCGGATGCGGTCGGCCTCGGCCCAATTCTTTGCTTGCCGGGCTGCCTGCCGTGCGGCGATCAGCGCCTCCACCGTATCCGCGAGGTTCTCCGCGCCCGTTTCTGCGTAGAGGAGGCCGAGGACGCCGTCCAGCTCGTCAAACAATGCCAGTATCGCCGCCGCCAGCTCTTTGGAAGGGTTTTTATCCGCTGCCGTCATGCTGTTGCCCTCTCGAACAAGCTCGAAAAGAACGGCGATGGCGTCGGCCGTATTAAAGTCATCGTCCATGGCTTCGATAAACCGCTCGCGGTAGCCCGGCAGCGCCGCTGTGGCCGTCTTCTCGTTTCCGGAAAGGCCGCCGTCAGCGCCGTTTTCCTGAACGAACTGGAGGTTCTTCCGAAACGTTTTCAGCCGGTCCAGCGCGTTTTTGGCTTGTATAAGAATGTCCCCGGAATAGTTGAGGGGGCTTCTGTAGTGGCTCATCAGCATGAACATTCGGATCGTATCGTACCCATACGCCTCGGCCGCCTCCCGGACGGTGAAAAAATTACCGAGTGACTTGGACATTTTTTTGTTGTCGATGCTGATAAAGCCGTTATGCAGCCAGTATCGGACGAATTCTGTGCCATTGGCCGCCTCCGACTGGGCAATTTCATTTTCGTGGTGCGGAAAGGTGAGGTCCTGCCCGCCGCAGTGGAGGTCAATCGTCTTCCCCAGATAGCGGCTGGACATGGCCGAGCACTCAATGTGCCAGCCCGGCCGCCCTTCCCCCCACGGGGATGGCCAAGACGGCTCGCCCGGCTTTGCCGCCTTCCACAGCGCAAAGTCCATCGGGCTTTCCTTAACGTCGCTCACATCGATGCGCGCCCCGGCGAGAAGCTCGTCAAGCGGCTGGTGCGAGAGCTTGCCGTACTGCGGAAACGATGATGTTTTAAAGTAGACATCCCCGTTTGAGACGTAGGCGCTGCCCTTGTCGACAAGCGTTTCAATCAGGGCGACGATCTCGCCGATATTCTCCGTCGCTCGCGGGTGGATGGTCGCCGCGCGAACACCGAGGCCCTCAGCGTCTTTAAAATATTCGGCAATGTATTTCTCGGCAACAGCCTCCGGCGTCGTCCCCTCTTCTCTGGCGCGACCGATAATCTTATCGTCGACATCCGTGAAGTTCTGGACGAATGTGACATCATACCCGCGATACTCGAGATAGCGGCGCAAAACGTCAAAGACAATGAGCGGCCGCGCGTTGCCGACGTGGATATAATTATACACCGTCGGCCCGCAGGCGTACATCTTGACAGCGCCGGGCACCAGCGGTACAAATTCTTCTTTTTTCATGGTCATCGTGTTAAACAGCTTCAATCCAAACGCTCCGTTTCAGCGGCTTTTTGTGTCGCCGCGCAGTATTTTCGACATGCCGATAGCCCGATTTGCCCGTCTTATGTGCCGTGCCTGTAAGCCGTGGCCTGCTGCTCGGCCATCTTCTTTTCCAAAAGCTGCACCTGTGCGCAAAGCGTTGCCAGCTCGATGGCGACGGGGTCCGTCACGCTGATTTGGTCGACAATCTCGGCGTAATTGACCTTCACGCCCGCAACGTTCACAATCCGCGCCGGGACGCCGACAGCTGTAGCGTCCGGCGGCACCTCTTTGAGGACGACGGCGTTGGCCGCAATACGCGCGTTATCGCCGACCTTGAACGGGCCGAGCACCTTTGCCCCCGCGCCGACCATCACGTTGCTGCCCAGCGTCGGGTGGCGCTTGCCCTTGTCCTTGCCGGTACCGCCGAGCGTGACGCCCTGATAGAGAAGTACGTCGTCACCGATCTCCGTCGTCTCGCCGATGACGATGCCCATGCCGTGGTCTATGACGAAGCGGCGGCCGATTTTTGCCCCGGGGTGAATTTCTACCCCTGTCCAAAAGCGTGACCACTGAGACACAACGCGCGCCAGAAAGAGAAGCTTGTGCCGGAAAAGCCAATGCGCCAAGCGGTGATACATCACGGCGTGCAGACCGGTATACAGCAGGAATACCTCCAGCGCGCTCCGCGCCGCCGGGTCGCGCTTTTGATAAGCTTTGATCGTTTCACGCAGGTTTTTAAACATGTGATTCATCTCCATCTTTTCGGGGAATTGCCCACTATACCATGATGAACTTATTGTATTTATCTTCATGCCATTTTTCAGGATTTGTATGAATATACTGCCAGATATCATTATAATCTTTTTCATTTCTGATAATGTGTTCATAATATGATTTTTGCCACAATGGCATCCCAATTTCTTTTGTCACAGTGCTTTTATATTGCTGAATAATTTTTGATACTGTCGTAGGGGCGAATATTATTCGCCCGCCGTCCAAATCAGTATTATCCAGATGTAAGATCAGATGAATGTGATTGGGCATGATCACATATTTATCGACACGCACGTGAGGATACCGCTTTGGTATTTCAAATAAAGTCTTTTCCGCTATGATGCCGTAATCTGATAATGTCGGTATATCCTGCGGGCGATTGATAATCGCCCCTACATCCCAGAACAAATTTTGCCTGTCTTTCGTGCACATTGTGATAAAATACATGCCGTTTTGTGCGTAATCATGTTCAGGCAGGCGTAGCTTCTTTCGTTTTTGTAGTTCCATGGCAATGTCTCCTACGTCAGACACCCGGGCGATTGATAATCGCCCCGACGATATACACGCAATGTCTTGCCTTGGTCTCTGTAGGGGCGAATATTATTCGCCCGGCGTTTTCCCACACGGGCGTATATGGAATCCGCTCCAACATAGACAAAAACGCCGCCTCTTGATCTGTACAAGAGGCGGCGTGACCCGCGGTTCCACTCTCATTCGCGCTTCTCAACAGCGCCTTTTTGGCCTTAACGCGGCCTGACGGGGGCCGTTACAGCCCCCCGCTCCCGGATGCACTTTGGGCAACCTTTACCGAAGGCCGCTTTCAGCCAGCGGCGGCCCTTCTCTGGCGGCAAAACGCCTTGCGGCGCGCGTGCCCTACTCTTTCCGTTCTTCGCGGATATATTAGGTATAGTTTAGCACGCCTTGCGCTTGGGTGTCAAGGCATGCGCTTAACAGAGGTGTATCTGATTTACCAGCTGATTTCGATGTAACGCGTGTTGGACGTGTAGTAATACGTAATTTGGCGGTCACCCAGCGTCATCGTTTTTGTCCCCGCGTCTTTATTGTCTTTTAAGGCCGTCATGATGGTATCAGGCGATGCCACAAGAACACCGAGAACGTTTTTCAGAACAGTCAGATCGTGCGTTGTTGTGAGCTGCTCGGCGGTGATTTTATAGTACGTCTCTTTCATGATGTTGATTGTAATCGTCCCGGTATCCGTATCATGCGCATTAATAACGCCGGTTACCGCGTCATACCCCGCGTTCGGCAGAACTTCAAAAAAGGCCGCCAGATAATAGGAGCTGTTCGGGTCAACGTTAATGATATTGTACTTAGCGTCGTAGGTAACGCCGAAATTAAGCGTCATGCCGATATCGCGGAGCTTAAAATAATTATATCCGCCGATGGTGTACGCCGTGAGGCTGATTTTTTGCCCGTTGAGATAGACGTTAGACGTCGTCGGGTAGGCCGTAACGGTTGCCGCGCCGCCGGACGATGTCAGCTCCCCGCCGACCGGGACATAGTATTTATTCGTGAAAAGATAAATCGAATTCGTCCCCGCGTCGTAATCGACGGAAAAGCGCGCCGATGTATAGCTGAGCGCCATGGCGATATCCCGCAGCTTGAAGTAATTATTGCCGCCGATGGTATACGCTTCAAACGCCATTGTTTTATCGGATATTTTGACGCTTGACGACGATATCGTCGCTAGAGTGCCCGAGGCTAAACACGTTATTGACGCGGCCCCCACGAGAAGGACGGCAGCAAAAAAGCCAGCCAGCATCTTTTTCATAGCTTTCATTCAATCATCTTCTTTACTGATTTTGGATATGTTCAGTATACCGGCTTTTTCCTTTGCCTGTCAACAACAGGAATGTTTCAATTTACGCCACGAGCAGCAACGCAAAAAGAAAACCCCCGCCTTTCGGCGGGGGTTCTCTTTTTCTAAACGCGGTTAAGCGTTAGAGGGTTAGGGTAAGTTACGGAGCCAGCTCGATATAGATGACAGCAGTCACGCCATCGTCGTCGATCGCGAAGGAGACCATGTAATCGGCATCGTCTTCGATGTCCGCAAGATCAACATCGTCATCCGTCAGATCAACAACTGTTGCGCCCGTAGCGTCGACATCATCTGCCGAAGCCGTCGTGATAAGGTCGCCGACGAGGTTGTCGAGCGTTTCGCCGACAACGTCATCGCCGGTGTACGCAGTCAGCGTTGTCACGCCATCTGTCTCAGTGTAGGTGTAGAAGCCAACAGCTGCCGGGGTTGTGCCGTTAGCAAGCGTAATCTCTGTCTCAACGCCGTCGAGGTAAACCTCGAAGACATCGCCGTCAGCGGTATCGGCATCTTTTACCAAATCATTGACAAAGATGAGGCCCAAACCGTCGGATTCTGCCGCCGGAGCTTCACCGTCAATGAAGACGTACATAACGGAGTTGTTGGTCGTGTCGCCGATCTGCTCAGCATAATAGTAACCTGTGTTAGTATTCTCGATAGCCTGAACCTCGTTCAGAACTGTGACGTCAAGAGTAGCGCCGGAGCCGTCGACGTAGATGAATGCAACATCGCTGGCATAATAGTTGTCATCTTCAATCTTGACTGCATCAGCAGCAACAGTATCTGTTTCGCCACTGTCCCAAGTTGTGTTTGCGTTATCATCAGTCCACGGTATCACAGTGCCTTCTGCAGTCAGCGTTGCATAGTTTGCTTCAAGGCCGCCATTGCCCGCGTCCTCAGCAACAGCTGTCTCGACGGAGAAGAGCATCAGTTCGTCGTTATCGCCGTCGCCGTTGTTAATCTCGGTATACGTCGCAACTGTGACCTGATAGTTGGCTTCTGTGCCAGTCGTGGTAACACCCTGCACATAGTAAGAGGTGGTCGGGTTGCCGTAAGCGTCGGTGGTCTCAACAGTATATGCCAGCGTTACATAAAGGAGGCCAGCATCCGAAGCGGCATCAACCGCCTCGACACCGAAGTATCCGCCGAAACCATCAAGGTAGAGCGTAAAGGTGTCGTCAAAGTTGATCGCGTCGTCAACGATACCGCTGTCGTTGGTCACTGCGTCGGTCTCCGCGTAGGCGACGCCGCCGAGGGTGATCGTGTCGTCGGCTGTGACCTTGGAGATCGTGCCTTCAACCGTCGTGGCCTTGGTCAGCGTGAAGAGGGTACCGGTGTAGGTGACGATGACAATATCGTCAACAGCGATGCCGGCATACTCGATGACTTCGTCAAGCGTGTCGTTGTTCTCCAGCACGCCAGCGCCGTCAAGCTCGATCGTCTCTGCATCTTCGGTATCGTCGATGTCGACAACGAGGTCAACAGCAAACGTGGAGGGAGCGAGGTAAGCGGTGACTGCATCATCGGTAATGATGTATGTACCTTCATCAATCGTCGTGTCAGGGGTGTCTCCTGTGTTCGTATAGTCCTCGAACATCGGGACAACAGCGTCATAGGTGACATCATCCGGAAGGTCATCATCTTCCTCGGCAGCCCACGTCGTGGAGTTGTCAAGGACGTAGTAGATTGTTTCATCATCGTCGATGTTGCCGTCTTCGTTTGCATCTGCATAGAACACTGTAACATCGTGGCCGATCAGGCTAAGACCGGTCGTGACGTCGCAGTCCTTTTCAACACCTGCGATATCGACAACAGTAAAATCGTCGCCGGTTGCCTGGTTTGCCATGACCATACCGGTATCGGGTTCCATGTCATACTTCGATTCGAGCATGTCGGAGCCTGTGCCGGTATATTCGCCGGTGACCTTACTGTAGGTGACTCTTTCGACCATCAGGCCGTTGTAGATGTACAGGGCAGCCTCTTCACGCGTGGCGGCAACGGAGAAATTGCCGTCGTCATTGCCATTGAAGATGTCGTTATCGAAAGCATCGATAGCAACGTTGAGCGCCCAATTGGAGCCAACATACTCGTTGTCCTTGCCGTAGCCGTCAGCACAGAGCATCATTTTGGCAAGCTCAAAGCCTGTGACGTTGCCGGTGGGATCAAAAGTACCGTCGCCGCGGCCGTTAATAATGCCGTTGTCAACGCAGTACTCAATGTACGGGGAAGCCCAGTGGGAAGCGGCAACATCCGAGAAGGATGATGTCGATGTTGAGAGTGATGCGGCGACTGTGGGGCCGAGGATCGCGTAAACGATCATCTTGGCGGCCTCAGCGCGGGTGACGTTGTTCGTCGGGCCGAAGCTGCCGTCCGGGTACCCGTTGATCGCGCCGATGCCGGTCATGACGCCAACAGCTTCTTTGTACTGAATGCTGGAGTCGTCAGTGAACGTCAGAGCAGAAGCGATCGTTGCAAGGCTGAACACCATGCAAACGACGAGAACCACTGCGAGAACTTTTCTGAGATTCTTCATGTATTTTCCTCCTATTATTTTTTTGCGTGATTACACGCTTTTTCTGCCTTGCCCTAAACGGGCCGCCTTTTTGATAAGCCGCAAAAGCGCCCAAGCCGTTCTACCGGCGTGGTGAATGTGACGCCCCGGGTCTTATTAAATGAGCGGGGTTTGCGGGGTCGGCTTGTTTATGTACGGCATCCGCGCCGGTTCGGCTAGTACCGGAGACGGATGTTTGTACCGTTTTTGGAGCTTCGCCGGGTGAAAGCAGCTTTGCCGAAGGAGGCAGGGGTGCGGCGGTAAGGCCGCCCCCCATCATACATAAAGACCTCCAAGACAAGTCTGACGCGGCACACCACATACCTTCAGCCCTGCTTGCCGTACATAATCCATTCAGAAAATGGGTATACTGTACGTTTTATTCCAAGGATGATTATAGAGAAAAGACCGAATCATGTCAATTCAAAAAAGGAAATATTTATATTACAGTTATGTTACAGCGGGCAAAATAACCCTTTCGCCCGCGGCTGCCGCGCCGCCACGATTCATTATAATAAATAACTGGCCGCGTGAAAAACTAAATGCGGAAAACGCTTGCAATTGACTGCTCTGAGTGGTATAATTCACACGTTAGTCATGGCAGAGACGGTTTGAGTGGGTTTTTCCCACTCTTTTTCTTGCGTTATTGTAAATTGTTAAATTTGCCGAATGGCACATACCGCTATAATTAAAGAGGCGTTAGATGAAAAAAGTGACAGACAAGGTCTCGGCGCTGGCCGAGCCGGTCGTCCGCCAGTTCGGCTGCGAGCTGTGGGACGTTGAGTATGTGAAGGAAGCGGGCTATTGGTACCTTAGGGTGTACATTGACCGCGACGGCGGCGCGACGCTGGACGATTGCGAAAACATCAGCCGTGCGCTTGACCCGCTGCTTGACGAGCACGACCCCGTTCCGGACAGCTACACCTTTGAGGTCTCCTCCGCCGGGGCCGAACGCGCCCTCCGCCGCCCATCGGATTTCGCGCGGTTTCAGGGCCATCTCGTTGAGGTAAAGCTCTATAAGGCGCAGGACGGGCGCAAGGAGTTTGTCGGCACGCTTGTAGACGGCACCGGCGATACGGTTGACATAAAAATAGCGGACACCTTGCATCAGCTGCCAAAAAGCGAAGTCGCCAACGTGCGCCTTCGCATAAGTTAGATATTGGAGGAGCACATCCATGAATGCCGAATTTTTTTCAGCGATAGCCGACATTGAAAAGGAAAAGGGCATCCCGCAGTCTTATATGCTTGAAAAAATCGAGCAGGCGCTTCTGGCGGCCCTGAAAAAAGACTCCCCCGCCTGTCAGGACTGCGCCCGCGTCGTTTTAGACCCCGTCGGCAAGACGGTTCATATGTACCTGCAAAAAGAAGTGGCCGACCCTGTCACAGACCCGGACACGCAGGTTACGCTGGAGGCCGCCAGAAAAATCAGCGCCGGTGCCGAGGTCGGCGACGTTGTGAATGAGACGGTTGACGCCAAAAAGTTCGGCAGGATTGCCGCGCAGGCGGCGAAACAGGTAATCATTCAGGGCATCCGCGAGGCAGAGCGCGGCATTGTTTTTGATGAATTCAATTCCAAGGAACACGAAATTTTAACGGGCGTTGTCACGCGCATTGAACCGCGCAACGGCAGTGTTTCGATTCAAATCAGCTCCAATTCGGAGTTTACCGAGGCCATGCTCTCCCCCGGCGAACGCATCCCGACGGAGGCGCTCCGCGAGGGCGACCGAATTAAGGTCTACGTCGTTGAGGTGCGGAAATCAACGCGCGGCCCGCAGATTCTGATCTCCCGCACGCACCCCGGTCTTGTCAAGCGCCTTTTCGAGCTGGAGGTGCCGGAGATTTTTGACGGCATCGTTGAAATCAAAAGCATTGCGCGCGAGGCCGGCAGCCGGACGAAAATCGCCGTCGCCTCCTCTGACCCCGAGGTAGACCCCATCGGCGCGTGCGTCGGCCCCAAGGGCGGGCGCGTGGCGTCGATTGTCGACGAGCTCGGCGGCGAAAAAATTGACATCGTGAAATATTCCGAGGTTTCGGAGGAGTATATCGCCTCGGCACTTGCCCCATCGGCTGTTCTCGGCGTTACCATCCTCGAAGACGGCAAAAGCTGCCGCGTGATCGTGCCGGATAACCAGCTCTCCCTCGCCATCGGCAAGGAAGGGCAAAACGTTCGTTTGGCCGCGCGGCTGACGGGCTTTAAAATCGATATCAAGCCGGAATCGCAGGCTTAATAAAAGCGGGCGATCACAGATCGCCCCTACTGTATGAATAAACCAACACACCCGTAGGGGCGAACTGTGTTCGCCCGTCAAAGCGGCGAACCAAACACGGCATCAATTAACCGATTGCCCCGTAGGGGCGGATTCCATATCCGCCCGCCCGATCAAATCAATACCCCGTTGGGGCAAAAATCATTATCGAAAGGCGGCCTGGCTATGCAGAAAAAAATACCGATGCGCCAATGTCTGGGCTGCCGTGCCATGAAGCCGAAAAAAGAGCTCATCCGCGCCGTCCGCGCGCCGGACGGCAGCGTGTCCCTTGACGTCAGGGGTAAAAACCCGGGGCGTGGGGCATATGTGTGCCAAAACGCCGACTGCCTGAAAAAAGCGCTGAAGACGAAAGCCCTAGAGCGGGCGCTGGAGACCGCCTTCCCCGAGGATTTTTATGAGGCGCTGAAAGTGCAGCTGGAGGAAGCGGATGGACAATAGACTCCTCGGCATTGCCAAAAAAGCCGGTTTTCTCGAAATCGGCGAGGAATCCGTCGCCACCGCGGCGCGGAACAAAAAAGCAAAGGTCATCCTGTCGGCTGCCGATGCGTCGGACGGATCAAAACGCCGGGCGCATGCGTATGCCGAACAGTACAATATCATATATCTCGTTCTGCCGAGTACGAAGGAAGATCTGGGGGCGGTTGTCGGCAGAGGCGCCCCGGGCATGCTGGCCATTCTCGACGCGGGTATCGCGTCCCGCTACGCCGACATGCTTGCCCGGCTGGAACCCGGGCGGTATGACACCGAAGCGGAAACCTTGTCAAAAATGGCCCAGCGCGTGCTGCAACGGCGGCGGGAAGCCCGGGCGCACGACAGAAACAAACGAACCGGTAAGAGGAGGACAGGACAATGAGCACGATGTTTAAATACAGGGTTCACGAGGTGGCTAAGGACTTTAAGGTCCAGACAAAGGTCATCACCGAAATACTGACCGAGTATGCCACGACGCCGAAAAACCATATGCAGGTTCTGACGTCGGAGGAGCTCGATCTGATTTTCGAGCATTTGACCCAACACAACCAGATCGCCGATATTGAGGAGATCTACGCCGTCACGCCCTACTCTCAGACGAAGGCCGGCCAGTCCGACAAAGCGGCATCGGAAAAGAAGCCCGCAGCGGCGCCCGAAGCCGAAAAAGCCCCGCAAGGCCAGAAAACGCCGGAAGCCGCGCAGCCGGCCACCGGTGCTACCCCGCAGCACCCCCCAGCGTACCGCCCGGAACAGGCGAAAAAGCCGGATAAACCGTTTGTCCCGCGCCAGGCCCCGCAAAAACGCGTGATTGACACCTCCGGCGCCACCATCAACATCGACAAATATGACGAGCGGCTCGACAATCTCGTACCAGAGCGCGCCGAGCATATGAAGCACGGCAAAGAGAAATTTACAAAAAAGAATCAAAGCCGCGGCCCGACGATGGCCTCCGGCGCCAAGCGCCGTCAGGAAGAACGCGAGCGCATGCAGCGCCTGCAGTTTGAAATCGCTAAAAAAGCGCAGCTCAAGGTCGCCATCCCTGATGAAATCTCCGTCGGCGACCTCGCCGCCCGCATGAAAAAGACGGGTGCCGAGGTTGTTAAGCGCCTCATTAAGCTCGGCGTTATGGCTTCCTTGTCCGACGTGATTGATTACGAGACGGCGGCGCTCGTCGCCATCGAGCTCGGCTGCAAGGTTGAGCACGAGGTCGTTGTCACGATTGAAGAACGCCTGATTGACGACAGGGCCGACACCGAGGAAGAGCTTGCCCCGCGTGCGCCCGTCGTTGTTGTCATGGGCCATGTCGACCACGGCAAGACGTCACTCTTAGATAAAATCCGCGAAGCTAACGTTGCCGAGGGCGAGGCCGGCGGCATCACCCAGCACATCGGCGCTTACCGTGTGTCCGTTAACGGCAGCCCAGTCACCTTCCTCGACACACCGGGTCACGAAGCCTTTACGGCCATGCGCGCCCGTGGCGCGCAGGTCACCGATATCGCCATTTTGATCGTCGCGGCAGACGATGGCATCATGCCGCAGACCGTTGAGTCTATCAACCACGCCAAGGCTGCCGGTATTCCGATCATCGTCGCCATCAATAAGATGGACGTTCCCGGCGCTAACCCAGACCGCATCAAGCAGCAGCTGACGGAATACGAGCTCGTCAGCGACGAATGGGGCGGCGACACGATCGTCTGCCCGATTTCAGCGAAAACCGGCATGGGCATCGACCACCTTCTTGAGATGGTCGTCCTGACGGCCGAAATGGGCGAACTGCGCGCCAATCCGAGCAGAGCCGCCCGCGGTACCGTTATCGAAGCACGACTTGATAAGGGCCGCGGCCCGATCATGACGGTTCTCGTCCAGAACGGCACCTTAAAGCAGAACGACATCATCATCGCCGGTACGGCCGTCGGCCACGTCCGCGTGATGACGAATGACCGCGGCGAGCGCGTCACTGAGGCAGGCCCCTCCGTCCCCGTTGAAATTTCCGGTATGTCGGAAGTGCCCGACGCGGGCGACACGTTCAACGCCGTCGCCGACGAGCGCATGGCCCGCGAGCTCGTCGAGCAGCGGAAGGCCGAAAAGAAGAACGCCGGTGCCGAGACGGTCAAGGTCTCGTTGGAGGATCTCTTCTCCAGAATTCAGCAGGGCGAACTCAAAGACCTGAATATTATCGTCAAAGCCGACGTGCAGGGCTCGGCGGAGGCCATCAAATCGTCGCTTGAAAAGCTTTCCGGCAGCGAGGTGCGCGTGCGCGTTATCCACTCGGGCGTTGGCGCCATCAGCGAGTCGGACGTCATGCTTGCCGCCACGAGCGGCGCGATTATCGTCGGCTTCAACGTCCGGCCGGACAATGCCGCCCGTGACAGCGCCGTGCGCTCAAACGTTGATATCCGTATGTACCGCGTCATTTACGACGCGATCAATGAGATCGAGGCAGCCATGAAGGGCATGCTCGCCCCGAAGTTCAAAGAGGTCGTCCTCGGCCACGCCGAGGTGCGTCAGGTTTACAAAATTTCGCACATCGGCACCGTCTGCGGCAGCTATGTGCAGGACGGCAAGATCGTCCGCAACAGCCTCGTCCGCCTTATTCGCGACGGGATCGTCATCCATGAGGGCGAACTCGGCTCCCTGCGCCGCTTCAAGGATGACGTCAAGGAAGTTGCGACAAACTATGAGTGCGGCATCACCCTCGAAAAATTCAATGATGTCAAAGAAGGCGATATCATTGAGGCGTATATCATGGAGCAGATCAAGGATTAATTTCCGACTGAGGTAAAAAACCATGTCATCAAATAAAATCGGCAGGACAAATGAGGATATCCAGCGCGTCATGTCGACGCTTCTCCGAAATGTGAAGGACCCGCGCATCCAGCAGGGCATGCTCAGTATCACCGCTGTCGACACGACAGGTGATTTGCGCTACAGTAACATTTACCTGAGCGTTTTAGGGCTTCAGTCTGAAAAAGAGCTCATGAAGGGTCTCAAGTCGGCTTCCGGTTTTCTGCGCCGGGAGCTGGGCAGCGCCCTATCGCTGCGATACACACCGGAGCTCATTTTTCATTTGGACAAGTCTATCGAGCACGGCGCGGCCATTAATAAAATTCTTGCTGACCTGACAGAGAAAGAAGACGGGGATCAACATGACCATCAGTGAAACGGCACACTGGCTTTCGTCGCGCGATCAATTTCTTGTTCTGACGCATCGGCGGCCGGACGGCGATACGCTCGGCTGCGCAGCGGGGCTTGTCGGGGGCCTTTTAGAGGCTGGGAAAACGGCTTACATCCTCTATAATCCGGAGGCCACGGCTCGCTATACGACGTATGTGGAAAAGCACTGGGCACCGGCGGGATTTGTTCCGGCGCATATCATCTCCGTTGATATTGCGTCGCAGGAGCTGCTGCCGCCTAACGCCGCCGTTTACCGGGACAAGATTGACCTGTGCGTTGACCATCACCCGTCGAACACGCAGTACGCTTCGAGCAGCTGTATCGATACAACACGCGCGGCCTGCGGCGAAATTGTCTATGAAATTCTGATGGCCTTAAACGGCCATATCAGCACGGAGGCGGCAACCTCGCTCTACGTCGCGCTGTCGACTGACACCGGCTGTTTTGCCTTTGCCAACACGACGTCTAACACGCTCCGCGTCGCCGCAACGCTTGTGGATGCGGGCGCGCCGATCGGTGAAATCAACAGGGAGCTGTTCCGGCGTAAGGCCAAAAGCCGCATGATGCTGGAAGGTCTTATTACATCCGGAATGGCGTTTTATTTTAACGGTGCCGTCGCCGTCGCCACAGTCACACGGGAGATGCTGGCGCAAACGGGTGCCAGTGATAATGAACTCGATGACATCGCTTCCATCCCCGGTTCAATTGAAGAGGTCATCGTCGGCATTACCATCCGGGAAATGATCGACGAGGAAGGCTGCAAGGTCTCCGTCCGGACGACGCCGATCGTCAACGCAAACGACTTGTGCGCGCGCTTTGGCGGCGGCGGTCATGCGATGGCGGCGGGCTTCTCCATCAAAGCTTCTTCTGAAAAAACGGCGGCGCTTCTGGTGGACGCGCTGGGGGACGTTTTTTCGGAGAGCCATACCGGCAAATGAACGGAATCGTTGTCGTCGATAAACCGGCGGGTTGGACATCGCACGACGTCGTGGCCAAGCTCCGCGGTGTTCTGCACGAAAAGCGCATCGGCCACGGCGGGACGCTTGACCCAATGGCAACGGGCGTTCTGCCCGTTTTCATCGGCCGCGCCACGCGGGCCGTTTCGTTCTGTGAAGTGTCTGACAAAGAGTATCTCGCCGGGCTGCGCCTCGGCATCGTAACGGATACACAAGATACAACGGGGCAGGTTTTAAAGCAATCGCCCGTCCCCATAAAAGCCCAGGATATCGACGCGGTACTCGGGCGCTTTATCGGCCCACAGCAGCAGCTGCCGCCAATGTATTCGGCGATTAAAATCGGCGGCCAGAAGCTCTATCAGCTGGCGCGGCGCGGTATCGAGATTGCCCGCGAAACGCGCGCTATCACCATCCAAGTGCTCGAGCGTCTTGACGGCGACGGGCCAGATGTTCTTTTGCGCGTTGTCTGCTCGAAGGGGACGTATGTCCGTACCCTGTGCCATGATATCGGTGCGGCTCTTGGCTGCGGCGGAGCAATGTCGTCACTCCGGCGCACCCGCGTCGGCACTTTCACACTTGACGACGCCGTGACGCTTGATGAGATCATCGCATCGTCGGCCGGTGGGTCGTCTCCTGCTTTTTTAAAGTCGGTCGATACGCTTTTCAGTCTGTACCCGGCAATCGTGATTGACGGCAGTCAGGAAAAAAAGTGCCGCAATGGCGCCGATTTTGCCGTCATGGCAGAGGACGGGCGCTACCGCGTTTATGATGCCGACAACCAATTCCTCATGCTCGGCAATGTCGACGGCGGTATGATGCGCGCTGTTAAAAATTTTTTTGAGTAAGTTCTTGACAATCGCGCCGGTTACACGTGCTAAAGCACCGGCGAAAGGATCGCTTCAAAATGACAGAAAAAAAACGAGTCATCGCCCTAGGGTTTTTTGACGGGGTGCATATCGGCCATTCGGCACTGATGGAGCGCGTTTTAAAAATTGCGAAGGAAAAAGACCTATTGCCCTCCGTTATAACGTTTGACGCCCATCCCATCAGCATGGTCACCGGCTGCCCTGTGCCGCTTATTAATTCCTGCGAGGATAGGGCCGGGCTTATCCACCGCATTTTTGGTATCAAGAACGTCATTATTCTGCATTTTGACAATGAGACGATGCATATGCCGTGGTCGGAGTTCGTCGAGCGCCTGACCGGCGAATTTGATGCCGTACATCTTGTGGCAGGCCACGACTTCCGCTTTGGCTGGAAAGGCGAGGGCTGTGCCGAAAAGCTTCTCGAAAAAAGCCGCGCGCTTGGCATCGGCTGCGATATTATTCCGGCCGTCACATACAAGGGCATTGTCAGCAGCTCCACATATATCAGAACGCTGATAGCCGAAGGCGATCTCGAGCAGGCAAACGAATTTCTCGGCCATCCGCACGTTTTGACCGACATCGTCCATTACGGCTACCGTCTCGGCAGGACGCTCGGAACGCCGACGATCAACATGTGCTTTGCACCCGGTGTTCTCATCCCCGCTTACGGCGTTTATGCCACGCGCGTCTTTCTTGATGACGGCAGCGAGCACGTCGGCGTGACGAACATCGGCGTACGTCCGACGGTCGACAATCAGGACAATGTCACTGCTGAGACGTATATTCTCAACTACACCGGCAACCAGTACGGAAAAATGGTCCGCTTGGAGTTTTATAAACGCCTGCGGCCTGAAATCCGTTTTGACAGCATCGACGCCCTGAAGCAGCAGATTCGCGCGGATGCGGACAACGCCGCTCTTTATTTCAGCGGCGTCTGATACTTCCAAGATTCCTGCACAGGCTGCCGGCAACGGCGGCTTGTTTTTTAGCTTGTTGACGGCATGTTTTCTTTTTCATCAAAGTCTGCTATACTTTCTGCATCAGATACAAAAGAGGTGACGGCAGTTGAATAACGGCTTTACAAATGGTGGGCGCGATGCGTCGGGCGATATTTTTTCATGGGTCGTCATCGTCATCTGTCTGTTGGCCTTCTGGCCGCTCGGCCTTTTCCTGCTGATCCGGAAAATCACCGTTAAGCCGCTGGGTACCCAGAGCGCGAACCGGCAGGGCACGGGGTACGGCAATTCGGCCAATGCGCCGCGTTACGGTGAAAGCGCATCAGGCACGCCCACGGAAAACAAGGTGCAGAATGCGCAGGCGGGCCGATATCAAAAGACGGCTCACGGCAATAAAGAGGCGTCGGAAGCTGCTCAAGGCGGTGCGCCTAAGCCCAAAAAGCCGATCAAGGTTCCGGGGCAGGGGCTTGCAACCTGGCTTTTACTGCTCGGGCTTGTTTTTATCGCCGCAGGCGGCGCGTCTTTACTGGCCGGAATACAGGGGCTGATCAGTCTTGGTCTTGCCGGTTCTGTTCCTTTCAGTTTTGCCATGGCCGGATTTTTCCTGTCCGGCGGGATTATCTCCCTGATAACGCGCGGCTTTGTTAAAAAACGCACGCGCCGCCTGAACACCTCGGCGGCCGTCATAGCCGGACGAGACGCCGTCCCCGTCGCTGAGATTGCCGAGGCCATCGGCTGCTCTTTAAAGAGAGCGCGTGCCGATCTGGAGAATTTGCTCGAGTGTGGCTGTTTCGGCCCCTTTGCCTATATTGACACATCCCTTGACAGTTTTGTCATCTCCTTTGAGGCAGCCGAAAAGGCGCGGAGCGCCGCGTCTGCGCCTGTTGAGGCGCAAGACGGTGAGACAGCCGATGGCGTCTCCAACCCCTTCGTCAGCGTCGTCAGCCAGCTTCATATGATCTGCGCTAGGACGTCAGACCCCGTCATCTGCGGTAAAATTACGCAGATTGAAACGCTGACGATCAAAATCTTCAAAACTGTTGAAGATCATCCGGAAAAGCGCCCGCTCATCCGTCGTTTTATGAACTACTATCTGCCGACGACACTCAAGCTCCTCCACACGTATGAAACACTTGAAAAGCAAGGCATTGACGGCGAGAATATTACAACGGCCAAGCAGGACATTGAGCGCATCCTTGACACGCTAACGGCCGGTTTTAAGCAGCAATTGGACAACCTGTTTCAGTCGGATAAGCTCGATATCTCCTCGGACATCACCGTCCTTGAAAACCTCCTGACGCAGGACGGCTTGAAGGACGACGGTAACATTCTCAAAACAGCCGGTGGCTCGTGATAACGCAACAGCGGTGTGTTCCTTCCGAACACACCGCTGTTTTTTTATGCGCCTTGAGCCAGCTTCACCAGAAAATAAAAAAGCCCGTACAGCACCGACGCCATCGTGCCGAAAACGATAACGGGGCCGGCGATGATAAACATTTTGGCGCTCATGCCAGTAATAAGCCCCTCGCTTTTAAATTCCAGCGCCGGTGCGGCGACGGAATTGGCAAAGCCGGTAATCGGCACAAGCGTTCCCGCACCTGAAAATTTCGCAAGATTGTCGTATACTTTAAGACCCGTTAAGAGCGCCCCGGCAAACACGAGTGTGACTGATGTCGCCGCCCCCGCGCCATCGGGCGTGAGTCCCAGGCTTGTATAGCCGTTTAATATGACCTCACCGATGACGCAAATAAGCCCGCCGGATATAAATGCTTTCACCATGTTGGCAGCGAGCGGCGAATTAGGCGATTTTTTCTCTACAAATTTCTTATAGTCTTTTTTTGACATATCCATAAACACGCACCTCGCCGTTAGCGTTTCCATACTGGGGGTGTTTATGCAACTGTGCGGCGCATCTATGAAAAGAGAGGGCCTTCAATCGGCCCTCTCCTGTTTTGTGTTATGGCAGTTCTACCAGGCGTATTTCTCAATCATACGCTCGGCAATCGTCATGGCCTGTTCGCGTGATAAAAGACCTTGCGGTTCAAAATTGGTACCCGTTCCCGTCATCAAGCCGTTTTCATAAGCATACCGAACATATAAAAGCGCCCAGGCGCTAATCCGAGAAGCGTCCTGATACGGCAGCGGTGATGACGATGACACCGGCACGCTTGTGACCGCCGCAACAGTTGCGCCGATGATTTTTGCGCACTGCTCACGCGTCAGCGTACCATTTGGCCCAAACGTCGTTGGGCTTTGGCCGCTGACGATGCCGAGAGCGTAGCCCTTTGCAATTTCAGCGGCGTATGGACTGCTGGAAATATCGGTAAACGGGGTTTCAGTAGGCGCTGTATAGTCCCCAGCCGCATATTCGTAAATATTCACCATGAGCGCCGTGAACTCGGCGCGCGTGATGCTGCTCTGATAGCTTGAGGCGAGTGCCTCCGGCACGACGCCGCGGGCTGCCAGCGCTGCAACATCGGCCTGCGCCCATGGGCTGACAGCGGCGTTATCATAGGCCGTGATTTGATACATCGCAGCGACGCCGCTGCCATCCGTCGCCTCGGCGACGACATAAACCGTGCCCGCGCGATCGACCGTGACGTGGCCGGCGCTGTCAACCACGCTGCCGTAAGACCCTATCGAATACCAGCGGAGGGTCTTGTTTGTCGCGTCTGCCGGGCTTATCGTCGGCGTCAGCGTAAACGTATCGCCGACGGTATAAACCCCCTCGCTGGAAGGGAACGTGATAGAGGCAACAAGCGTGACATCACGCGAACTGTTAAAGTTGACGGGCGACATGGGGTATTCCGCGTAAAACGCGGCTGTATCGTATTCAGGATCCCGATCGTGGTCTGAAAACGCGGCATCGTTTTTTAGAAAATAGGCCGACGTCCTTCCCGTATCATCCCAGGTTACGTCGATATTGTACCAGTACTTCCCGATCTGCGCAATATTCCAGGCATGGCCGTCACTTGAATTTCTGGCTTGGCCAGTGATAATTCTGACCGGCACACCAGCCTCCAGGAGCATTTTATACAACAATAACGCGTACCCGTTGCAGACTGTTCTCTTAGAATAAAGTCCGTCATAAGCCGAATACTTTTCTAGCGTATAATCATAGTCAACCTGCTGTTTTATGTAATCATGAACGGCTTTGATTTTTTCATACTGGCTGCTCTCACCGATGTCAAGCTGCTCGAGGATCGTTTCGACAGCCGCGTCCACATAATCTTCCTGTTGCTGTGTTGTCAGGTACGACTGCGTGAATTTATAGGCAGCGGTGCCATTTGACCATGTACGGCTCATATACATATACCCAACCATGTTACTAGACAGATAATCAAGATCCGATGTCGTCTCTGGGAGATCAGCCGAAAAGATATCGTCCCAAATCTGATCTGGGACAATCGCAGTGAACGTGCTAAAGCTGACATTTATATACGCAATCGTGAAATCGGTATCACGCGCGACAAACTGCTCGGCGGCCGTTTCAATAAAGCTCTCGTAATCACCGACGGTGTAATCTGTGCTCTCGGGGTACGCCTGCTGAGAAAACACAGCTTCGGCTGAGCGCATGTTCTCGGTGTCTTTCCGGTACGTGCCCAGATACTGCACCGTGCTGACCGCCATAACGTTTGACGCGATGGATACAAGCAGCGCGAGAAGGGCGGCCGTCGCGGCCGCTTTTATGTACCTTTTCATAATCGCCCTCTTTTCCCAGTATGCGGTAACTATCGTCCCTCCGTCAATTATACAGGAAATCCATAACTTTACAAGGCGCTTTTCAATTCGAGCGGCTGACGTGTGCGTGCAGACGATCATAAAGTGCCGCCGCCCAAATGGGCAGCGGCACTCATATGTTAAACCGGCAGTTGTTTTATACCGGCAGACAGCTTTTTTCAGCCGTTTTCGCTGGTCGTTTGTGTCACGCCCTCTTCGTCAAACGTGATGGACAGCGTGATATCCTTTCCTTCACGTCGAATCGTTACTTTCGCCGTCTCACCGGCTTTATAATTTTTTTTCGCCGCCTTGAGCGTATCGGAAGACGTTACAGCCGTGTCGCCAAGCTTCGTGATAATATCGCCAACCTTGATCCCGGCTTTGTCGGCGCAGGAGCCGGGCTCGACGGAATTGACATATGCGCCTTCAACCCAATTGTAATACTGCGCCGCCGCGCTCGTCACGGTGCTGACGGTAATGCCCATACTCGGTTTGCCGCTGACATGGCCTGTCGTCATCAGCTGCGTGATGATGTTCATGGCGTCATCAATCGGGATGGCAAAGCCCAGTCCCTCCACGGGGACGCTGCTGCTGGCATATTTAGCCGAGACGATGCCGATGATTTCCCCTTTTGAATTGTAGACCGGCCCGCCCGAATTGCCCGGGTTGACGGCGGCATCAATCTGAAACATGTTGATTTTCGTCGCCTCGTCAATTGGGATCACGCGGTCAAGCGCGCTGACAATACCGTTCGTCATCGTATAATCGAGCTCGCCAAGCGGATTGCCGACGGCAAAAACCCGGTCGCCGACCTGCATGTTCTTGCTGCTGCCGATGGTAACGGCGCTCAGGCCCGTTTGATCGATCTTGATGACGGCCAAGTCATTATCCTGCTCGTAGCCGACGATTTTTGCCGGATAGGATTTGCCGTCGTGCATCATCACTGTCAGCTCATAGCCGTTTTTGACGGCGTATTCGATCACATGGTAATTGGTAACGATATATCCGTCCGCCGATATAATAAAGCCCGACCCTGAAACGGCCGATGACGAAGACTCCCCAAAAACGTTCGTCTTCATCTGCGAGTTAACACCAACAACTTGATTGACAGCCATAGCGTAAATATCCTCCGCTGCCATTTCTGTCCCAGGCGAGACGTTAGACGATGTGCCTTGCCCGTTGTTTGATGCCCCGTTTGATGACGAGCCGATGATAACTTTATTCTGCGTTGCGTTGTTTCTGTAATTTGTAACCTGAATAACACCGTACGTTGAACCGGCGCTGGCTATGGCGCACGCCAGAACAAGGCACACGGCTTTTGCAAAACCGCTAAGCGGCTTTCTGGGCTTTTTTGGCTTGGGCGGCGCTGGCTGAAAATGCCCATAGTCTTTAAAGGGCGCGCTGTGATACCCCGGTGAAAACGGCGGTGGCGCAGCTACTCCAACTTCTCGGTAAACAGGCTCCTGCCATGGCGCCTCATAGACGTATCCGCTCGTCTTTGGCGGCTCGCCTGTCTGTCCTTCAGGCGGCTGGGTGCTTGGCGGTGTCGCTTCATCCGGGATAGCTGCCGTTGTCTCCGGATTCTCACCAACCTCCACAGCGCTTTCCGGCATTAAATTTTCCGACGGCTGCGCGGCCTGGGTTTCATCATTTCTCATTCCGTCGTCATTGAGCATTCGTATTCCTCCAAAACGAAACATGTATCTTTAAAAGCTTCTCGCTTCCTCTTGCAATCGTATCATATATTGTCTTTATGTCCAATAAATGAATAAAATAAAAACATTTGAAAAACTGAGCTTTTGTGTCATCGCATTCCTAGGTTCCCCCCGGCTTGACACCACAGCGTCGGCATGTTAAGTTATAAATTCAGGAGATGATAATATGCCGGACGCGCTTTACACATTTGAAAATGAAAATTATAAAAATGCCTATCGTCATACGACGTCACATATTCTGGCACAGGCCGTCAAACGCCTCTTTCCCGATACAAAGCTCGCCATTGGCCCTGCCATAACTGACGGTTTTTATTATGATTTTGACGCGCCGGAGCCGTTCGGACCCGAGGTGCTGGAACAGCTTGAAGCCGAAATGAAGAAGATCATCAAAGAAAAGCTGCCGCTCGAGCGCTTTGAGCTGCCGCGCGACCAGGCCGTAGCGCTCATGGAAGAGCGCGGGGAGCCATATAAGGTTGAGCTGATTGGTGATCTTCCGGAGGACGCCGTCATCAGCTTTTACAGGCAGGGTGACTTCGTCGACCTGTGCGCCGGCCCGCATCTCGACAGCACCGGGCGCGTCAAAGCCAATGCCTTTAAGCTGACAAGCTGCACGGGTGCTTACTGGCGCGGCGACTCGAGCAAAAAAATGCTTCAGCGCGTTTACGGTACGTGTTTTATGACAAAGGATGTGCTTGACGCCTATTTAGAACGTGTTGAGGAGGCCAAGCGCCGCGACCACAATAAGATCGGCCGTGAACTCGGTTACTTTACAACGGTCGACGTCATTGGGCAGGGCTTGCCGATCCTGATGCCGAACGGCGCACGCGTCATTCAGCTTCTGTCCCGCTTTGTGGAGGATGAGGAGCAGCGCCGCGGTTATCAGCTCACAAAAACGCCGTTCATGGCCAAGCGGGAGCTTTATAAAATCTCCGGCCACTGGGATCACTACCGCGAGGGCATGTTCATCCTCGGTGAACCGGACGACGAAACGACGGAGTGCTTTGCCCTGCGCCCGATGACGTGCCCGTTCCAGTATCAGGTGTTTTTAAACAGCATGCGCTCATACCGCGATCTGCCAATGCGTCTTGGTGAGACATCCACCCTCTTCCGCAACGAGGATTCCGGCGAAATGCACGGCTTGATTCGCGTGCGTCAGTTCACTATTTCAGAAGGCCACCTCATCCTGCGCCCCGACCAACTGGAGGAGGAATTTAAAGGCTGCCTGGAGCTGGCAAAATTCATGCTGGAGACGCTCGGCCTCGAGGGCGACTGCACCTATCGTTTCTCCCAGTGGGACCCGAACAATACCGCCAAATACGAGGGCACAGCCGAGCAGTGGAACGCGGCGCAGGCACTGATGGGCAAAATCCTTGACCATCTCGGTATCGACTACAAAATTGGCATTGACGAGGCGGCCTTTTACGGCCCGAAGCTTGATATTCAGATCAAAAACGTCCACGGCAAAGAGGACACGCTCATCACCATCCAGATCGATATGCTGCTGGCCGAGAAGTTCGGCATGGAGTATGTCGACGCCGACGGCTCAAAGAAGCGGCCGTATATCATTCACCGCACTTCCATCGGCTGCTATGAGCGCACGCTCGCTCTGCTGCTCGAAAAATACGCCGGCGCTCTGCCGCTGTGGCTGATGCCGGAGCAGGTTCGCGTCCTCCCGATTACCGACAGAACGGCTGATTACGCCGATCAGATCACAAAGACGCTCCGCGCCAGCGGCTTTCGGGCGGAAACGGACCGTCGCAGTGAAAAAATCGGCTATAAAATCCGTGAGGCACAGCTTCAAAAAATCCCGTATATGCTTGTCCTTGGCGATAAAGAAGCTGAGACAAACACCGTCACCGTACGCACGCGTGCAGGCGGCGATCAGGGCGCGATGGCCCTTGCCGATTTCCTGGCAGCCATCACGGAAGAGCGGGATTCGCGCGCTATTAAATAAAAGTCAAGATGCCAAACCAAAGGGTTTAAGCGAACGCTTAAACCCTTTTTTGCTGCAAATTCAGCGACAAAATTTACAAGACATATGAGCAGGCATGCCTTCGTAAACTAAAAACAGCCATTACAATTAAGGGAGTTTTTGACGTGGCAAACAAACGAAAGCTGATTTTATCGCTGGCTGTCATTTTCGCACTCAACATCGCGCTCATTTCGCTCATCCAATTCTTGCAGTCGGCACAGGCTGCCACATATAGAAGAGGCTCGACGGGCTCTGTTGTTACAGAGATTCAGCAGCGCCTGTCCGACTGGGGTTATTATGACAATGGGATTGACGGGGTATACGGTGAGCAGACGGAATCGGCTGTCCGATATTTTCAGAGCAAAAACGGACTGACGGTTGACGGGGTTGCAGGGGATGAAACGCTCGCGGCCATTGGCGTCAACGGGGGGTCTGGCTCGACGGCGCGCTCAAACGACATGGAGCTTTTAGCACGCCTCATCTCTGCCGAGGCCCGCGGCGAGCCGTATTCCGGGCAGGTCGCCGTCGGTGCCGTCGTCCTCAACAGGACGAAGCATCCGGCCTTCCCCCATTCGATTTCAGGTGTCGTTTATCAGCCGGGTGCCTTTACCTGCCTCGACGATGGGCAATTCTACGCACCCGTGTCTGACAGCGCATACAACGCCGCGCGGGACGCTTTAAACGGCTGGGATCCTTCCGGCGGCGCGATTTACTATTTTAATCCGAACACGGCGACGAGCGCGTGGATTTGGTCACGCCCGCTTCTCGTTATTATCGGGGACCATCGCTTTTGTTCATAAGAAGAGGCGGGGCAAATTACTGCCCCGCCATCCTGTCAATTATATCGATTCATCGCCGTGTCAACACCGGACGTGACGATGGTCTTCACAGCCGCCGCCGCTGTTTCCGCCGCCGCTTCGAGCTGCTGGAGCTCACTGCCGAAAAGTGTGGAGAGCACCCAGTCGGCCATTTCGAAATCAGGATGCGCAGGTTTGCCGACGCCGATTTTAACGCGGATGAAGCTGTCGCCGCCGCATTTGGCGATAATATCCTTTAGGCCGTTGTGCCCGCCCGCCGTACCGTCACGCCGGATTCTGAGCTTGCCGGGCAGCAAGGCCACATCGTCGGAGACGACAATGACGCGCTCAAGCGGCAGCTTGTAAAATGCCATAGCCTCCCGGACGGCATCGCCGCTCAGATTCATATACGTTTGCGGTTTCATCAGAAAGAGCTTGACGCCGTCAATATCGGCCGAGCCTGTTAATGCTTTGAATTTCAGGCGGTTTATTCTGACGCCTGCTTTTTCAAAAACATCCGCCGTCATAAAGCCGGCGTTGTGCCGCGTTTTGCTGTAGACGGCACCGGGATTCCCCAAAAAAACGACAAGCCAGTCGACGGGGCCGCTTTTCTTAAACAACATCGGCACACCCTGCCTTCATTAACGGAACAAGGTTGAAATCGAAACTTCCTCATAGACGCGCTCAATCGCTTCCGCAAAAAGCGGCGCGGCGGACAGATACTTAATTTTGCTGCTCGCAATCTTTCCGGGGTACGGGATCGTATCGGTAAATATTAATTCCTTGATATAGCTGTCGTTAACCCGTTCAACGGCGGCGCCGGAGAGGACGCCGTGCGTCGCGCAGGCGAAGATTTCCTTTGCCTTACCGATCTCGACAAGGGCTTTAGCCGCGCCACAGAGACTCCCGGCCGTATCCACCATGTCGTCGAAGAGAATAACGTTTTTATCCTTGACGGAACCAATGATATTCATTACTTCAGACTGATTGGCCTTTTCGCGTCGTTTATCGATAATCGCAAGCCCAAGGCCCATTTTCAGGGCAAACGTGCGCGCTCTGGCGACGGAGCCGACATCCGGCGAGACGACGACAACATCTTCCGAGCCTTCACCAAATTTTTTAATGTAGTATTCCGCGAATAGCGGGCTGCCAAGCAAATTGTCAACCGGGATATCAAAAAAGCCCTGTATCTGCGAAGCGTGCAAATCCATCGTGAGCACCCGGTCGGCCCCGGCCGAGGTGATCAGATTTGCCACAAGCTTGGCGGATATAGGGTCTCTGGCTTTTGCCTTTCTGTCCTGACGCGCGTATCCAAAATAGGGGACGACGGCTGTGATGCGCCCGGCCGACGCCCTTTTGCAGGCATCCACCATGATGAGCAGCTCCATCAGATGATCGTTGACCGGCCCGCAGGTGGGCTGAATGATGAAAACGTCTGAGCCGCGGACGGATTCATACAGCGAAACGGAAATCTCGCCGTCCGAAAAGCTTGTGACCTTCGAATCCCCCAGGCGGATTCCTATGTTTCGGCAGATGCTTTCAGCCAGTGGCTTGTTGGCATTGCCCGCAAATATTTTAATATCTTTCCCATGTGAAACCATTGTTGTCCCCCTCTTTTTCGCTTGCCACCTGTATTATAGCAGATACGCCCCGGAAAACAAATAGTTTTGGCGGTTTTTCGTATGCCGTCAAGCTGTCAATCACTGTTATTAAACGCGTGTTTATCGATTTCTCAAACTTCAGTAGTTATTGAAGGCGGTGATGTGATTGTACGGAAAACGGTGTGCCGTGCCGCCGATTCTGGCCGAGGCGCTGTCATGCGAGGGCCTGTCTGCCGAAAAGCTCGATTTCTCACAGCTGCTGCACGTCGCCGTCCAAAAATCAGACGTCAAAATCATCTGCTATCAGCGAGATGCCATGGGCTTTTGGGCGCCAAGCGAAGACACCGGGATTATACAAGGCTTCGTTGGTATTCACGGCCTGAGTACGGTCAAGCGCGAGAGAGACGGCTGCACGCCATGCGGCCTATTTAGGCTCGGCTTTGCCTTCGGCTGCGGGCCGAGACCGGAAACGGCGATGCCTTACCGGCCTGTCTCCGTCAATAGCTGCTGGGTCGACGACCCACGCTCCGCCAACTACAACACCTGGGCTGAAGGCGACGAAAACGAGGACTGGGTAAGCGCCGAGCAACTGGCCGTCTATCCGGAGGAATACGCTTTTGCCGTCACGATCGGCTACAACACGCAGCGCATCCCAAAATGCGGCTCCGCTATTTTTATGCATTGCGGCCAACAGCCGACGGCGGGGTGCGTGGCCATGCCGAAAAACGATCTGCTCGCGGTTTTAAAATGGCTGAATCCCGAGGATATGCCGCATATTCTAATTGCGAAGCAATCATTCAAATATTGTCAAGCGGGATATTCCTTGCTATGATAACGGCAAATGATATTGCTTTGGCTGAGGGAGTCTTCATGAATCTCAAATATCGAAAGGCCATTCAGAACACAGCAATTTATCTTCTTGTGCTGATTGGTATCAAAAATCTGGCTTATTACCCAAAGCCTTTGATACGTATTTAAACACTTCAAAATCAGTTGGTTTTGAAGTGTTTTTCTTTTTTTCGATGATTTATCACCGTTTAGCAGGCACATCAGACGGCCCGAATCGATATATTGTTAATGCCGCTGATTTGTCCGGTTTCTTGCGATGCATTTCGGACATAGCGGGAGCATAGGGGAGGCATTTATTTGCAACAGTCCGTTGAAGTCACCGTAAGTGATATCCTTTTTTTTCTGAAAAGGCGGTTTGCACTCATCATCGTACTGACGCTGTCCGTCGGCGTTTTAAGCTTTGCCGCGTCAAAATTCATTCTTTCACCAACGTACGAGTCTACTGCAACGTTGTTTGTTTCGCAGGCCGAGGAAAATAAGTCAGTTGTCGGCTCCGCCGTTAAATTTGGCGATACGTTTGCTTTTATTCTGAAAAATCAGCCGTTGCTGGAAAACGCGATTGCAGCGCTGCACCTGAATATGAGCGTCAAATCGCTTGAAAACCGTGTTCATATCAGTGAGATCGGTTCAACTGAAATTTTCACGCTTTCTGTTCGCGACAGCGATGAAAAAAGAGCTGCCGCCATTATTGACGCTATTTTGACTTTAGCACCTGAGGAGATCAGCAAAACACTTAAAGTCGATTCAGCGCAGATCGTCATTCTGTCGAAAGGGACGGTGTATGTAGGCCCTAACATCCTAAATAATTCTTTTACCGGCTTGTTTGTCGGTTTCGCCGCATCCTGCATCGTCGTTTTTGTTCTTGAGCTTTTAAACAATAAGTTTATGACGAGCGAGGATATCAGCAGCAAGCTTTCCTGCCGTGTGATCGCCGTCGTGCCGACATATCAACCGGCAAAAGCCAGCTCCCAAAAGATAACCATCGATGAAAACAGTATTTTGCCTGAGCGGGATTGGGCGCATCTGACTGAATCGTACTATGCCATGCGGGCAAACTTGAAACATGCCGCCCAACAGCACCCGGCTAAAAAGATTATCATTGCCAGCGCGATAAGCGGCGAGGGACGGACGTCCGTTGCCGTCAACCTGGCTATTTCTCTCGGTCGGAGCGGTAAAAGCGTACTTCTCATTGATGCCGATTTTAGAAATCCGGGTCTTGGCGTGCTGTTTTCGCCGTCATACCATAACGGATGCGGCCTGACAGAAGTTCTCTTGAAAAACGCGCCGTTATCGGATTGTCTTGTCCAGTATGGTGCATCCGGCATCACCATTTTGCCTTCCGGCATCGCACCGGCCAGTCCGAACGATTTACTGGAGTCGGATGCGATGCAATCGCTTCTGGAGACCTTGTCAAATAATTATGACCACATTATCCTGGACACGCCGCCGATGGCCGTTTTCTCCGACACCCTTTCTCTTTTGCCCGCGGTTGACAGCGTTCTCTTCGTCGTCAGGCAAAATGCAACGCCGTTCGAAGCCGCCGAATTTTCAATGAACAGTATAAAGGCACAAGACGCCCATGTTCTCGGTTGTGTCTTAAACGGTTTTGATTCCGGTAAAACAAATAAACTGTACGCCTATATGAAGCATTAACGGCGCGTGTTCTCAATGTGCTGAGCCTGACGGTTAATCGTCAGGCTTCTTTCACTCTCTGCCGAGTATTTTTTTGGCGAAGTTGACGAGATGCAGCGCTTTTAAAAGCGCATAGGCACTGTTTTCGATGCGCTTTTTTAAGCAGAACCGCCATCCGGCAGGCGTATATTTTTTGAGGACATATGAGAGGCCGCGTGTGAAAAACTCTTCCCAGAAGGTATCTGCTTTCGAGCTTCGTTCGCTGGGGCTTTTTAGCTGCGGCTGACGCGGCAAGCATTCCGACAAATTGCTCTTTTCAAAGTCGATTCGATCACCAACCGCTTCGAACAACGTTTTGCCTTTTTCTGTTTGGACGAGGACAAGCGAAACGCCGCCGCCGTCGTCAAATTCCGGCTTACATGTCTCTATTCCCCAGAAGTCACCAATCGTCATGTCGGAAGGCCGTTTTGTTCCGGCGAAGCGGCATCGGTGGCACGATTCCCGCAGGATCAATCCATCGAGGTATAGCCGGAAAAACACGTCGGTCACAAAGGATTTCTGATATGTGTCCTGCGTGCCGTGCAATGTGCTGAAGAAATGAATTTTCATTCCAATCCCACCATTGGATATCTCCTTGCTCCGAAAAGCGGCAGACATCACGCGCCCCTTAAATTTTTTCATGAGGAAGGCCAGATATGCCTGCCAGATAACCGGGCTCGTCACACCGTGACAGACGAGATCGCAAATGAAAAGTCTTTCAGTTCTTACCGCATGCTGTGTGAGAAATCGCATCAGCGCCGAGGTCTGACACGGCGTCCCTGTAAAGAGGACAGTTCTGCCCTGATGTAAGTCTTTTTCAACCTCCCAATAGACGTTGAGAAGCGTGCTCTGCACATATTTAGAGCCTTTAAAGGCGTCACGCACCTGTTTTGTCACGGCCCGCCGGTGGCATACGTTGAAATTTTCGTCAAAGCACGCACCGTAGACGCTCCCTCCCTTTTCCAACACCACGTCGGACAGCGCCGTGAACATGCCGCCCGATGTGCTCGAGCGGCGGACGGCGCTATCCCGATGCTTGACAGCGTAGACCGTTGGTTCTGTAAGCCTTCCGCTGAGTTCTCTTTCCGCGGCAGCATCCAGCGGGCAAGTTCTGACACAAGCCCGGCAGCCGACGCAGAGTGCCGTGCTGACCTCGGGATAGAGAAAGCCTTTTTCATCCGGCCGGAGCGTGACGGCGTGATGCGGGCAAACGGCTTGGCATGCCCCGCAGCCGCAGCAGTTTTCCTTTCCCTGTGGTTTTGTTGTCATTTTCGTCGCTCCTTTTAAGTTTCTAATTCTTTTGAGGATATGGCGGTGTTCCTCCCGCTCAATAAACAGTGCCGTTATAGCGATGACCAGGGCGGCATACAGCGCCGTCAGGCACGTCATAAGCACCCAGCTGCTCAAATGCGCCGGTTCTAATTTGATCACGGTAAACGGCAAAATGATAAGCCCGACGCGCACAAAGACCAGCAAAATGCGCCTTGCCGTTTTTTTGACAGGTAGCTTCGTCACGTGGCGCGGGATGAAAAACATTAAATCTAAATCCCTGTATATATTGGAGACCACCGAGCCTAGGATGATCCCGGCAAGACCGAAAACAGGTGCGAGTGCCGCGCCGACTGTCACGGCGATCATCCCCTGTGCCACCGTTTGATACCGCGTTTCCCGATACAGCCCCGCTGATAAGACAAGCATGCCCTGCGGCGTTTTAATGTTAAAAAGCAGCCCATTTAAAACCATGAGAAATCCGACAAGCGGCATATTGTAGTGCGCATCCGAGATGCCGGCTGTGTACAACTGAACAAAGGGCATGATCATCACAAATGTCACGCCGTACATCAAAGAAATAATGGCGTAATAAGCCATTTCAAATTCCCGATAAGCTTTTTGAAGCGTTGGCAATTCTCCGCGTGCAATCACGTCACCGAACGACGCGGAAAGCCCGCTGATAAAAATGCCGACGAGACCGCCGATTCCCGTCAGTACCATGTTATACACCGAGAAGACACTGACAAGCTTGAGGTCTTTTAGAAGAAGCGTCAATAAAATCACGGGTGCCCCCGTGTGAACCATTCCGAGAATCTGCAGAAACATGGCATCCCACCGCTTGTTTAGCGATTTATTATCGGGCGGGACCCTGTCATTAAGAAATCGATACCGTCGTCTGCAATAGCGCCATAAAATGGCCGATCGGAGAAATAGGGCGCACAGACAGACGGCGCGCAGCCCGACGATTGGAACGCGCCAAAAAGCGAGGGTAGCAATGACCACCGTACTGAGCACAATCTCCGCCGTCGTCGCGGCGGCGATGACATATGTCTTCTGATCGGCTGTCAGCAGCACACGGTATTTGGCCAGCGTAAAAAATTCCATCGCCCCGTTTGTTCCCAAAATTAAAACAAGCAGGCCAATCATGGAAAAGGGCAGTGTCTCCGAGCGGATATAAATGGGATACAAAATCGCAAGCCCGGCCGTCAGGGCCAGAAACAAGTACCCGCTCTGCGTGTAGAATTTTTTTGCCGCGGCGACAATACCGTTGACAGCTTGATGGTTTTGCTCGGCCAGCGGTCTATACAGGGCGTAAACGGCCGCCCCCGCAAGCCCCGCCTCTGCCAGATTGAAATAGGCGATAAACTGGGAGACAGAGGTAACGAGCCCGTTAATTTCCGAGCCGTAGGCGGTGAGCAGGACGCGTGGCGTTATGAGACCGGCCAGAAGGGTGACAAGCTGCATCAGCGCCGTTGCGGCCGTGTTGTAAAAAAAGGCTCTTGTTCTGCTCATCAATGCTCATTCATCCGCTTCTCGGCCAGCCGATGATCGGGTAACCGCGCCCCAAACCGGTGCCAGGCATTAGTCAGATATAACGAAAGCGCCAACAGAACGGTTCTCCGCCGTGCAATTAAAAAATTCAGCCATTTGTCTGTGTGGTTTTTCAGCTGTGCATAGGGGAGCGACGCCATAAAAACCGCGTCGGAATAATATGCTTTTAATTCGTTCAAAACCGCATGCGACAGCGGGTTGCGTCTGTCGGCGCTGCTCAGCAGGCAGACAAGATACGCACGGTAACAGTTTTCTTCGGTATGAAGAAGGCGGCACCCAGAATAGGCGTCATATGCTTTGAACAGCATTTTGTATTCACTGTAAAACAGGTGTGTCAGGCGGTGCAGTTCGCGTTGCTTTTTACGGCTCAGCGACATGTTACCCAATTCATGAAAATAATTGTACAGGCATTGATTGACAACGCAGATACTTGCTGTATGCCGATAAAACCTAAAATTGAAAATGGAGTCCTCGTGCAGGCTGATATCTTCCCGAAAGCGGACGCCGCTCGCCTGCAGGGCCTCTCGCCTGTACATTTTATTCCAAACGCCGCCGATAAACGGTGAAAAACCCTGCAAGACATCAAATTGCCGGACATAGGCCGCCGTCTCGAAGCGCCCTGCAATCGGCAGCTTGATGGGGATGGTTTTCAGTTCCCCGCCGGGCTGTTCATAAACGTTGTTAAATGCCGAAACGGCCATATCGCAGCCGCTTTCTTCAATAGCCTCAACGAGCGTCCGGCAGCAATCCGGCTCAAGATAATCGTCGGCATCGACAAATTGAATATACTGCCCCACGGCGTTGTCAAGCCCGGCGTTGCGCGCGGCGGAGACACCCCCGTTATCTCTGTGAATAACGCGCACTCTGTGATCTGCTTTTTCATATCGCCTGCAAATATCAAAAGAGGCGTCTTTCGAACCGTCGTCAACGAGCAGGATTTCAATATCTCGATACGTTTGGCGCAGGATGGCATTCAGGCATCGATCCAAATACTTTTCACCGTTGTAAACAGGCACGATGATTGATATCACCTCGTCACCTGCCCGGTTGGCGTGTTATCAAGGGATGCACGGATATACGCCAGCGAATTTTTTCTCAGCTCATTGAGGCGAATGCTTGGGATCGTAAAATCGATATCCTCGATGGCCATCTCGGAATCAAACGAAGAGACGATCCTGCCGTCAAGCCTGAGATCTTTTAAAAGATCCACCATTCGGGAGCCTTTTGTCCGATGAGGTACCGTATAGAAATTTTTTTTGAATAAAACGGCAAAGGCTGTGCCGTGGAAGGAATCGGTGACGACATAGTCCGACCCGTCAATCAGCCCGAGGAAGTCCGACGGTCCGGCGCAGGGTATAACCCGATGGCGACGGCGCGCGCGAAACGACAAGCCGCCGGAGGCAATTTCATACACCGTAAGGCCTTTTCTCGCGGCGATTTCAGCGGCAAGACGATACGTTTCGTCGTACCCATTGAGGGCATATAAAAGGAGATATTTTTTCAACCGGCTCTTTTTAGCCACGCATCGCCACTCTTCCCGCGTGAGGAGCAGTGTCGGGTCAAGGACAACGGATACAGGCCGGGGATAGACAAAGCCGATCGCCTTCTGCGCCGAGCGCTCCCGGACGGCAACAACGTCCACGTTTTTTAAAAGCGCGCTATACAGAGCCAGCTCCCGTGCCTCAAGGATATCCTTGCCGTAGCTTGCTGCGTAAGCGATGACGCGGCAGCCCTTCTTTTTTTTAAAATCACCGAAATATGTTTTGTCAACGCCGTCTGTAATCCCGAAGCTCCAAATTTGATCACTGCCGAGAAAGACGTAGTCACAGTCCAGCGTGAGCGCCTCCCGGACGCGGTATACGCCCGGCGTCAGGCACAGATACTTTTTTAAAAAGGATCCGAACTTCTTGTTTCGAACAAATGTGAAGGGGAAATTAAGCAGGCAGGAAAGAAACCAGCGCATTGTTTTGAAATAGAAATAGTGATATTGCCGCAGCAGATGCGGAGGGACATAGTTTAATATCTCCGCTGTATCGACGAACTTCTCAAGGTTTTGCTGCATGGCGTAAGCCTGCAGCATTGCCCCGTAATTCGGGACGCAGTGAAACGTCACCACGACCGCTTTTTTCACCGCCATCCCTCCCTGAGCCGAAACAGAAGCGTTAAAAGCTTCGGGCACACTAGGAACACGATGTAACGGAGTATGAGGCGCACATGGATGGGCATTTGGATAATATCGCGTTTTGCGCCAATCAGTTTCGACGTTATTTCGTGCAACAGCTCTTTTTCTTCTGGCAGGTAAACGCTTGCTTCGGCAAAAGACGATATCAGCGTCTGATAATAATAGTTTTTTGATTTTTGAAGGAGGATTTCTTGCCCCTCCTTTTCAAAAAACGCGTTGCGTTCCTCAAAGGCGTCCAGAATGTCCCGGATATTTTTTGGCAAAACGGGTGATGTCATGATGCTGCCGGGCCTGCCCTGCCGGTAATTATATTTCGGCCGTGCCGTTCGTACGAAAACGCGCGCGTCATAAAGGGCGCGATACATAAAAAATGCATCCTCATGTAACCGGTTTTTCTGAAACCGCAGCGTTTCAAAAATGGATTTTTTATAAAGCTTGTTACAGATGCTCGCACTGATTTTAACGCGTCTGTCCAGAAACGCCGCCGTTGCCGCGCGCTGATCAAGGACGCAAATACCACCTCTCGCCCCATCTTTGCGTCGTTTCCCGTTCGGATATACGTACCGGATGCCGCATTCGGCTATATCGGCGTTATGTTGGCTCATGAGATCAAAAAGTGTTGTATACATGTCTTTTTCAAGCCAATCATCCGCGTCGACAAACGCGACAAGGTCGCCGCGCGATGATGCCAGACCGGCGTTGCGCGCGTCGCTCAGCCCGCCGTTTGTTTTGTGGATAACCCGAATTCGGGTGTCCGCTTTGGCAAATATGTCGCAAAGCCGCGGGCAACCATCTGTTGACCCGTCGTCAACCAAAATAATGTCCAAATTGTCGTAATCCTGACGCCGGATGCTTTCAACGCAGGCTGTCAGATACGCCTCCACATTGTATACCGGCACGATAATGCTCAAAAGCGGCTTTCCGATTTCGGCTGAAATATTACGCATTGAGAACCTCCTGTCTGCCTTGCGGCATGGTCATAGGCCGGCTGCCGCACGACAGCGCGACAAGAAGGGCGAGTATCGCCGCAAGCTTGACTTCGCCCAGCAAAATATTGATGGTGAACCCGATCCAAATCGGTATCATAAACAAATAACCGGCGGGTGGCGTTGTTTTTCTTTTTCTGAAAAACATCACCATAAATATGACATAGGAGATTATCCCATATGCCAGTATCCAGAACAGGTGCCCATTATGTGGGCTGATCTTCGCGTCGTTTAAAAACGTGTCGCCCCCCTGTCCGATCAGCAGATATTGAAAGAAATTAGCCTGCTGTAAGATATTTTTCCAGATGGATAAGCGGGAGCTGGCCGAATTGCCCGCTATCCGGGAAAATGACTCCTGCGCGACGGTACCACCCAGATAGTCCGGTATTCTGGGGATAAGAAAGTACAGAATAACGGCCAGCAAGACAAACAAAACGACGTTCGTAAGACGCCACCGAAAGGTCACGCGCCCTGTTATGAAGCGCCAAACTGAATACACCATGTATAGTCCAACTGAAATCACGGTGCTCAGCAGCGCGCCGCTGCTCATGCAGGATATAACGATAAGCGTTAGCGCGCCAAGCAGGAGTGCTTTTGTAAAAAGGCTCGTTTTCTCGTGACAAAGTATAAACAAAACAACGGCATTTGCCATATAGCCGATGTTGTTTTCATCCATCCAAAAAAATCCGAAGCGATAGCCCGTAAAATCTGTCGTCATCCAAGCTGTCGCCATGCGTGGATTCCAGATAAATTTTATATCCTGATAGAGGGATTTATCCACGTTGTAAACAACAGCAAACGCTGTGACAAATAGAATAAATCCGATGAGAACGCCTTTGACTCGAAGAGGATACCTCTCGGCGTAATAAGCAAACATGAAGTAATAAATAAACATCATAAGTAGCTCGACGAGCAGCGTTGTGTTGTCATAAATGTGCGCCGGGTTGAGGAAAAACGACAGCACGGTGCTCACGCCCATTAAAAACAAGAGCAGGACAAATAGCCGCCATTCCCGCCGCTGCGAAACCGCCGCATATCTTTTTATAAACCAATATAGGACAACCGGCATGGAATAGGGTATCGATATAAACCAAAAATACGGCATGAAAAAGAGGTCGATAAGACAAAACCAGAAAAAACACCGGTCAATAAATGCTTCATGATCTCGATTCGCCAACACCATTTCTTCCATTGCTGATTTCCTTTAAAAATTCGTTGATTTTCTCTGCCTGAACGGCCCACGTTTTACTGCTGCAAATAAACTTTTTTGCTTTCTCTGCTCTTTCGGCTAAAGCGGCCTCATCTAAACCGGCAAGGTGATTGATTGCCTCGGCAATCTCGGGCGCTTTTCCCAAACCTTGAATGAAAAAGAGCTTGTCGTTATACGCCTCATGAAAGCCGTTTAAGCGTGCTGTGAGTACCGGCGTACCACTTTGCATGTATTCCAGGATTTTTGACGGAAACGTAACCTGTGCAATCGGGTCGTCAACAGGCCGGGGATTAATTAGAAGCCAGGCGTTTTTCTGGACGGCGCGTACTTCGGCGTTCTTTAGGCTGCCGCCATAGCACACATTCGGCATCATGCTCGCCCTTTTTTGAACAGCGGACTCAAGCTGTCCCTTACCATATATATGAAGGCTCACATCGTGGTGTTCAACAAGCGCCATTGCGTCCATCAGGGCAGAGATACCATTATAGGCCGTGAGGCTGCCGGAATACACGATTCTTCTTTGTCCGGTTGTTTTATTTGCGGGATCCCCGTCGTCGCTGATATGATCCACGCCGCCTTCCATGACGATGAAGCAGGCATTGGGATTGTATTGCTCGGCGGCGTGCCGGTTCAGGACGATCAGGTTCGGGCAGGCGGCAATAATCTTCTTCGTCAAGGCATTAAAGATCCCCAACAAAAGCCTGCCGGGAAACGGCCTGTCTGTCCGGTCGTCGAAGGGCAGGTCGGCGAGGAGTGCGGCGACATGCCAGTGTTTTTTCATTGACAGCAGCGGCAGGCCCGTCTGCGGATAGAGATTGTAGGACAGGACGATGACATTACCGGCCCGGCACGCGATTTGTTTTGCCCGGCGGCATAGCGCTAAAGCCTGCCAGAGCTGCTTGATGAGCGGGATATTGAGGAATGGAACAAATTCCGCCGTCATGCATGTATCATCGAGCACCGCTTCACGGTGCCGCGCGGAAAACAGCGTTCTTTCCTTCGGATAGGCCCCAGTGGTTTGCAGTGCCAGAACCTTAATATCAAAATCTCTTAACGCCGAGAGGTGCTTTAAAAGATTTAGCTGCATGGTATTACCCGCCACAGACCCGCCCGAGCGCACCTCGGCCCCGTCTTTTCCGGCAAGGGCGCCCAGAAAAATAAGCGTTGTCCGGCAGCGCTCTCTAAACTTCTCAAGATGCTCGGCAGCCATCGTCTCAATAGTGTAGCCCCGGATGCGCTGCAAGCATTTTTCGGCCATGCGGTGCCGTGATCCGTTATGATTTAACAAGCACAAAAGCCGCTCTGCCAGCACTTTTTCATCACCAGCCGGTATGATATAGCCGTTTTCGCCGTTTTTAATAAGCGCAGCACCCGCGCCGCAGGCGTCTGTCGTAATGACGGGCAGGCCGCGCGCCATCGCCTCGCTGACAACAAGGCCCCAGACGTCTGCTCGTGTCGGCAGGACAAACACATCGGCCATGTCAAAATAACAATTAATTTTCTCTTTGCCCATAAAATCAAGAAAATGAACGTTACGGTATTCGTTTGCCGCCATAATACGCCTGTATTCCGCCGTCGGCTGTCCGCCGATCAGATAGATGCCGGTATCCATGTCTAAATACCGGCAGGCGCCGAGCAGACAGTCAAAGCCCTTTCCGGGAACAAACCGCCCAACGCTTACAACCATTTTCGCCTCCGGGATTCCATGAGCGCGGCGGAGCGCGCCTTTTTCAGCGTCGGATGGCGGGGCGCTGCGGATGTCCCTTTCATAAAGGGATGTGAAATGGTAGCGGCAAAGCGCGTCCTCACGGGCACCGTTTGACAGGAAGTACGCATCATGGCTGTCACCGGTGCTGAAACAAACCGCAGCGCCTCCAAAAATCCGCCTTTTGACAAAGGCGCGGAGCCAGTCGCCCTTTTTGTAAAACCCGCCGTCACCCTCAATCATATAAGAGCGCTTCATTAATTTTAAATAGGCGACGGCGAGTATGCCTGTCGGCGTCAGCGGATTGCTGATAACGACGCCATCATAGTCCCTTCTTCTCAGATACCGGATAACGCCTGGGCAAAATGCCATATCCGGTCTGATGGATACGCCCTTTAAAAAAACGCCGGTGAAGGTCTTAAAACAGCCGAAAACCCAGCGCCGGTCCCGCTCTCCGGACGTTTTCTTTTCAAAAAGCACGGTCAGCGCGCACCCGCTCCCAAGCGTGTTGAAAAAATCAACCCTGTACGGCGCGGGGATATTCGTCAGCCACAGAATGTTATCCATTTAATCGGCCAGCCTTTTCATAAAGTGTTTCATATAAATCAAGATACCGCGCCAGCATGATTTCTTTGTCAAACCCCGAAGCGCGCTTAACGCAGTCCGCCTGTTTGAAGGGGTTTATTTGCAGCTTTTTGACGGCCTGTGCAAAAGCCGCGGCTGAAACATCGCCGAGTACAAGTCCACAGGACGGCGTTATGAGTTCCGGGTTTGCCGAAAAGCTGTTAGAAATGACCGGTATGCCGCAGGCAAGCGCTTCGAGCGCGACGAGGCCGAACGACTCCTCAACAGATGGATTGAGAAAAATATCGGTGGCCGAATAGACGTTCGCGAGTTCTTGCGGGTCTTGAATGTGCTCGAACGTCATAATTTTTTTTGAAAGCTTCTTCTTTTGCGCCTGCGTCACACCAACGAGGATGATTTGGTATGTTTCGTCCAGAAGTGCCGAAAGCGCGTTGAACATGGAAAGTCCCTTCTGGGGGCTCCAAACGGACGCCGCCCCGAGTAGGATTGTCTTGCCGTCCAGACCATTTTGGGCTCTGAAATCGCTTTCAGTCGGCGCGAAAATGCACCGATCGACGCCGTTGGAGATGACGCGTCGCTCACAACCGCCAAGAAAGGATTGTGCTGCCTGCTGGCAGAGCCACTGTGAAACCGGAACGAGCGTCAGCTTGTCGAGTGATGTGAACAGGCGCCTTTTCAGCGCCATATTTTGGGCGCTGCGGTCAACAAGCCAGCTTTTCGGGTATGCCTGCCGCTGCGGGCAGCTTTGACAACCCGTTTCCCAGCGGCGGCAGCCGATTGCCGTAAAATTGGTGCAGTGCCCCGTCAGCGGCCAGCAGTCGTGCAGCGTCCAGACAATGGGCTTATTCAGCTTCTTCAGCCAGCGAAAAAGCAGCGGTATGTTGATATAGCTGCCGTGGAGATTGTGCAGATGGATCACGTCAGGCGAAAACAATGCTGCTTCTTTTAAAAAGGCGCGCGTAGCGTTTTTTGAACCAAGGCCTTGGGCGTCAAGCAGTCGGGTTTGAAGCGTGTGCCATAAAACGTCCCATTGGCTCCCAACTCTGATGGCGTCCGGATTTCTCCCCGCGTTATTGCGGCCATAGGCCAGAAGGCAGCGATGACCGCGTTTTATCAGCGCGTGGCACAAATCGTCGGCAATTCGACCCGTGCTGCCAGAGCCACTGTCTGAATTGATCATTAAAACGTTCATTCCCGCACCCCGATGAGGATATCGGCTGTTTTTAAAACACCTCGTTTGCGCGCCGTCAACCGACAGAGGCCGATGGCGGCAAGCGACAGCGTGATGACGACAAACGGTCTTAGAAGGATCACAGGCCAAAAATCCACGTCGCTCGTCAGCCTGACGACAAGACCGGCCGGTATCATATGAATGAGATAAACCGAGAAGGAGCGCTTTCCAAGCTGCACCGGCAAAGACGCCAGTTTTTGTTTTTGAAGCCGCGCGGCAAAGCCCAAAATTGTCAGAATGGCGAGCAGTTCAGCGGGTATGGCGGCGTTTTGCCAGTAGTCAATATGCAAACCACCGGAAACGGGTAAAAATATGGCAAGACCATACCACAATGCGAGGACCCATATACCTTTTTTACAAAAGCCGACGATGGTGTTAAGCAGCGCGTATTTTTTCAAAGCGACCCCAAGAATGAAATAGATAAACCAATTGAACGGATTGATATAAGGGTTGAGCTTCAAAACACCCGCGCCGGTCAGTGTAATGCTCGTGACGGACAGTGCGGCGAGGCAGAGCAGCGCCACTCCTTCAAAACGGCGCCCGCGGATGTAAAAGAAAACAATATAGGAGGCGAACAAAACCGTGAGGAAGTAATAATGGCTCTTACAAGTCAGCGCAAGAAACCAGTCGCTCAACCCCAGGCCGCCTTTTCGCAGCGCGACATAAAGGTAATCAACCGTTCCGCAAACGAGCCATGGGACAACCAACGACGTGACCTTCCCTTGAAAGAAAGCGCGCGCCGACTTTCGGCTGCCGTAAAAAAGGTAACCGGCGACGAGCAGAAAAACGCCGACACCACTAGCGCCAACACTGAGCATAACAAGAACGGCCGTTTTGCCGCCCGCCCCGGCGTTATCGGACCAAACGCCGCAGTGCGCGCAGACGATACTGAAGAGCGCCAGCGCTTTGACGATATAGAGGTATTCTCTTGTCTGTGCCGTGCTCATGCATTAATCCCCGTTTTCCGCTCCGGCGCCCATGTAATCTCCCGACGGATAACGGCCGCCGGGTTGCCCCCAATGACGATATTGGATTCTGTAAAAAATTTCGTGACGACGGCGTTTGTCGCAGCAACACTATCCGATCCGACGCCCGAACCTTTTAAAAAGGTTACGCGGTGCCCGACCCAGACACGGTCGCCGAGCGTCACATCGCGCGAGGCATTAATCCGTACGCCGTTTTGGTCAACAAGGGCGTGGCTATCGCCCGTCCTTATCACAACGTCGGACGACAGAAGACAATCTCTGCCGAGCGTCAGATGTGTTCCTTCGATGCAGGCCAGATGTGATCCCGCGTTAATAACGGTGCCGGTGCCGATTTCGATGACGCCCCCATCGTCCTCCATATAAAAGTCACTGCCGTCGGCTGTGACGCGCTCGTGCAGAATCATCATGTTGCCGCAGCCGGATATAAAAAACCGGCAATTGCTGATATGGCAGTGCGGGCCGATGATCACGGTGTTCCGATTGCCTAGCAGCTTAAATTTTGTCTGTCTGACAAAGCCGCTTTGTTGATATATGACGTTCTCTTTTCCTTTTATTCGGATGCCATTAAACCCAAATAGTCTGTAAACGGCCGCACAAAGCGCCGTCAGGCCGGGGGACTTCAAAAGAAGCGTTTTAAGCGTCATGGCTTTCTTCTTTGACGGATGCGCCGAAATGGCGCAGAATGGCCGCGCAGCTTACCGCAGTTGTATAGTGCGTTCTGAATAATTGGAGCGATTTTTGCCCCATATCCAACCGCTTCTTTTCATCCTTTAATGCTTCAACAGCCTGTTTAAAGCGCGAAAGATCACCGTTTCGGCATTTAAAACCGCATTGCTGTCGCTCAAGAATGTCTCCCATGTCTGTTGCGTCGTCTGCGGCGACAATGACGGGAAGGCCTGCCATCAGGTAAGAGAGCAGGCGTGACGGAAAATTCGGTACCCGCCCCAACGGATGGAGCAAAACAAGCCCCACATCGCACGAAGCCGTGAGCGCCTCATAATCGGGGCTCGGCAAAGCGGGGAGCAGCCGCACATTCGGCGCGTCTGCAGTCAGTAGGCCGCGCTTCAAAGCCAACGCCTCGGTTCCGGTGCCGACAATTAAAAAGAACACCGCCAAATCATTCCGGTACGCTATGGCAATATCGATGAGAAACCCAATGCCCTGTGCCTTGCCTAGATTGCCGCCATAAACAATCACAAGCGCCGAGTCTGGTATCCCATACTGACGCCGGATGGCCTGCCGGTCTACCGGCGGGCGTTTCCGGCTTTTTCTGCTGTTGGGGCAGACTTCCACCTTCTCTGACGGCAGCTCAGGATAGTGCCGGTGGAGATAGCGGACCGAAGCCTCCGACATGCAGCCGATAAAGTCGGCCGCCCGGTATGTGCGATTAGCCAGAAAACGAAAAACGCGCCAGACAACGCCGCCTTTGCGCATGCCGCCGATGCCGACCGTATCGTCCGGCCAGATGTCTTTTAACAGAAGATATAAGGGCGCCTTTAAATGCCTTTTGATTAACAGCACGCCGGGAAGAAGCGTAATCGGCGGCGTTGAAAAAACAATCAGATCAACCGGCTCCCGCTTAAAATTTCGGAAGACGGCGCGAGCGAGCTGGAGCCCAGCGAAAAAGGAGAACAAAACTTTTCTGTATTTTCCGGTTTTTTGGAGCGGCCTTGTTTTCACCGCCAGTACGCGGCAATGCTTTTCAGGGCGTAGGCCGGACTTTTCCGCGTGTATTCCCACGGCGGCAACCGTCACCTCATGCCCCATATCACAAAATGTCTCTATCAGATCGGTGTAGAGATTCTGTTCACCGCATGGGGGCCAGGCGGCTGTAATCAGAAGAATTTTAACGGTGCTCTCCCCCTTCAGCCATGCTGCTTTGACGCTCTGCCGACAGCTGCCGTCGGATGTAGCCGCCGTAATCCGTGCTTTTTCGATAAAACAGCCCCGATAGGGCTTTAAATAAAATTCGTGTATCCAGTAAAAAAGAAACATTGGCCGCATAGTCGGCTTCATATTGAAGCTGCTCGGCCCATGTCGGCCGGATATTGCCATACAGCACCTCCGGTGGAATAAGCCCGCCCCGCACGCGGTGGCGTACCCGTTCAGCCGTTGTAAAATACGGCAGATATTCCGTCAGAAGCGGGCGCGGCCCGACGAGGGACATGTCGCCCCGAATTATATTGACGAGTTCAGGCAGCTCATCAAGTCCCGTCCCGCGTAAAAATCGTCCTAACTGTGTCAGTCGCTGATGATCGCAAAGCAGCATGCTGTCCTCCTCTTTTTGATCCGTCAGCGTCCTGAACTTGAGCATCATAAACGCTTTCTCATCCTTGCCAAGCCGCGGCTGGCGGAAGAGGATTGGTTTTCCCAGCGCCAATCTGACGCTAATCGCCGTCACAACCATCACGGGGGAAAACAATAGCAGTGCAAGGCCCGACAAGGCCACGTCCAGCAGCCGCTTAACGCCCTGCTTATACATCGCTGATACCGACGCTATTTTCACAAGGCCTTGCCGGAACGCCAACAGCCGTGCAGTAAGCCGGGATATCGCATACGACAGCGGCTCCTGCACCAATAACAGCATATTCCCCGATGGCAACGCCGGGTTTGATTGAGCATCCGACGCCGAGGACAGCCCCCTCCCCTACCGTAACATGGCCACCCAGACGGCAGCCTGGTGCCAGCATTGCGAAATCGCCAATATAGCCGTGATGGCCGACGGCGCAGCCTTGATTGATGAGTACGTGGCTGCCGACAATCGTGTCAACCGAAACTGTGCATAAGGGGCCGACCACACTTCCCTCCCCCAGCTTCGTTCTGTCGGCAAGAATGGCTGACGGGTGCACGACAGCCGGAAAACAAATAAACGGCAGCCGCTTCAGCGCTCGAACGATGCGCCTTTTGTCGGTTGGCGCACCAACGGCACATAAAACGGCAGTCGGCGTTAAGATGCGTTCAAAATATGTCGCATCCCCAAGAACCGGATAGTGCCATATAACAGTTCCAGGTAGGAGTGCATCATCCAGAAAGCCCAAAAGACAGAGGCCCGGCAGGCTTGAGGCTGCAAGCCATAAAAATTCTCGGCCTAGATCCCCCGCGCCGTAGATAATGAGATTTTCCAAATCCGCCACGCCTTTCATGTGACTGCAGCACCTTTATGTAAAGGCTTTTTCATGAAATATGAAAAAGCCTTTGGCCCTCAGCGCCTGTACAGCATGCAAAACAGCATTGCAACAAATTCAAACAGCATCGTCCATAACGATATAGCGCCGATAAACGCCAAGATCGTCCGGAATAAGAGCGGTAAAAATGTCGCCATAACAACAAATGAAAAAATGATAAAAATAGCTGCGCTGATTAGCACCAAAGCAGAATATTTACGCAGGCTTGAGCAGGTAGACGTGAGACAGATCCCTTCCGCCATGTTGCCACATCTTGCTTTGAGAATAGCGGTGACAACAAAAAGAATAATCGCGAAAACGAGCACAAAAGGCAGCGTCGGCCGGACATATGGGATAAAGCCATAATACCAGATTAAGGCACTCGCTGAGCCGAACAGGGAGCCGAGTATCACGAGAATGAAATTTGGTATGCAAAAAAGACTTTTTATTTAAAAGCACCTCCCTGACAAACATCGTGTCAGTCCAATATATGCAGGACAACGCCAAATGACAGTATTGCTGATAACGAACGGCATTTTCTGAAGATTTGCCTGAGACTTAACCAATACGCTGGACAATGCATATGATGACACTGCCGCAGAAACTTGCCTTCAGCGGCAGATCGGAGTCATCTATGAGAATTCTCGTAATCGCCGCGCACCCGGACGACGAGGTGCTTGGCTGCGGCGGGTATATAGCGCGGCTATCCGAGTCAAACGAGGTTTTTACGGCTATCGTCACCGAGGGTTGCAGTGCGCAGTATGCCGATACGGATTACAAAAAGATTATCGCCCTTAAAAAAAAGGCCGCCTTGAAGGCTAACGGCCTGCTGGGCGTCCGAGACGTTTTTTTCGGTGATTTCCCAGATATGCGCCTTGATACCGTGGGGCATGTCACGATTAATGCCTTTTTGGAAAAGGTGATTGCGGAAACAGCCCCGCGCCTTGTTTTGACGCATCATCCCGGTGACTTGAACCTGGACCATCAGCTCGTCTATCGCTCGACGATGGTGGCTGCCCGCCCTGTGGATAGACATCCGATCGATATACTTCTGTATGAGACGCCCTCAGCTACCGAATGGCAAGGCTATGATTATAAAACGGCTTTCATTCCAACTGTCTTTATCGATATTGATGAGACGATTGCGCGGAAAATCGAAGCACTGGCAGAGTATGACATCGAGCTGCGTTCTGCGCCGCACCCGCGGTCAGAGCATGGCATCCGCGCCCATGCCTCTTATAGGGGGCTGGCGGCCGGTCTTATGTACGCCGAAGCGTTTAGCCTTCAGCGGTCCATTGAGTTCGGTATTTCACCGTGACGGCCGCTATTCACCAGCCGGATTATATCCCGTATCTCGGGTATTTTTATAAAATTAGCCGGGCGGATGTTTTTGTTTTTCTCGATGACGCCCAGTTTTCCAATACCGGCGGTCATGACAGAAACCTCTTCAAAACGCCTTTGGGGGTTAAAGCCCTTAAAATACCGGTATCACAGACCTTGGGCGACGCCATTAACGAGGTTCGGACAAAAGATCATCTCGGCTGGAAGGCAAAGCATCTCTCAGCCGTCCGTGAGCATTACAAAAGCGCCCCTTTTTTTGATGCCGTCTTCCCGATTTTCAGCGAACTTCTGGAACCGGCGTATGACAACATCGCCCGATTAAACGAGGCGGTCATCGTCCGTTTCAGCCATGAATTCGGTTTTGACACGGCATTTTTACAGTCATCTCAGTTACACATCCGCACAAAAAAAGAACAGCGGGTCATTGACCTCTGCCGCGCTGTTGGGGCCGATACGTATCTATCCGGCAACGGCGCGCAGGTCTATCAAACATTAGCGCATTTTTCGGAAAACGGCGTGCAGCTCACTTATAGTGCTTATACGCCGTTCGAATACCCGCAGCTTTGGGGCAGCTTTATTGAAAATCTATCCGTTTTGGATTATGTCATGAACTGTGGCTTTAACTGGAGGGACGACAACGATCAAAGAATACGGCAGTTTTCTTGAGCTTGACCTGAAAAAAGGGCCGGAGTATTACGACGGTGTGGGCGTCAAGCGTCTCAACACGGCACGTTGTGGTATTGGCTACGTTTTAAGGCTCTTAGGCCTTAAAAAGCTCTTGCTTCCGACATACCTATGCCCAAAAGTGCGTGAATATCTGATCGCGCAGTCCATCGAGCTTGTTAACTGCGCCCTCGGCGATGATCTTCTGCCGATACTTCCCGAGAAGATAAGCGGCGACACCGCCGTCTTGATCGTCAATTATTTCGGCCTCCTGCCGCGTGAAAAAATTGAAACAATAACGTCAAGGTTTCAAAACGTCATTGTCGACAACGCGCAGGCTTTTTACAAAAAGCCCGCTGAAAACGCCTACTCTGTCTATTCCCCACGGAAATTTTTTGGCGTGCCGGACGGGTGCTACGTCGTTGGGGAAAAGGCCGGGCAGGAGGATTTTTTCATCCCCTGTGGTTTTTCAGCCGACACGTCGCTTTTTCTCCTCAAGCGGATTGAACGGGGCTGCCAGGGCAGCTATTCCGACAGGATGATGAACGAAACACGGCTGGACGGAAGCGGCCTTTCCTTGATGTCACGCCTGACGCGGGCGCTTTTACAAAATGTTGATTATATTACCATTAAAGACCGGCGCGTTCAAAATTTTCGCTATGCGCAGTCGCTCTTTTCGCAAATGAACCTTTTTGATTTAAGCCGTTTTCCTCTGGATGAGGATACCGTCCCCATGGTTTACCCGCTTGTATTAGCCGACGATGAGATTTTGCCACATCTTCTTAAAAGCAGCGTCTACCTCGGCAGATGGTGGGCGGCGCTGACATCACTTGTGCCGGAAAACAGCCTTGAAATGATGCTGTCACGCCACCTTTTACCACTACCGATTGATCAGCGCATGACACCGGAGGATCTCGACTGCATTTACCGGTTAATCGTCAAGCGGCCGGTAACACCGCTAATCTAACCAAGCGATAACGCTTAAGCCTAATGAAATAAGATAGGATTTCACATGTCCGAATTCTTTTCAACATCAACCGATCACTTTTTCGGTGCCGAATTGCCGCCGCGGCCGCTTCAGGCCCGCCTTTCCTGCGAGATTAACACCGACGACCTGCTTGGCCGCCCGCCGGCTGTTCTGAATACGGAAAAGATCAGAGAAGGCCTTCATGACAAAACTGTTCTCGTGACGGGCGGTGCGGGTTCCATCGGGTCGGAAATCTGCCAGCACGTGCTGTCATCCGGGTGTAAAAAATTGATTTTATTCGATATAAACGAAAACGCTTTATTCGCGCTGAATAATGCGTTCCGGAAGAAATTCAACCCCGAGCGCTATGACGTTGTTGTCGGCTCCGTCAAGGACGGCGGCAGTCTGACAGACATTTTTGCCCGGCATCAGATCGACGTCGTTTTTCACGCGGCAGCACACAAGCATGTCCCGCTCATGGAAAGCAATCCGGCCGAGGCGATTAAGAACAACGTCTTCGGCACATTAAAAACCGCACAAATGGCCGTTCAATACGGCACCCGAAAATTTATTCTCGTTTCAACCGATAAGGCTGTCAATGCAACAAGCATTATGGGTGCAACGAAGCGCATCGCCGAAATGATCGTCCAGCGGCTCAATGATGATGCCCCCTTGACCGAGCTCGCGGCCGTCCGCTTCGGCAATGTTCTTGGCAGCAGCGGCAGCGTCATCCCAATGTTTCAGAGCCAGATTCGGGACGGCGGCCCTGTTACGGTGACGCATCCGGCGGTCGAGCGCTATTTTATGACAATTAAGGAAGCTGTCAGCCTCGTTCTGCTGGCCGCGTCCATGGCCCGCGGCGGTGAGATTTTCGTTTTGGATATGGGCAAACCGATCAAAATCCTTGATCTCGCGCACAACATGATCCGCCTGAACGGCTTAAAGCCGGAGCGGGATATTCTTGTCGAGTTCATCGGTCTTCGCCCCGGTGAAAAAATGTATGAGGAACTGTCTTTTCATAACGAGCTTCTTGGAAAAACAGAGAACAACAAAATCTTCGTCTGCGGCCCTGCCAATGTTTCCCCCTGTCTTCTGCCTCGTCTTAAGAAATTAGAGGAGATCCTCCAATCAACCCGAGAACTGGAATATAAAACGCTCCTTGATGACATCATCGACGGCGCCTGTTGATAAATATGGATAATTTATTTAACAACAAAACACTGCTTATAACAGGCGGAACCGGCAGCTTCGGCAATGCCGTTTTAGAACGCTTTATATCAACCGCTATTGCTGAAATTCGTATCTTCTCACGTGACGAAAAGAAGCAGGACGAGATGCGATTTCACTATAATAGCGACAAAATCAGTTACTACATTGGCGATGTGCGGGACCCCGCAGGCCTTCGCAGCGTTATGCACGGCGTTGACTTTGTGTTTCACGCGGCAGCGTTAAAGCAGGTGCCGTCCTGTGAATTCTTTCCGCTTGAAGCCGTGAAAACAAATGTGCTCGGAACGGAAAATGTCTTGTCGGCTTGTATCGAAGCAGGCGTTTCTAAGGTCGTCTGCCTGTCGACCGACAAGGCTGCTTATCCCGTCAACGCCATGGGCGCTTCAAAGGCAATGATGGAGAAGGTCTTTGTCGCCAAGTCGAGAGCCGTTCTACCGGAGAAAACGCTCATCTGCGGCACACGCTACGGCAACGTCCTCTGTTCACGGGGCTCCGTCATCCCCTTGTTCATTGGGCAGATAAAGGCCGGAAAACCGCTGACCGTCACCGATCCATCGATGACGCGCTTTATCATGAGCCTCGACGAGGCGGTCGAACTCGTTCTCTTTGCGTTTGAACATGCCGAGAGCGGCGATATCCTCGTACAGAAGGCGCCGGCCTGCACCGTTGGCGTACTGGCCCAGGCGCTCTTGGAACTGTTTGAGGCTGACATTCCAATTAAAACCATCGGCATCCGCCACGGTGAAAAAATGTTTGAGACGCTTTTAACAAACGAGGAATGCGCCGCCGCTGTTGATATGGGGGCCTTTTACCGCGTACCGGCTGATAAGCGCGGCTTGAATTATGACAAGTACGTCAGCTTGGGATTGCGGCCTCACGTCGGGCTGAAGGAGTTTAACTCCAACAACGCCGAACAGCTCACGGTTGGGCAAGTCAAGGAAAAGCTGCGCGGCTTACCCTGTATCCGAGAAGCGTTGTCCGACAGGTTTCCCGCCAAGCCTGCCGTACAGCCGGTTCAGGAATAATTTTTTTGGAGGCCGCCATGAAAATTTTGGTGACGGGCGCCGCCGGGTTTATCGGAAAAAACCTCGTCGCGGCGCTGAACAATCAGCCGGACGTTGAACTGTATCTCTTTCACGCCGACGATGATCCCGCGCAGCTGCACGCGTTTACAAAAGATTGTGCCTTTGTCTGCCATCTCGCGGGGGCAAACCGCCCCGATAATCCCGACGATTTTGGCACCGTTAATGTCGGCTTGACGGCACGCCTTATAGATCAGCTCGAAGATAACAAAAACGCCTGTCCAATTCTCTATACTTCTTCCGTTCAGGCTGACGAAGATACACCTTACGGCCGGAGCAAAAAAGCAGCAGAATTCCTTCTTGATGCCCACAGCCGTATCACCGGCGCGCGCACTTATATATCCCGCCTTCCGAATGTTTTCGGCAAATGGTGCCGTCCTGACTATAACAGTGCCGTCGCGACCTTCTGCCGCAACACAGCGCACTGCCTACCCATCCGCGTCGATGACCCTAGCCGTACGCTTCGTCTCGTCTACATTGATGATGTGGTTGACACTTACGTGCGCATCATGACCGACACAACCGCGGCAGCCGCCGGATGCTGCCTCGTCCCAGTCCCATACGAAAAAACGCTCGGCGAAATTGTCTCTATTTTATCCGAATTTAAAGCCTGCCGGGATCAAAAAAGCCTCCCAAATATGGGGGACGACTTTGTGAGAAAGCTCTATGCAACGTATCTCACCTATCTCCCGGCTGAAGCGCTCTCTCATCGGGTCGAGACAAGCGTTGATGCGCGCGGCATGTTTGCCGAGCTGTTCCGGTCGGAGGATCTGGGGCAGCTCTCCGTCTGCGTCGCGAAACCAGGAGCCGTGCGCGGTAATCACTGGCATCAGACAAAAAATGAAAAATTTATCGCTTTAAGCGGGACAGGAAAAATCATGCTACGCCGCGTCGGCGCACCTGATGTTATTGAATTTGACGTTTCCGGCAATCTAATAACGGCCGTCGAGATTCCCCCGGGATATACGCACGCCATCCTCAACACCGGGCAAAGCGATCTTGTCGTTTTGATCTGGGCCAGCGAGCCGTTTGACCCCGCAAGACCGGACACATATCGGCTGGAGGTTTGACGGTTGATGGAAAAGCTTAAGTTGATGACGATTCTGGGTACGCGGCCGGAGATTATCCGATTGTCGGCCTGCATTGGGGTCTGCGATACTTATTTTGACCACGTCCTCGTCCACACAGGGCAGAACTGGGACTATACACTCAATCAGGTGTTTTTTGACGACTTGGGCCTGCGCGCCCCGGCTCATTATTTAAACTGCGCCGGTGCTGATCTTGGCCAAACAATGGGCAATATTATCACACGCTCATACGACCTCATGCGTCGCGAGAAGCCGGACGCCGTTCTGCTGCTGGGCGACACCAATTCAACGCTGTCAGCCATTTCGGCCAAGCGGCTCAAAATACCCATTTTCCATATGGAAGCTGGGAACCGCTGCTGGGATTGGAATGTCCCGGAGATGATCAACAGAAAAATAGTCGATCATATTTCGGATGTGAACCTCCCCTATACGGAGCACGCGCGGCGCTATCTCCTTTCCGAGGGGCTTGACGGCAAAATGATTTTCGTAACCGGCTCGCCGATGGGCGAGGTGCTCCATCGCCACCGGGAAGAGATTGCGCAAAGCGACGTGCTATCACGCCTGTCTCTTGAAGAAAAAGCCTATTTCCTTGTTTCAGCGCACCGGGAGGAGAATATCGATAACGATGCAAACTTCCTTGAGCTCATGCAGTCCATCAACCATATTGCCGACAAATACGGGATGTCGGTGATTTATCCGGCGCATCCGCGCTCGATGCGGACAATCAAGGCGCATCAGTTTCCCTTCAGCCCGCTCGTACGCCTTGTCAAGCCGTTCGGCTTTTTTGACTATGTCAAGCTGCAGATGAACAGCGCCTGCGTCCTATCTGACAGCGGTACGCTTTCGGAGGAGTCGGCCATCTTGGGCTTTGCCGGTGTCCTAATCCGAACCTCAACGGAGCGGCCGGAAACACTCGACAAAGGTTCTGTCGTCATCGGCGGTATCCAGCAAGACGATGTTGCCCGTGCTGTCGCGCTCGCTCTGGCGCTGCGCGTCACAGGCGAGGGTAACGCGCTTCCCGCCGATTATGGTGATTTAAATGTCTCCATCAAAGTCGTCAATTTGATTGAGAGCTATACGAAAATTGTCAATAAAACAGTCTGGGGAAAATAGAATCCGGTCCGTTGGCAATCAAAAAGGGCTCCCGGTAAAAACCGGGAGCCCATATACATCATGAAATATGAATTATGTATTTTCTTTCTTTTCAAATCGGATTTCTGCGTCTCTCGGCAGCGCCAGGCGGCATTCGACCTCGGCGCATTTGATAATGCCCGCAATGACGGGGCAGGAGACGTGAACCGGAAATTTCTTTGAAGCATAGTCATAGAAGGGGCCGACGCCAGGCCTGACAAGGCAAATGTCATAGGCCTTGAACGTGCTGCCGACCTCTGCCATCATTTTATTGACGGCGTCGCAGGCGGATTCCACGGTTAGTGTGACTGTCTTCTTATTCTCCGAGGCAACTGCTTCTACTTTTGTCATCAAGCTGCAAATACCCGGGTTAATTGATACAGTCGTCATTTCATCCATCTCCATCTTTCAATCTAGTGATTCCGAGCAAAGCTTTTTGCTCTAAACCAATTTAAATTAATATTAGATGATTTCCAATCAACTGTCAATGCCCGTGTCGTCATGCGTCGACCGAAAACAAAAAAGGCGTCATCCTAATAGATGCCGCCTTTTCGTCATGTATTTCGCTTCAATTTGATACGGTCGTTTCTGTGGTGCTGGCCCAGTCGTCAAGCTTCTGCATCACGGCGTCGTACGTCTGGCTGCTAATATCCGGCAGGCTGCCGCCAAGCGTTTTTTTAGCGTTAGCAAACCCCTTATCGATCGCTTCCCGGAGCGTCTCCAGCTTGCTTGTGTCGCCGCCGGATACGGCCTTGGCAAAATTGACAATTCTGTCGCTGACAGCCTCGACGCCCCAGTCCCCGCCGTCACCGACAGCCTCTTGTGCTTCTGCCTGAGACATTGTTTCGGTTCCTGATGCGGCGAAAAACTTTGTTGACAGCGAAATCGCCGACGTGTCACCGGACTGGCGGGAGATCAGTTTTTCAACGAGGTCGCGCAAGGCTGCCGTCGTCATATCGGCTTGCTGCCTGATGTCCTCGATTTCTGCCGAGCCCGATGTGACAGCGCTTGCCTCAAGACTTTCTGTGCTGAGGCTCAGATGATACGCCTCGTCAGGCACGATATCTTTCTTCGGCTGTTTTGTCGCGGCTGTCTTGTCATAATCCGTTTTGTATGCCGATAAGGCAGACGCGCCGACCGTATTGATCATGGTGGGCCTCCTCACATAAATGGACTTTACATATTTATCGATAAAAGTGCCGTCAATAATACCCATAATTATCAAAAAAACAAATTTTTGTGTATTTTTTTGGTCTACCCCGCTTCCTCTTTAGTATCCCACTCCTTGACCGGCTTCCATTTGAAAACACCATCTGCGCTTCATACATTTGTAATACAATATACATATTATGTAATAATTTTCTGTAACCCCTTACAAATAAAAGAGAATTACTTTGTGATGACAGCCGAATTTTGTGCGTTTGTTTGACAGGAAATGCTTCATTTGATATAATTTGAATAATAAAACTGAATAAAATGGTTTTCGGTTGGGCGGCGCGAGCCGTTTTCAAGATGCCGCTTCTTGGGTGGGAAGCTTATTTATTGCTTCTCATCTATTTTATTTTTATGATTGATGGTGATTTATGTAAATAATAGATATATTTAGATTATCTGTGCTCTGCGATGTAAATGGCTGAGCGATTTTCTAAATATATTGTTCGGATACGACTTATTAAAGAGGTGATTACGATAGATAATTCCATGAATATCGGAATTGGTTTTGCCGCCGGGAGGAAGAACTTCAGACATATCGCCAGAACGTATGCGGAAAGCTGGTGCGAGTCCGGCTTGACTGAAAGTGAAAATATCAAACTGAATCTTTTTGTGGCCTATGATCTGAAGTATAAAAACACAAAGCCCGAGGATTACAGAATTCATGACCCGAGAATAACCGATATGCTCAATTATCCTTATTATATCGGAGACACTGAAATAAAAAAGGAAACGGCAATGCTCGTCAGCAGCGGCGTCGTCAGCAGATATGAGGCGCAGCTGCTTTTCGGTGACGGTTACGCCAAGAAAAGGAACGCCATTTTGTACTTTGCCGTCAAAAACGGCATGGATTATCTATTGTTTATTGATGACGATGAATATCCGATTGCCGCTGCAAAAACGCCAGACGGTTTGGTCTGGCAAGGTCAGCAGGTGCTGGCGGCCCACCTAAAGGCGATTGAAAATGCCGATATAACATATGGCTATCACTGTGGTTACGTTTCTCCGATTCCACAGATTACTTTTAATGACGTCTTAACCGAGGATGATTTCAGGATGTTTATCGAAACGATTAGCAACGATATCATCAGTTGGAACTCTATCAAAGAAAAAATGCAAAACGGCGGTATTACATATGCCAAGAAAAGTCTTCTCAGCAGCCGGGAGGCGGTAGAAGTTCCGGAAATTAATGGGGCGAAATTCATTTCGGGATCAAATTTGTTTTTCAAGCTGAATACCGAGAAACAGCTTTTCCCGTTTTTTAACCCGCCGGGCGCACGGGGAGAAGACACGTTCCTGAGTACTTGTCTATCCGATGTAAAAGTCTTAAAGGTCCCATGCTATATGTTCCACGACGGATTTTTGTCATACCCTCACCTGCTCTGTGGTATTTTGCCTAAAAAACTCAAGCCGATTTTTTCCGGAAACCGTGAAACAGACGAGCGGTTTTATAAAGCCTGCGTCGGCTGGATTCGGTATAAGCCATTATTGATGTATATAACGGGCAGAGATACCTACGAGCGGGACATTGCGCTCATGAAAAAGAACCTTGACCGCGTTTTGCCAAAAGTGTCTCGTTATTTTCCGACGTGCGATTTTATGAGCCTGCGTCAAGAGCTTGATGATTTTTCATCGCATGTTGTGGAGCATTACAATATGTTCGAAGCGACAAAAAAAGCGTGGGAGCGCGTTATGGAATTCTTAAACGGACAGCTTAATTTTTACCAGGGCAGCGTCTCCGCCGAATAGTCTTATCTAAAACAGCTTAAAAAGACACCCTCTGTCCGCCAGCATAGATGGCGGCGGGGGTGTCTTCATTCACGAATACAGGAAAAGCTTGCTCTTAACCACCGCCAACGCCTGCGGGGCAAGCGCCGGGAAGCGCATTTTCCGAGATCTTTTTTAAATACGGCAGGTCTCTCAATAAATTTTTTCTGACGTTTTTCTGCCAAAAGTACTCGCCGATAAACAGCAGCCGCTCGTTTCCTCTCATTGTTGTTATCGCCTCAAAAAGCCGCTTGATCGAATAGATTCTCCTGCTTGCAAGAATGATTTCTTTCTGCAGATCATACGGCGAGATATTTTTGGGGTAATGAACGACTTTTCCAACACACCTTGACCAATCCAAATCCAACAAACGCGCCTGATACGTTTCATATACAGGCGTGCCCGGAATAAAGTACATAGACTGTATGAGAACGCCGCAGAGCTTATTTTCAATGACGAAATCCGCCAAACGCCGGCCTATCCCCTTCGTATGATTTTCAGCACCGACGATGAACAGGCCGCGCACGCGCAGGCCGTGCGCCTGAATGTTTTTAATAGAACGCCTGATGTCGTCTCTCGTGCTTTTTTTGTGATAGATTTCAAAGGCCTCGTCCTCAATAAATTCAATGCCAACCGCAAGCTCAACAAACCCGGCGCGTTTGAGCAGTTCCAGCATTTCATCGTCGAGGCCGACTTCATATCGGGCCTGTATTGTAAAGTTATAGCTGATTTTACTGTCGATCAAGGCGTTCAAAACGCGGATGGCCCAGCCCCTATCTGCAAAGAAATTGTCATCCGTCAGCCAGAGAATTTTCGTCAATCTGTGGTATCCGTTTTCAAAAAATCGGATTGCCTGCCGGATATCTTCAATAATTGTTTCCGGCGCGCGATGCCGCAGCTTCCTGCCAAACGCGGCGACAAGCGCACAATAATCGCATTGGTGCGGGCACCCGCGTGACGCGTGCACCTGCGGCCAAATCGTATTGTGGCCGGCCATCTTTTTGAAATTGTACAGTAAAAACCTGTTCGGAATGGTCTCAATTTGTTCCGGTATCTTCGGGCTGCCGGTATGTATCAGCTGCTCATCGCGATAATACGCAACGCCCGGAAAATCGATCGGTTTGTTCGCTTGCACTGCCTGAATAAACTGAATGATTGACGCATCGCCCTCGCCGAGCAGAACATAATCGCCGTGTCGGCATGCCTCCGAATAATTGAGCGTTGCGTGCAGGCCGCCAAAAACAATGAGCGCACGGCTTTTTTTCCGAATTTCGTCAGCCAGCTCGTACCCCCTGACGGCGTTGAACGTGAAGATGCTGATAAAAATAATATCCGCGTCAAGAACATCTTTCCAGATAATTTCGGATATGGACTCACTGTACATTAACGTGTCGCTCACATATTGCTTCACAATTGTTGTCAGCGTCAAAAGACCGTTTGACGGTGTTCGTATGTATTTATCATAAAGATACAGATTCTTGAATGATTTTCTGTACGGCAGATTACCGGGTTCAATCAGTCGTATTTTCACGATAACACCACTTTCGTGCTAAAAAATACATATTAGCCATTGTAAAGCAATTATGGAATTTTGTATATAGACATACTAAATTTTCTCACAAACGTTTTTTTGTGACAAAGTGGTCTCCTTAAAAAGCCATAGCAAAAGGCTTGCAGTTAAACACTGCAAGCCTTTGTGTTGTGTTGGAGTAGGCGGGATGATCATTCGCGGCCGTTTAGTCAGGAACGAATTCGGCAACTTGATGCAAAGGGCAGTTTAAAACTTTGCACAGTATATCCAGTGTAAGGTTAATGTAATTAATCACCAGACTAAAGTTCACGAGCAGAGACGATATCGGTGATAGCTATGGCTTCGATTTTATCATCCTTTATGATGAAGTCTATTGCATGTGTAATGTCGCTATCGGAATAGTCGGATTGGACGGCACCGCTGATACTCACCGCATATTTTAGGGTGTTGCCGACGTAAGCCAGTATAATGTGTCCGTTTGCGTCATGCTTCTGTAAATAACTTTCGCTTCCATCATAAGCCTTCGCGATACTTGACGCGGGGTCTCCAACAGCGACCCCTGTGCCTGTTTTCAGGTTGCCTCCGCTGCCCGGTCCAAGCTGGATGACCGTTACTTTCCCCAAGCTGCACCCAATTTCGGCATAAGCATTTCCGATATCCGCTGTGCTTGAAATATTTTCGCCATATTCATAACGTGATTGCGGAGACGGTACGCCGCGCCCCCAAACAAATGCGGGTTCACCTAAGTTTTGCTGCATTTCAGTCACATCCATGCCAAGGGAAACGGTGTTGCCTTTGCTGTCTATAACTGAAATTATTTCCGGTGAAACGGTTGGGAAAAGACTCTCGCCAGCGAGCGGAGCACTCCCTCGCAAACGCGTGCTGATTAAAAATCCAGCGTTCCCATCTAAAACGCCTGCTCCGATAGAGCTCCAAATCACGTCCATGTCCATTGCTTCAAAAATGAATCGCAACGGCACCATCACACTGCCCCTGACTGCCCTAGCGGGAACGTCAAGTTGAATTGTTGAACCATCAACGGTAGCCGTGTCGCTATTAAGTGTCAGCGTCACTATGTGTGTTTTACCGTCAACATATCGATTCGTAGAATCCAGTGGAATTTTCATCAATTTTTCTGTCTTCGTTATTGTTGCGGTACGAGTATTCTCGTCATAATCAACCTTCATGTCTGCCGCTTCGGCAATGGCTCTTAGCGGCACAAGTACCTGGCCATTTACAATGTAAGGCGGTGTGTCAAATACAACAAGGTTATTGTCTACGACCACTGAAATATTTTTTGCCGCATGCATGCAGTTCGAGACAATAATACAAATGAATATGGTAAAGAGAACAACGAATACTTTTTTTAATTTCATCACACATCCTCCACAACCATTAAAAAATACGATACTACTCATCTCATGATAGACATGTTCTCAAGAATTGTCAAATAAGTTAATAATTAATCCTCAGACTAATTATTAACTTACGTTAAAAGGCATTAAAGCTGTCTTCTTCGCCCCCCAAAATGACACAGCAAAAGGCTTGCAGTTAAACCCTGCAAGCCTTAGTATTTTGGCGAAGAAGGCGGGATGATCATTCGCGGCCTATTAGTCAGGAACGAATTCGGCAACTTGATGCAAAGGGCAGTTTAAAACTTTGCACAGTATATCCAGTGTGTTTGTAGACACCGTTTCGTTTTTCTTCAAGCGCTGTATGGTTCCCCCGCCAACATTATACTTATATCGCAGTGCGTATGGCGTGACTCCTATTTCCTTCATTGTTTTCCACAATGGCGCATATGAAATCATTTCTCAACCCTCCCTTTACATATTTCTAGTATGCCTATATAATGGGCACATGTGTTATTCCCAATATTGGGCACAATGATATGTATAATGGGGGAAGATATTATGGATGAAAAAACTTGCTGTGTTACGGGTCACAGGGAGATAGCAGTAGAAAAAATTGATTATGTCAAACAAGCGCTTCACCACGAAATATTACAGGCAATAGCGGACGGTTATACGCATTTCATATCGGGTTTTTACGAAGGTGTTGACCTGCTTTTCGCATCCATTGTAGCGGACTTGATGGAAGATAATCCTGCGCTGACATTGGAAGCCGCCCTCCCATACCGTAACCGGATGAAGACAACTGACAAGCTGTTTCGCCGGTTGCTGCTTAAATGCAAAACGATCTGCATCCACAGCGAAAAATACAGTCCTTCTTGTTATATGAAGTGCAGTCGTGAAATGGTTTCCCTATGCCAACGGGTAATAGCCGTATACGATGGCCGGGATAAAGGCAACACGGTATTTGCCATGCGGGAGGCAGCCATGCTGGAACGCGATATTCGTGTCATTGAGATTTAGTCATAACAACGGCAAAAAGAGGGTGAAACCAAACGGCTATCACCCTCTTATGTGTTTGAGCAGACGGACAAGTATTGTCAATACCGTAAGATTACACGATTTAAGTCACACAAACGCCAGCCTGATACTAAACGCTGGAGTACCCTATGAAAGTGGCTAGTGAACGCCTAGGACACACGACAATAGGCACTACAATGGACCTATATAGTCATATAGACGAAGACCTCTAGCGCGACGCCGCTATCAAGTTGAATGATGCGTTATGCATCTAGTGCCGTTGATCGGCCAGATCATAAGTTTATATAGTATTCAGGTGAATAAGTTGACCAGGAGGCACCATTAGAGATGAACGCTTTATCATGCATGAAGGCGAGATGGAACTGTTAAGCAACCTAAGTTTGTATGCAAAGATTGCATATATGTCTACCCAGACACGAAAACAGCAGTATGCAAAGAGTATCCCCATCTGACACCGATTGAAGTTATTAACGGTGAGAAATGCGAATCCTATAAGAAACAGGTGGATGATATTCAGTGCAAAAATGATAGTCATAAGTTTATATAATAAATAAATATCGGCTCTGATTTATATCAGAGTCTTTATTTTTCAGTCCAACAATTGCCAAACACAGTAAAAAGTATTATTCTTAATGAGAATGAGTTATGTTTAAGCACGGCCACACAAAGGGTGCTGTGTACTGCCAAAATATTTCGTCATAAAATGAGGAGTTGAACACATTGATATCAACTGCAATATTTAATAACAAAGGTGGTGTTGGCAAGACCACTTTTCTATGCAACCTTGCAAGTTATTTGCAAACCAAATGTGGGAAGAAAGTATTAGTAGTTGATGCTGATCCACAATGCAATTCAACATCCTATGTTTTAGATGATGATGACTACTATGACGTTTATTTTGAACAAAATAATTTTACTATAGCTGATCTTATCCCACCACTTAAAAACGGGTTGGGTTATGCCAAACAGATAAAAGCAACTAAGTCAGATCTATTTGGTTTTGATCTTATCGCAGGTAACCCTGAATTAGCCGCTCATGAAGATTTTCTATCAAAGGATTGGTCAGAATTGCGAGCTAAGGAAATACGTGGAATACGTACAAATATGCTCTTTGTTCATTTTTTAACCTTGTGTCAAGAATATGATTATGTTTTTTTCGATATGGGACCTTCATTAGGCGCTATCAATCGTGCTGTTTTACTGGCTTGTGACTATTTTATAACACCTATGTCTTCCGATATTTTTAGCGTGCTTGCATTAAAAAATATAGGGGAATCAATATCTACATGGAGAGATTTATATAATGAAACGCTATCTGATGTAAACCCAAAAGATAAAGCTCTATTTGAGGGATTAAAGGATAAATGTAATATAAAGTTTTTGGGATACGTTGAGCAGCAGTACATTTCAAAAAGTAGCGGGGGAAAAAAAGTGGCTGTACGTTCCTATGAAAAGATTTTAAGTACAATCCCCGATGAAATTAAAAGATATGTAATAGCGCCGATAAACGGTGATATAGAATTCGAAAATTACAACTTGGGGTCTATACCCAACTTTTATAGTCTAATACCAATGTCTCAAACTGCTCATAAGCCTGTATTCTTATTAACGAATGCTGATGGTGTTCTTGGTGCTCATTATCAGAAAGTTAGCGATTATAATGAAATGATGGGTGGTATTACTCAGCGCGTGTTGCAAAACATGGAGGCCTTAAAATGATTAACTGGCCAGTGGAATTAATACAGGATATAGCAAAACGGAAGTGTGTATTATATTTGGGTTCAGGTGTTTCTGCTAATTCTATAAACGATACTGGAAAGCATCCTGCAACTTGGGCAAAATTTCTAACCGATATTGTTAGTAGTAAAGGTCATCTCCTTGGAACTGATAAAGACTTAATAATATCGTTAATTGCCAGAGAAGACTATTTAACTTCTTGTGAATTGATTGTTGACCATATAGGTGAACGTGTATTCGGAGAGCTCGCGGCAGATGAATATCGAAGACCTGGTTATCGACATCATGAAATTCATGAGGTTATTTTTTCTTTAGATTCAAAAATTGTTATTACTCCTAATATCGATAAAATCTACGAACAATATGCTAGCATGGAGTCACATGGAACTATTGTACCAAAGACCTTTTATGATGATGATGTGGCTAAATATCTGCGATCGCAGGATTTCTTAATTATTAAGGCACATGGCACTGTTGACAGTGCAGAAAGAATTATTTTTACTCACCAACAATATGCAAGGGCACGATATCAATTTGAAACTTTTTATCGTATTTTAGATGCCTTAATGTTAACTCACACTTTTATTTTTATTGGCTGTGGAATTGCAGATCCCGACATACAATTGGTATTAGAAAACTATAATTTCTCATTTCCAAAATGTAGACCTCACTTTTTTATAACATCCGAAGATAACTTCGCTAATCAAATTTCTAATAGCTTAAGAAACAATAGAAATCTCGAAATAATTACTTATAATAATGCAACTGGAGATCATGCCCTTTTATTATCGGGTTTAAAGGATCTTAAAGACAAAGTTGAAAATGAGCGTGCTGTGATTGCTAGCATCACATCTTGGTAATCAACCAATGTTGTTTTACGATGCCAAATGAGAAAATAACATAATAAATGATTGCGGGTTAAAGTATTGTTAAGATTCGACTTATGGTACATGTTAAAAAGCGTTAAAAAAGACTCTGGACTAACAAATCCAGAGTCTTCTTTTCAGCGGAGAAGGAGGGATTCGAACCCTCGAGACGCTTTTGACGCCTACACGATTTCCAATCGTGCGCCCTCGACCGGACTAGGCGACTTCTCCATACATTATTGAGTAAATTCCCGGCAGCGGGTGCTGTCAGGCTTAGTTATTATAGTAGATATGCGCGCATTAGTCAAGAACATAATACCGCCCGGCATGGACTTTTCAGGCGAAACACGGTATACTTTGAAAACAGACAAAAAAGCGGAGGGACAAGCTCATGCCATCGTGGGAAGAACTTGAAAAAGCCTGCCAGACCTGCAAAAAATGCGCGCTGTACGAGACACGGACGAACGTTGTTTTCGGCGTCGGCAGCCGCGAGGCCGACGTTTTGTTCGTTGGCGAGGGGCCGGGCGAGCAGGAGGATTTAAAGGGGGAGCCCTTCGTCGGGCGGGCGGGCCAGCTCTTGGACGACATGCTGAAAATCATCAATCTTGACCGGCACAAGAACATCTATATCGCCAACATCGTTAAATGCCGCCCGCCGAAAAACCGCGACCCCTTGAACACGGAGCAGGACGCGTGCATGGATTACCTGCGCGCGCAATTTGCGCTGCTCACGCCGAAAATCGTTGTCTGTCTGGGGCGCATTGCGGCCTATCGCCTGATCGGCGAGGATTTTAAAATTTCACGCGACCACGGGAAATGGTTTGACAAAAACGGCACGCGTTTCATGGCGCTTTATCACCCGGCGGCGCTGCTGCGTGACCCGCGGCGGCGGCCGGAGACATTTGTCGATCTCAAGACGCTCGAGCAGGCGATCAAAGAGACGTGCCCCGGCACGTATACGCTGTCATGACGGCGCAGGCAACGCCGCGTCTTGCCTCTTTAAAAGACGTCCCCGCTCTGAAAGAGCTCTGGCGCCTTGTTTTTGACGACAGCGCGCAGGACGTTGAGGATTTTTTTAAAATCTTCTTTAGCCCGGACCACACCGTTGTGATTGACGGCGGGACTGGGATTGTTGCCGCGTCATACCTTCTGCCCGTTGGAAGCCTTGTCCTGCCGGATGGCCAGCGCTTTGCCTGCGCGATGATTTACGCCGTCGCCACGCACCCGGCTCAGAGAGGCCGAGGCTACGGCGCTTCTGTGACAACAGCTGCTGAAAAACAGGCGCTGGCGCTCGGCTATGACGCGGTTGTACTGAAACCGGCTACAGACGGCCTGTTTGACTATTACGCCCGAAAAAGCGATTTCGTTGAATTTTTCGGCGTTTACGAGGAGGCGTTTGAATCGGCCGCCCTCACGCCTCCCACGCCGGGTGTTGCCGCCGTGCCCGTTTCGCCGCTATCATACCGACAGCGCCGGGCAGCCCTCTTATCCGGCGGCGTCTATATCGACATGGACACGCACGCGCTCTCCTATCAAGAGCACCTCTGCCGCACAGCGGGCGGCGGTCTTTTTGAAATCCGGCGCAACGGCACGGCTGTCGGCTGTGCCATCTGTGAGCGCGAGGCGGGCACGCTTATCATCAAAGAGCTTTTATTGGCTGACGCGGCGCTTAAAAAAGCTGCCGTCGCCGCGCTCGGCGAGTACTTCCCGGCACCCGTCTACCGTCTCCGCACGACGACGGGTGACGCTGCCAATTATCGTCGCTTCGGCATGCTGCGCCCGCTTCGCGGTTTGGAACACTGTTCAGACGCCGTGTGCTGGTACGGCCCGGCGTTTGACTGATCTTCATGAAAACTTTATTCAAAAATTCATAGTTTCGAAACAATTAAATGTAGAATTGTTAACAACTGGCTGGTAATATAGATAGCGTAGGGTTGCCAATGCCGCTTTTATCTTTTTTCATTTTATTATCCTCATAACCTTTGACCGACGGGAGTTACACCTCCCGTCGGTCATCTGTTTGCCCTTAGCCGCGCCCTTCATAATTGCGTGCAGGCCCTTCTTGTTATATAATAGCGGCCGGGTATATTGATTGAGGAGACAGATATGACAGCTTCATTGACAGATCGCTTTATTTCGGCTCGGCGCGACGTGATCGCGCTTGATTTCATGCATTTAAACGATATGCAGCGCCGCGGCGTTTTGACGACGGCGGGCCCTTTGCTCCTGCTGGCCGGTGCCGGCAGCGGGAAGACAACGGTTCTGATCAACAGAATCGCGAATTTGATTCAATACGGCAGCGGCTCGGATAGTCTGGAACTCCCGCCCGCCGTCACAGAGCAGGACGCGGCGTTTTTAGAAGCGTACGCCAAGAACCCCATACCGGAAGAGCGTGCGCGGGCACAGGCGTTATGCGCCGTTGAACCGGTCGAGCCGTGGCGGCTTTTGGCGATTACTTTTACAAATAAGGCGGCCGACGAACTGAAGCTGCGCCTTGAAAAGCTGTTGGGCGATGCCTCAAACGATATCTGGGCGCTAACGTTTCACGCCGCGTGCGTGCGCATTCTGCGGCGCGATATTGACCGGCTCGGGTATGACCGTTCCTTCACGATTTACGACACGTCGGACAGCCAGTCCCTCATGAAGCGGATTTTAAAAGACCTCAATATGGACGATAAGACGTATCCGTACCGCACGGTGCTCAATACAATCAGCCGCGCGAAGGACAGCATGATTATGGCCGAGGATTTTGCCGCCGCTGCTGACAAAACGGGTGATATCCGCAAGCGCCACATCGCGCGGGCATATCTCGAATATGCCCAGCGCATGAAGTCCTCCAACGCCCTCGATTTTGATGACCTGATTCTCCTGACTGTCCGCCTGCTTCAGGAGCATGAAGACGTGCGGGCGTTTTATCAGCGCCGCTTCCGCTATGTGTTGATTGACGAGTATCAGGACACAAATAACCTCCAGTACCTTTTAGCGCGCGCTTTGGCGGGCGGCCACGAAAACATTTGCGTCGTCGGCGATGATGACCAGAGCATCTATAAATTCCGCGGCGCGACGATTGAAAACATACTAAGCTTTGAAAGCCATTATAAAAACGCCCGCGTCATTCGATTAGAACAGAATTACCGTTCGACGAGCCATATATTAAACGCCGCCAACGACGTCATCCGGAACAACAAGGGCCGGCACAGCAAAAAGCTGTGGACGGAGAAGGATAGCGGCGAGAAGGTAACGCTGCACATCGCGCCCAACGAGCGCGAGGAGGCCGCCTTCGTCACATCGACGATTATATCAGACATTGCCGCGGGCGACAGATGGAGCGACCACGCGGTGCTCTACCGCCTCAACGCTCAGTCAAACCAGCTCGAGTACGCCTTCAAGCGCAGCGGCGTCCCGTACCGCATGGTCGGCGGCACGCGCTTTTTTGACCGCGCGGAAGTGAAGGACATGCTGGCGTATCTCTGTGTTGTGAATAACACGTCAGACGACCTGCGCCTCATGCGTATTATCAACAACCCGCCCCGCGGCATCGGCCAAGTCACGCTGGACGCCGTTTACGAAATGGCCGCGACGCGGCAATTGGCCGTCTATGACGTTTTAAAGGCATCCTCAACCATTGAAAGCCTCCAAAAGGCGGCGCCCAAGCTGCACCAATTTGTTAATCTAATTGACGAGCTGCGCGCGCTCGCCGACACGGTCCCGCTCGACAGCTTTTATGAAGCGCTGCTTGACCGCAGCGGCTACGTGCGCATGCTGGAGGCGAAGGAGACGGATGAAAACTTGACGCGGCTTGAAAACGTCCGCGAGCTCAAAACTAACATCGTCACGTTTCTACGGGAGGCCGAAGGCGGTACGCTCTTGGACTTTCTCAATGAAATAGCGCTGTACACAGATCTCGACCAGTATGATAAAACGGCGGACAGTGTCGTGATGATGACGATGCACAGCGCCAAGGGCTTGGAGTTTGAAACGGTGTTCATCGTCGGGGCTGAGGAGGGCATTTTCCCAGGTGTTCGCGCCATCGGTGAGCCGGAGGAGATGGAGGAGGAGCGCCGCCTGTGTTACGTCGGGATGACGCGCGCCAAAAAAAAGCTCTATTTCACCAGCGCCCGTCAGCGCATGATCTTCGGCAAAACAACAGCCGGAAAACCCTCTCGCTTCATTGAGGAGGTCTCTTCAGACCATATTGACAAGCCGGAAGCACCCGCATTTTCCATGGGCTATCGCTTTGACGACGATGGTTTTGAGAGTTCACGAACACCCACAGAGCGCCCATATAGCCGCTCATCCTCATCGGGTGCGACGTCCTACAAAAAGAAGGATCTAAAACCTTATGCGCCGAGTATCCTGCAGGCTGCTCCGGTGGCCGCCTTTCAAAAAGGCGACAGTGTCGAGCACAAGGCGTTCGGGCGCGGGCTTATTATCAGTGTTTCACCGGCTGGCGGCGACGCCCTTTTGGAGGTTGCCTTCGATAACGGCGGGACGAAGCGGCTGATGGCGCGCTCGGCGTCAGCGTATATGAAAAAAGTCTGACCGGACAAGCGGCTAATTCCTGTTTGTCCGGCTAACGGAGTATGACAGTGAAAAATCATGATCAAGCACTCGGGCGGGCCGCGCTGTTTCTGGCAACGCTCATCTGGGGGATCTCATTTGTCCTGATGGACGTGACGCTGACCCACATGGGGGCGTTTTTTATCCTCGCCATCCGGTTTTTGGGCGCTGCCGCTGTCATGCTGCCGTTCGCTGCGCGCGATTTTAAAAAGCTTGATAAGCGGTATCTGACGAGCGGCGTCATCATGGGGCTTTTGCTTCTGGCTGCCTATGCGTTTCAAACGTTTGGTCTTGCGCTCACTACGCCGGGTAAAAACGCCTTTCTGACGGCCGTTTACTGTATCATCGTCCCGTTTCTCTATTGGGCTTTCAGGCGGAAACGGCCGCACGCCTTTAACATTGCCGCAGCAGCCATCTGCATTGTCGGCGGCGGTCTCATCTCGCTTGATGGCAGTCTCCGCCTCGGTCTCGGCGATGGGCTGACGCTTGTCTGCGGGCTCGTTTTTGCCGTTCACATCGTTGTGACAGGCGCGGCTGTGCGTAACCGCAGCACCGTGCTTGTGGCAATGCTGCAGTTTGCTGTTGCCGGGGCGCTTGCGCTGATACTGGCCCTGCTATTTGAACCGGCACCGGTCAATCTTTCAGCCGAGACAGTTTGGGGCCTTGTTTTTCTGACGGTCGTGAGCACGGCCTTGTGCCTGTTTCTTCAGACGTTCGGCCAAAAGCATACGCCACCGGCACAAGCGTCCGTCATCATGGCGCTGGAGGCTGTTTTCGGGGCTGCGGCTTCCGTCCTCTTTACCGGCGAAGTGTTAACCGTCAAGCTGACCGTCGGCTTTATGCTAACGTTTGCAGCCGTTATTATCAGTGAGACAAAGCTGTCTTTTTTTAAAGCCGGTTGGCAGCAAATACGTGACAGCCAATAAAATAAACGTGTATTTTGGTATTTAAATTTGCAGTACGCTATATGAGAAAGGATTATGCGTCATGTTCACCGGTTTTACGGAAAAAGCAGCGGAATTTTTATGGGGCATCCGCTTGAATAACAATCGGGCGTGGTTTCTTGAAAACAAAGGCGTTTTTCATGATGAAATCCAGGCCCCGCTCAAGGCGCTGGCAGACGACGTCTGGTCATATCTGATCGATAAAACAGGGCTCGACCTCACATATCGCATCTCCCGCATATACAGAGACGCACGCCGCGTCAAGACCGGTGAATTCTATAAGGACAGCCTTTGGTTTTCTCTGGAAAAGCACCATGAAAACTGGCAGGAAATGCCCGTCTTCTTTTTCGAAATTTCTCCCGAGGGGTACATGTACGGCATGGGGTATTATGCAGCGACCGCCGCGACGATGAAGAAATTCCGTGACCGGCTTGACGTAAACCCCGCCGAATTTGAGCGCATTGCCGCAGCACTTAAACGCCACAAAGACTTTCAGATTTTCGGTGAGGAATACCGACGCAAAAAAGCTGAGAAGACGGGCCTGCTCGCCGATTGGTACAATCGGAAAACGCTTGCCGTCATCGCTGAATTTAAGGGGCACGAAACAATCGCCACCCCGGCGTTTGCCAAAACGCTCTGCCTCGAATTCGAATCGCTTGTACCGCTGTATGCATTCTGCCAATCGCTGGAGGGGGATGTATAGTCCTAGGCTCGGCATTTCATTAATCGAAAGCAACTGCCGGGCACATGGCCCGGCAGTTGGTGTTTTGCAGCGAAAGATATTTTACCATCAGGCGTTTTTCCGCTTACCCCAGATAAAGCGTTCGAAGTCTTTCCCGCGCTATTTTGTCCTGATACGTCTCCCAGAAGGTGCCCTCTGTCATGTCGGTGCGTGATTTTTGCTCCTGGAGATAGTTTTGCAGCGCGCCGCGCAGGACCGGGTCCTCCGTTGTTTCATAAACCCGCGCGGCGTCAGGAACGCCCGCCGCCCCGGCGCGATAGAGCACGGCGTCACTGTACTGCGGCAGTGTTCCGGCGAGGTAACGATTCGTATTATAACGAGTGATATAGCCGTCAACGTTTAATATGCAGAGCGCCGTGAACAAGACGGCACCGGCAATCAGCGCGAGACGGACGATTGAAAACTGCCATTTCTGCAGTACAAGAATTCCGATACAGATCATCGCCAGAAGCGCCATGAACACGCATGGCAGTATCCGCAGCATTGTGAGGCCATAGGCACTGATATAAAGCGCCATCTTGCTCCAGGCCGTCGCGATGAGGAGCAGTGTTATGAGCGCGAGGAGGATGTTGAAGATTTTGAGCGGCAGGCTCTCCCGCCGCGGCGTGCGGCTTGTGACGTTGGCCGCCGTTAAAAGCAGAAGATTAACAAAAGCCAGACGGCAGAGCTCAAAAAATCCGCGCCGGGCATAGTCAGAATACGAGAGCCAGCCCTCCGGCCGCGCGCCGGAGAATGCCGAAAAGAAGTATGGCACTTGGCACGCGATGAATACGCCATACAGTAAAACCGCCGCGCCCAGAACAATAAAAATCGTCACCGGCGCGACAACACGGCAAGCCTTGACGCTTTCACCCGTCTTCTCCGGGGAAAACGACGATGTGTGCCGCCGGGCGGCACAGCCCGACACAAGCCCGAACAGATAGGCCGCCGTCGGGATGGCGAGGAAGGCGTACAAAAGAAATTCGACGAGCTTTGAAAAATCGAATCGGAACAAGCCGATAAAGCGGCGCAGCAGGTGCGAAAAACCACCGCTGTCAGCTGTTAAAAGCTGTGGCGTTACAAACAGAATAACGACAGCAGATAGGACGATCCCCAAGGCAATTGACTGGCCCATTCTTTTTTTTGGCTCCCGCCCACGGCTCAACGCCCCAAGACTTCTATACTGGTTTATAAAGTTGCTGAAGGGAACGATAAAAACGACACTCAGGGCATCAAGCAGCAGAAAATTGTTTGTTCTCCCGGCCATTTGTGTTTGCGTAGCGGCCATAACCCAGTATACAGCGGCGCAGAATAAAAACATGTTTTTCAGCGGCAGAAGACCAACGTCATCCCAGACGGCAAAGCTGAGGCCGACGAGAAGCGTCACGCCGAACCAAAACCACGCTTCACCGCTCATCCGTGCGCCTTTCGCAAAAAGATACGTCGTGACCGTTGCCAGGAAAGCGACAGTGAAAACGGCCGTCCCCCACCCCTGTGTCGACACCAGCACCCAGCGGCAGAAGAAATAACCGAGAACAAACGCAACGAGCGCAAATATGCCGTCCCGGCGCGACGCCTGAAAGGGGGCTGGAACAAGCCCGGCATAAGAGGGCAGACTCCCGCCCGGTACGGACTCGGGCGAACTGCTCGCCCCATTCGGTAAATCAGTCATCTATGCTTCCTCCCTGTATTCCAAAATGTCGCCGGGCTGGCAGTCCAGCGCCCGGCAGAGGGCTTCCAGCGTTGAAAAACGGATCGCCCGTGCCTTTCCTGTTTTGAGAATTGACAGATTGGCCTGGCTTAAACCGATTTTTTCGGCAAGCTCGCCGGAGGAGATTTTCCGCCGGGCCATCATGACGTCAAGGTTAATTACTATCGCCATCGTCTGCCCCCTAAATGGTGTGGTCGGCGTCATCCTGCAGGGCAACCGCCCGCGCGAAAACGTTTTTCACGACGCGGACGATGAGACCGACAAAACCGGCGGCTACGGCGACAAAGACCCACGGCATATAATAGATGACAGAGACGGCGCAGATGATAGCCCCGGCAAAACAACACCACGAGATGTGCCGCAGTGCCTCAACGTTTTGCGGGACAAAAACCTCGCCCTGCGCAATCCGGCGCAGGAGAATATATAGCCTTGTCAGCAAAAAAGCGGCGGGAATGCAGCCTGTATAGACCGTGATTAATACGAGTGTCTCCGAACCTGCCATATCTGTATTCCCAAACGTTCTCGCTACAAGCCACGGCGCAAAAACGGCCGTTGCCGCTAGAACAATCAAGAAGACAGTTACACAGACCCGGCTTAAAAGAAGCGACCGGTCGTCATTCCACATCGTATGGCCTCCTAATCCGTATTTTCACCCGCAGTATAACAGACGTCATATTGTTTTGCAATAGTATTTTATCGATAATCGATATTTTTTATGAAAATAAACAGCCTGAGACGGCAGGCTTTAGGATGCCCTGTCATTCTCAGGTTATTTTTGGTGAACGCCTGCCGCAGCACCCGCTATCTCAGCAGGTATCGCAGCTGCTCAACGGCGCGGCGCTCCAGCCGCGAGACCTGCACCTGCGACACTTTTAAGATGCGGGCGGCAGACTCCTGCGTCATGCCGCGGTAATAGCGCAGGCGAATAACCATCTGTTCCTTCTCCGGCAGCGCAGCAATGGCCTCGCGCAGCGCCACGCGCTCAATCAAATGCTCCTCCTGGCACCAGTCGCCGAGGATGTTTTCCAGTGTGAAGCCATCATCCCCTGTCTCCCGCTGCAGCGACTCCGGCGCGCCGACAGCCGTCTCGGCGACGGCGATATCCTCAATCGTCACGCCGGTTTCCGCCGACAGCTCTGACAGCGTCGGCTCCCGGCCGAGCTTTTGCTCTAAGTGGCTCTTCGCGCTGTGGATGACATGCGCCCGCTCCTTAATGGTGCGGCTGACCTTGATGCTGCCGTCGTCACGCAAAAAGCGCCGGATCTCCCCGGCGATCTTTGGGACGGCATACGTTGAAAACTGCGTGCCGTATTCGGGGTCAAATCCGGCCACCGCCTTCAGAAAGCCGACACAGCCCAACTGGTAGAGGTCGTCCGGGTCGACGCCACGCCCGAAGTACCGCCGCGCGACACTCCAGATGAGTCCGGAATTGAGCGACACCATTTCATCGGCAGCGTCGCGGTCCCCTTGTTTGGCAGCCAAGAGGCGGCAGAGCGTGGCCTGTTCCATCATTTTTCGCTCATCCGCACCGAGATGTTACGGCGCATGACGACGGTCGTTCCACGCCCGGGCTTTGAGCGGACGCGCAGCTTGTCCATAAAGCTTTCCATAATGGTAAAGCCCATGCCGCTGCGCTCGTCGCCGCCCGTTGTGAACATCGGCGACCGGGCGCGCTTCACATCGTCGATGCCGCAGCCCCAGTCACGAACCGTGATTTCAATCCAGTCATCGTCAAAAAGGCGCGCACGCAGCTGAATGCGTCCAAGTGTGTTCGGATAAGCATGCACGATGCTGTTTGTAACCGCCTCGCTGACGGCCGTTTTGATATCCCCTAATTCCTCCAGCGTCGGATCGAGCTGTGAGGCAAAGCAGGCCATGACCGTCCGCGCGAAGCCCTCATTCGTTGATCGGCTTAAAAACTCCATTTTAAAACCGTTAGTCTCTGTCATATGTATTAGACCTCCTTCGTCAGCGCGGTTATTTTGACGATACGTTCGACCCCGGCCGCGTCAAGCACGCGCCGCGGCTGGTTGCTCACATTTTCAACGCGGACTTTTCCGCCGAGCTCCTGCATACGGCGGTACGTTTTTAAGACAATGGCAATGCCGGATGAATCCATAAACGTCAGCCCCCGAAAGTCCAGAATGGTTTCACGCGGCAGCTGCGTGTCGATCTTTTCTTCTATTACGGCAATGGCTTTTCTGGCGGCGTGGTGGTCGAGCTCACCATTGAGAAAAATCGTCAGCTGTCCGCCGTCAATCGATGTGCCGATTGTCATCCTTTCCCCTCCTCGATGATTTTTTGCCGACTGTCGGCCGGAGAAAATAAAAATACCCGTGTACATCTTGTACACGGGTATTTTATCTGAACTTTCCTGCGTATTGTGTCGAATCCGGCTGTGTTTACAGCCCTTTCAGGCTCTCGTGCAGATTGTCGATGAGGGCCTTGAGCTTTTCCACGCGTTCGCGCTCGGCGCCCACGACGGCTTCCGGCGCTTTGGCGACAAAGCCTTGGTTATTCAGCTTGGCTTCTGTTTTTTGAAGATCGTCCTGCGCTTTTTTGAGCTCCTTTTCAATCCGCTCGCGCTCCTTTTGGAGGTCAACGAGCTCATCAAGCGGCATAAAGAGCTTGGCGTCGTTTGTAACGACGGCCACAAGACCGTCCGTTGTCGTCGGCGGCGTATTTGAAATGCTGAGTTCTCCCGCATAGGCAAGCTTCGACAGGTAGACGCGCCCAGCCTCAAAAATAGCCGTTTTGTCGGTAACGATATAAAGATGCGGCCTTTTGGACGGCGGCACGTTCATCTCCGAGCGGCGAACACGGACGGCGCGGATTGCCGCCATGATGATTTCAAAATTCGCCTCGTCCTCCGGGAAGGCCAGCTTTTCCGTCAATTCCGGGAATTTCTCAATCATGAGCGCCTCGCCCTCATGCGGCAGCGCCTGCCAAATCGCCTCGGTGATAAACGGCATAAAGGGATGCAGGAGCTTCAGCGTTTCCGTGAGGACGTAGAGGAGGACCTGCTGCGCGCCGATTTTCGCCGCTTCGTCATCGCCGCTTAAACGCGGCTTTGTCAGCTCGATATACCAGTCGCAGTAGCTGTCCCAAATAAAATCGTAAATTTTGGCGGCGGCGATACCGAGCTCAAATTTGTCAAGATTGTCCGTCACGGCACCGGCAAGCGCGTTAAGCTTGGAGAGAATCCAGCGATCCTCCAGCTCCAGCTTATCCGGAAGGGCGTTTTGCTCAATAGTGAGGTTCATCATCACAAACCGGCTGGCGTTCCAGATTTTATTGGCGAAGTTGCGCATGGCCTCGCAGCGCTCCGGGTAAAAGCGCATATCGTTTCCGGGCGAATTGCCGGTGATAATGTTAAAGCGCAGTGCGTCCGCCCCGTAGGCGTTGATGATCTCAATCGGGTCAACGCCGTTGCCGAGTGATTTGGACATTTTGCGCCCCTCGGCGTCACGGATGAGGCCGTGGAATAAAACTGTTTTAAACGGCTCTTTTTTCATGTGCTCCATGCCGGAAAAGATCATGCGGGCAACCCAGAAGAAGATAATATCGTAGCCCGTGACGAGGACGCTCGTCGGGTAGAAATAGTCAAGCTCCGGCGTCTTGTCAGGCCAGCCGAGCGTTGAAAACGGCCAGAGCGCGGACGAAAACCACGTGTCTAAGACATCCTCGTCTCGTGTGATATTTTTGCTGTGGCACTTTTCACAGGCAACGGGGTCTTCCCGGCTGACGCTCGTGTGGCCGCAGTCGGCGCAATACCAGGCGGGAATCTGATGGCCCCACCAAAGCTGGCGCGAGATGCACCAGTCGTGCGCGTTCGTCATCCAGTTGTGATAAATCTTCACAAAACGGTCGGGGACAAATTTGATCCGCCCGTCCTCCACAACGTCTAGCGCCTCTTTCGCGAGTGGCTCCATCTTCACAAACCATTGGGGGGACGTGATCGGCTCCACCGTCGTGCCACAGCGATAGCACGCACCGACGCTGTGGGTGTGCTCTTCTGTCTTAACGAGCAAGCCGAGCGCGTCGAGGTCTTTAACAATCTCTTTGCGCGCTTCATAGCGGTCAAGCCCGTTATATTTCCCGCCGTTAATAACCCTGGCGTTCTCATCAAGAACGAGGATCTGCTCTAAATTGTGGCGTTGGCCCACCTCAAAGTCATTCGGGTCGTGGCAAGGCGTCATCTTAACGCAGCCGGTGCCGAATTCGCGGTCGACATAGTCGTCGGCGACAACGCGGATTTCCCGGTTCATGAGCGGCAGAATCACCGTTTTGCCAATAAGGTGCTGATAGCGCTCATCCGCCGGGTGAACGGCAACGCCCGTATCACCCAGCATCGTCTCCGGCCGTGTTGTCGCAACGATCACAAATTCGTCCGAATCCTTGACGGGGTATTTGATATGCCAGAAATAGCCCGCCTTTTCGGCGTGCTCCACCTCGGCGTCGGACAGCGCCGTCGTGCACTGCGGGCACCAGTTGATGATGCGGTTGCCTTTATAGATTAGCCCCTTTTCGTAAAGGGAGACGAAGACCTCACGGACGGCGCGAGAGCAGCCTTCATCCATCGTAAAGCGCTCTCTGTCCCAGTCGCAGGACGACCCAAGCGTCTTGAGCTGCTCAACGATCCGGCTGCCATATTTGTTTTTCCACGCCCAGACGCGCTCTAAAAACTTCTCGCGCCCCAAATCATACCGGGTGAGGCCCTCATGCCGGAGCTCCTCCTCTACCTTGATCTGCGTGGCGATACCGGCGTGATCCGTGCCCGGCAGCCACAGGGCGGCAAACCCCTGCATGCGCTTATAACGGATGAGAACGTCCTGCAGCGTCTCGTCAAAGGCATGGCCAAGATGGAGCTGGCCCGTGACGTTCGGCGGTGGGATAACAATGGTGAACGGCTCTTTCTCGGGGTCGATGACGCCCTTGAAATAACCCCCGTCCATCCACATCTGATAGATATTTTTTTCCACGTCGCCGGGTTCATACACCTTCGGTAATTCTTTTTTCATAAGAACCTCCACGCGCTTTTGGCGCCGAATTACATAGTTTTTCAGATATAGAAAGCCCGTCTCAAAGCTGTGCTTTGAGACGGGCAGAAAGACCCGCGGTACCACTCAAATTGCCAAGGCCTCAAAAGACCACGACCACTCTTTAGGACTGAACATAAGTCAGCTGCCATAACGCGGCATCTGCGGGAGGCTCTACTGAAGCCAAATACTGTCCGGCATTTGGCTTGTTCTGCGCTCCAGCTCAGAAGGGACAAGTCCGTGATCCTCTGCTGCCCGCTCTCACCATCAAGAACAATAAGCTCTCTTGCGGGCTTCTCTGAAGCTTCGAAATCAGACCCTCTTCATCACAGCTTTTAACGAGTTTCATTTAATTTTTAGAGCGTAGCACAGTCTGCAAGCATTGTCAATGGGCGTGTTATTCCTCTTCCCCTTCGTTGGTGTCCTCCGGGTCGGCAGGTTCGGTATCCGGCGAGAGCGCTTCAATAAACACATCTTTCGGCTGGACGCCGACAAACCGCCTAACCTCCTGCCCATCCTGAAACATCACAACAGTCGGGATGCTCATCACACCGTATTCAAGCGCTAAAATGCCCTCTGCATCCACGTCGACCTTGGCAACCCGAACATTGTCAAACGCGGCGGCAAGCTCTTCCAGCACGGGGGCCAGCATTTTGCACGGCAGGCACCAACCGGCCCAGAAATCAACAAGAACAGTTCCTTCTGCCACTGTTTCCTGAAACGTCTTTTGAGTCAGATGCAGAATCTCCATAATAAAACTCCTTCCGATATTCGTACAGCCGCGCTGCGTAAGCGCGCGCCCACTCTTTATTTTTTTGCGAGATAGTCAATCGCCGACAAGACGGCAACCTGCCCCTCGCCGACGGCCTTGGCCACCTGATACGGCGTTCCGGTGCAATCTCCTGCCGCAAAGACGCCGGGGATATTCGTACGCATCGCGCGGTCGACCTTAATATGACCTTTTTCCGTCTCAAGCCCCGGCAGGAGGGAATCCGGCGCGATGGTTGCGCGGAGAATGAAAACGCCGTCGCAAGGAATCTCCTCCCCGTCCGCCGTGATGGAGGTCACCTTGCCGCTGCCGTTAACGACAACGTTTTTCGTTTTAAAGCGCGTGACAAGGCAGCCGATGGATTCCAGAAAATCCGCCTCGTGCTCTGCCTCGGGCGACAGGCAGACGACGGCGACCTTTTTCCCTTTGAAAAGCATACCGTCGCACGTCGCGCAATAAGACACACCGCTGCCAAGCAGTGCCGTTTCGCCCGGGAATACTGCTGTCTGCACGACGCCGGTCGCTAGGACGAGGCTCTTGCAGGAGACGGCCTCGGAGCCGTAAGCAACCGAAATTTCCGCGCCAAGCGGCAGAATCGTTGTCACGCGGCCGCCGATGAGCTCGGCCCCCATGCCTGAGGCATGCATCGACAGCTTGCCCGAGAGCTCCATGCCGGAAATGCCTGGCATGCCCGGATAATTGCCGATTTCAACGGCCTTATAAAGGCCGCTTTCCGTTCTGTTATTGGAAATGACGGCAACGCTTTTATCACGCATACGGGCCGTGATGGCGGCCGAGAGGCCGGCAGGCCCGTTGCCGACGATGATGATGTCAAACATGTGATACCCCCGTTTTCTATATAATCCGGTTCATGAACCAAGCGTTAAATGCAAATTCGCTGGCGGGCAGCAGCGCATTCTTAAAGGGTCAAGGCCGTGCCCGTTGTTAGGGTAATTTTAACATACCATCATTGTAAATACCACACAAATCGTTTATAATATTCATTTATGAGACAAGCTTGGAGTTGAATGGCACATGGAAGAAGCATCCAAAAATTTTATTCATGCATTTATCGACGAGGATATTGCCCCTGGCGGCCGCTTCGCGGGAAAACCAGTTCATACGCGCTTTCCGCCGGAACCGAACGGTTACCTGCACATTGGCCACTGCAAAGCCATGACAATTGATTTCGGCACAGCCGAGCGGTACGGCGGCCTGTGCAACCTGCGCATGGACGACACGAATCCCGTCAAGGAAGACGAGGAATTTGTCGACGCCATTCAGGCGGATATCCGCTGGCTCGGCTTTTCCTGGGGCGACCGCTTTTTTTACGGCAGCGACTACTTTGAAAAAACGTATGCGCTGGCCGTCGGCCTGATTCAAAAAGGCCTTGCTTACGTCTGCCAGCTCTCCCCGGAGGAATTTAAAGAGCGTCGCGGCGATGTCGGCGTCCCCGCGACGAGCCCTTTTCGGGACAGGCCGGTCGCCGAAAGCCTTGAGCTGTTCGGACGCATGAAAAACGGTGCGTTTAAAGAGGGCGAGATGACGCTGCGGGCCAAAATTGACCTGGCGAGCGGCAATTTCAATATGCGCGACCCTGTTTTATACCGCATCCGCTACGCGCACCACCACCGTCAGGGTGATAAATGGTGCGTTTATCCGATGTATGATTTCGCGCACCCGATTCAGGATGCTCTGGAGGGTATCACGCACTCGCTGTGTTCGCTGGAATACGAGGATCACAGGCCTCTTTACGACTGGGTCATCGAGCATACGGACGTGCCAAGTACTCCGCGTCAGATTGAGTTTGCCCGCCTCGGCATCAACTATACCGTCATGAGCAAGCGTAAGCTGCGACGCCTCGTTGAAGAGGGCTATGTCGACGGGTGGGACGATCCGAGGATGCCGACGATCTGTGGCCTGCGCCGGCGCGGTTATACGCCGGCGTCCATCCGCAATTTCTGCGAGCGCATCGGCGTGGCGAAAGCCCCCAGCACGGTTGAGTTCGGCTTTTTGGAGCACTGCCTGCGCGAAGACCTCAACCAAAACGCCAAACGGGCTATGGCCGTGCTCCGCCCGCTTAAGCTGACTATCGTCAATTACCGGGACGGCAGCAGCGAGGACTTTGCTGTAGAAAACAACCCGGAAGACCCTTCCGCGGGTACGCGGAGCGTTTCATTTTCCCGTTCACTTTGGATTGAGCAGGACGACTTTATGGTCGACCCTCCGAAAAAATACAACAGGCTCTTCGTCGGCGGCGAGGTGCGCCTCAAATCCGCCTATATTGTCCGGTGTACCGGTTATCAAACCGATGAAGACGGCAACGTGACCGAAGTGCTCGCCGAATATGACCCTGAAACGCGTGGCGGCAACACACCAGACGGCCGCAAGGTGCGCGGAACGATTCACTGGGTCAACGCGCACGATGCCGCCGACGCCGAGGTGCGCCTATACGACAACCTGTTTTCCGACCCCGACCCCGACGGCGGCGATAAAGACTTTATCACGTGCTTAAATCCGGATTCTCTGGAGGTTCTGAAGGGCTGCAAAGTCGAACAGTCTCTTGCCCTTGCCAAGGCGCCCGATACATTTCAATTTTTGCGTCTTGGATATTTCACGGCCGACAGCCGGGCTTCCACGTCGGATGCGCTTGTCTTTAATCGCTCCGTTGCCCTGAAGGACAGCTTTAAACCGACAACATGACGCCCCTGCTATATAATCAATTTCGTCCGGTAGTTTCTGTAAAAATTTATTCCGTAATCTGGTATAAAGCGCGCGTCCGCCGTCAACAATAACGGCAGACGCGCTTCACTTTTATACTTATCGGCGCTTCGGTATAATTTTTAACTACGGGAGGATCAGTTGTGAAAGATAAGTTCTCACTGACACGCAGAATCGGCGATTTTCTCGCCGGCAAGGGCTTCTATGTCGTCCTTTTTATCTGTACCGCCGTCATCGGCGTCTCTGCATGGATTCTGCTATTTTCAAGCAGCCGGGTTGATCAGGCCGGCAAGGACACCGCCGCCAACGCATCCCCGCAGGTCATGGTGTCACCCACCGGTAATCATCCTAGCACCGCTTCGCCATCCGCCACGGCGTCGCCATCGACCACGAACAAACCGTCGTCAACCGGGAAATCTGCTGAGGCAATGGCCAAACAGCTGACGTTTTCCTGGCCCGTCGTCGGTGATATCGACGTCGGCTATTCGGTCGATGACCTCCTCTACGACAAAACAATGGCAGACTGGCGCACGCATAACGGCATCGATATTGATTCCCAAATCGGCACGAAAGTGCTGGCCGTTGCCGACGGGACCGTTGTTGACGTGAAACTGGACGATCTGCTTGGCACGACCGTTATCATCGACCACGGCAATGGGCTCAAGAGCATTTACGCAAACCTCGCAAAAACACCTGTCGTTAAAAAAGGCGATAAAGTTGCCATGGGGGCTGTTCTCGGTGCCGTCGGCGATACGGCCATCGGCGAGTCGAGCCAGCCGTCACACCTCCACTTTGCCATGCTGAAAGACGGCAACCCGACAAACCCGCTTGAATATTTGCCGAAAAAATAACTGGCACCATCCTATTTAAATCTCATGCCATTTCCCGTTTTTTTCGCAGGGCGAAAAAAACGGGATTTGTTTCTTATCAGAAGTGCTGCCGCTATGACGATTTCGGCCGCCGCCGGTCGAAGCCGCACGGAAACAAATTTCAGTTAGCTCTTCCAATTTACCCTTAAATATATTAAAATACATGGGAAAAGCTTCTTGGAGGTGCGCCGATGACTGCGGAAAAACCCGTCTTCAAGCGTGTTCTGCTTAAAATCAGCGGAGAGGCGCTGTCGGGTGACAAACACTCTGGACTCGATTTTGACGTGATCAAAAGCGTCTGCAGAGTCATTAAAAAATGCGTGGATATGGGCGTTGAGATCGGTATCGTCGTCGGTGGCGGCAACTTCTGGCGCGGCACGAAGGACGGCAGCGGCAAAATTGAACGCACGCGAGCCGACCATATGGGCATGATGGCAACCGTCATGAACTGTCTGGCACTGGCCGACGTCTTGGAGCAGATGGATGTTCCTGTCCGCGTTCAGACGGCGCTGGAAATTAAGGCGGTCGCCGAGCCGTACATCCGGCTCAAAGCCGACAAACACCTGAAAAACGGGCGCGTCGTCATCTTCGGCTGCGGCACAGGCTGCCCGTACTTCTCGACCGACACGGCCGCCGTTTTACGCGCGGCGGAAATTGACGCCGATGTCATCCTGCTGGCAAAAAACATTGACGGCGTGTACAGCGCCGACCCGAAGACAGATCCGACGGCCGTCAAGTTCGATACCATTTCATACGACGACGTGCTCGCCAAAAAGCTAACTGTTATGGATTCAACGGCGACCTCCCTGTCTATGGACAATCACATCCCCGTCATCCTCTTCGCCTTGAAGGATCCGGAAAATATTCTCCGCGTCATTCTCGGTGAAAAAATCGGCACCGTCGTCGGCTGAAAAACAACTGGAGGTAGGATTATGTTTACGGAATATGAAAATAAAATGAAGAAAACGGTTGACGTGCTGCACGCACAGTTTACGTCTGTCCGCGCAGGCCGCGCCAACGCGTCTGTTCTCGACCACATCAAGGTTGATTATTACGGTGCACCGACGCCGATTCAGCAGATTGCCTCGGTTTCTTCGCCCGACCCGAGAACGCTTGTCATACAGCCGTGGGACGCCTCTAGTCTGAAGGCGATTGAAAAGGCCATTCAAACGTCCGACCTTGGAATTAACCCGACTAATGACGGCCGCGTCGTCCGCCTTCTTTTCCCGCAGCTGACCGAGGAGCGCCGCCGCGAGCTTGTCCGGCAGGTCAGCAAGTACGCCGAGGAAGCCAAGGTCGCCATCCGCAACATCCGCCGGGACGCGCTGGAGGTTTTTAAGGCGCAGAAGAAGAAGTCCGAAATCACAGAGGATGATTTAAAAGACATTGAAAAGGACCTGCAAAAGCTGACGGACGAATACGCGAAGGAAATTGATAAGCTCGCCGACAAGAAGGAAAAGGAGCTTAGCGATATTTAGTCCGCTCGCGCGCCTATCGGAGTAACAGATTGGCTATGAAACTATTTAACAAAAGAACCGGAAAGGCGGGGCAGCCGGATCAGTCAAGGCTCCCCCGCCATATTGCGGTAATCATGGACGGCAACGGCCGTTGGGCCAAAAAGCGCGGGCTGCCGCGCACGGCCGGTCATGCCGCCGGGGCGGAAACGTTCCGCCGCATTGCCACCTACTGTAAAAACATCGGCATTGAGTATCTGACGGTGTATGCCTTTTCAACCGAGAACTGGCGCCGCCCGACAGACGAAGTCGCCGCCATTATGGATATCCTAGAGCGCTATCTCAAGGAAGCCATCGAGACAATGGAGCGCGACCGCGTCAAAATGAAATTTTTCGGTGACATTTCGTTTTTATCGGATAAAATCCGTCTGCTGATTGATCAAACGGAAAAAATTTCAGCCAAGTTTGACGGCGTGCAAGTCAATATGTGCGTCAACTATGGCGGCAGGGATGAGATTCTGCGCGCTGCCCGCCGCTACGCCGAGGATTACAAAGAAACAGGCGCTGCCCTGACGGAAGAGCGTTTTTCGAGCTATTTGTTTTCTCAAGGCCTTCCCGACCCAGACCTTATCATCCGGCCGAGCGGGGAAATGCGTCTGTCGAATTTTCTGTTATGGCAGTCGGCTTATTCCGAATTTTATTTTACAGATGTTTTATGGCCGGATTTTAGCGAGCGGGAGCTCGACCGCGCCATCGTCTCCTACCAAAGCCGCGACCGTCGTTACGGGGGCGTGAAAGGACGGGAAAAATGAAAACAAGAATTCTAATTGCCGCCATTTTTGTCCCGCTCATTTTTGTCACACTCTTTTTCCTGCCGCCGTACGCCGTCACGATTCTTGTCACGATCATCACCGTCGTTGCGTCGTTTGAGCTCGTCCGGGCTGTCGGCGCGTCCACCGTCAGGCGGCTGTATGTGTACGCGGGGATAGCAGCGGCTATAATTCCCGTTGCTGTTTTATTTGGAACGGGCAGTATTTTTTTCCGCGTCCTTCTCTATGCTGTCATCGTCGTTTTGTTTGCCGACGCTGTTATAACATCCACCTCGGTACACAGAATCGCCCTGTCGCACATTGCCGCCGTTTTATTTGGCGGCGTCGTCATCCCATACTTCCTGTCGGCTATCATCAGTTTAAAGCTCTTTGAAAACGGCCGGTTTTATGTGCTCGTGCCCTTTCTCGTCGCCTTTATTACGGACGGAGGGGCTTATTTTACAGGCGTCTTTTTCGGCAAACACAAGGCTTTTCCGTCCGTCAGCCCGAAGAAAACGGTGGAAGGCTGTATCGGCGGCATTTTGACAGGTGTTGCCGCACTCGTCGTCTTCGGCGCCATCGTCGGGCTCTCGCAGGGCATTGCCGTCCGGTTCTGGGCGCTGATCCTCTACGGCCTCGGCGGCGGCGTAGTGACGGAGCTTGGCGATTTGGCCTTCTCGCTGATCAAAAGGGAGTTTGGCGTTAAAGACTACTCCAACCTGATTCCGGGGCACGGTGGTATGCTCGACCGCTTTGACAGTATGATTTTCGCCGCGCCCGCCGTTTTTATGCTCGCTAAGCTGTTCCCAGCTTTTTGACGAACGACAAACATTTATCCAGAGAATACATGTCTGGGGGCCGCTGTTGAATACACTATTAAGGCACGTGCGCGTAAAGAGGTCTTTTCCGTGAGAATTCATGCTGTATCACTATTAGGCTCCACCGGCTCCATCGGCCGCCAAACGCTGGAGGTCTCCGAGCTGCTTGGCATCCGCGTTTCGGCGCTGGCGGCTTCCCGCGGGACGCCGCTACTGGAGGAGCAGGTCAGGCGCTTTAAGCCCGCCCTCGTTGCCGTTTATGACGAGCGCGCTGCCTGTGACATGCGTGTGCGCCTGGCTGACACACCTGTCCGGGTCGTGTCCGGTCTGGAGGGGCTAATTCAGGCTGCTGTTATTGAGGAAGCAGACGCCGTTGTTACGGCCGTCGTCGGCACCGTCGGGTTAAAACCGACACTGGCGGCCGCTGAAAAAGGAAAGCGCATCGCCTTGGCAAACAAGGAGACGCTCGTCTGCGCGGGCGAATATGTTATGCAAACGGCGGCGCGATGCCAGGCAGAAATTATCCCTGTCGACTCGGAGCATTCGGCAATTTTTCAGTGTCTCTCCGGCTCGAAGACATTCAAAAAAATCATATTAACAGCCTCAGGCGGGCCCTTTCGCGGTAAATCAGCCGATGCTTTGAGGCACGTCACGTGCCGCGAGGCGCTTTCGCATCCGAACTGGCGGATGGGACCCAAAATCACTGTCGATTCGGCAACACTGATGAATAAGGGCCTTGAATACATCGAGGCGATGCACCTGTTCGGCGCAGCGCCGGACCAGCTCGACATCGTTGTCCACCCGCAAAGCGTCATCCATTCCATGGTCGAGTTTGAGGACCGGTCCGTGTTGGCACAGCTGTCCGTCCCTGATATGTGCCTGCCGATTCAATACGCGCTGACGTATCCGGAGCGCCGGGCGTCACTGACCGCGCCGTTAGATCTCGTCGCCGTCGCGTCACTGACATTTGAAAAGCCGGACATAGTCGTTTTCCCTTGCCTAAAGCTCGCGATGGACACGGCGTCAAGGAGCGGCACGGCCTGCGCCGTCATGAACGCCGCCAACGAAGCCGCCGTTTCGCTTTTTCTAAACGGCAAAATTTCTTTTTACGGTATCTATGAATGTGTCTCGGCCGCGCTGGACACGATAAAAAACATTGAAAATCCGTCCGTAGACGACATTATTAAATCCGACCAGGAAGCACGTCGATATGTCTTTCGGCTGCATCCCTGAGTGTCTCCCCCGCAGAAAGGGTTGTGAATGATGTATATTATCCTTGCCATTCTCGCCTTCGGGCTGCTGATTGTGATCCACGAGCTAGGTCACTTCGCGGCAGCGAAGGCTTTTCACGTCAAAGTCTTGGAATTCTCCGTCGGTATGGGCCCGCGGCTTTTTAAAAAGCAGGGCCGTGAGACGCTGTATACCCTGCGCGCACTGCCCATCGGCGGCTCCTGCCTGATGGAGGGCGAGGATGCGGAAACGGGCGACACACGCTCGTTCACGGCGCAGCCACGCTGGAAGCGCTTTATCATCCTTGTTGCCGGTGCTTTGATGAATTTTCTCGCCGGGGCGCTTGTCATTTTCCTGCTCGTTTCGCAGGCCTCAAGCTTCAGCGGTACAACATTGACAGGCCTGGCCGACGGCTTCCCGCTGCAGGGGGAAGAAGGCCTCCTGCCGGGTGACACGATCGTCTCGATTAACGGCGAGCGCCTTTACTATTTAGAGGATTTTGCCGTTTTTATGAGCCTTGCTAGCAACAAGCCGGTTGACCTCGTTATCAATCGTGGCGGCCGGACGATTCAACGGAACGATTTTCCGCTCGTTTTGCGCGAATACACGCAGGACGGCGAGACGGTCGTGCGCTACGGCGTCACTTTCAACACCATTGAGGCAACAGTGGGCGCGAAGGTGAAATACGCGGCGTACAAGACGATGAACTTCGTCCGCCTCATCCGCGTCAGCCTGTCGATGCTCGTTTCAGGCAGCGCCGGGTTAAAGGATTTGTCCGGCCCCGTCGGGATTGTCTCGGCCATCAATCAGGTTGGGCAGAATCAGTCTGTTCCGCTTTCCGAACGGCTTGCCGACATCGCCTACTTTTGTGCGTTTATCGCCATTAACCTCGCCGTTTTCAATCTCTTGCCCATTCCGGCGCTTGACGGCGGCCGCATCTTTTTTATGGCCGTCACGTTCGTTGTGGAGAAATTGACCCGCAAGCATATTGACCCGAAGTATGAGGGGTATGTGCACACAGCCGGTTTCGTCCTGCTGATGGGGCTCATGCTGATTGTGATGTTTAACGATGTGGTGAAGTTGTTTAATGGTTAAAAAACAAATTCGCGTGGGGGGCGTTTTGATTGGCGGCGGTGCGCCGATTACCGTCCAGTCCATGACGAACACGAAAACAAGCGATATTTCGGCCACCGTCGCACAGATTGGGCGACTGGCGGATGCCGGGTGTGACGTTGTGCGTCTTGCCGTACCCGATCTTTCGTCGGCTCGTGCCCTGGCGGCCATTAAAAAAGACGTTTCATTGCCGCTCGTGGCCGATATTCATTTTGATTATCAGCTGGCCATTGCCGCCGCCGAATCGGGGGCTGACAAAATCCGGATCAATCCCGGCAACATCGGCTCTGATGAAAACATCCGCGCGGTGACGGACGTCTGCCGCCAAAAGGGCATCCCCATCCGCATCGGCGTCAACGGTGGCAGCCTTGAAAAAGACATTCTGAAAGCCCATGGCGGCGTGACAGCCGAAGCAATGCTGGAGAGCGCCCTGCGCCACGTCGCGCTGCTACATCAATTCGACTTTGACGATATCTGCATTTCTGTCAAAGCATCTGACGTTCGGCTGACGATTGATGCCTACCGCCTCCTGCACGAGGCAACGGCATACCCGCTCCATCTCGGCGTCACCGAGGCCGGGACGGCTTATGCTGGGCTCGTCAAATCCGCCGTTGGCATCGGGGCGCTTTTGGCCGAAGGAATCGGCGATACGCTTCGCGTTTCCCTCACCGCCCCGCCGGAGAGCGAGGTGAAGGCCGGGCTTGAAATCCTAAAAGCACTGGGCTTGCGCCGCGGCGGCGTAGAGCTCATCTCCTGCCCGACGTGCGGTCGGACGCGGATAGACCTCATATCGATTGCCGAGGAGGTCGAGCGGCGGCTTTCCGGGCGGAAAACCGAGCTGACCGTTGCTGTGATGGGTTGCGCCGTCAACGGCCCCGGAGAAGCCAGGCGTGCCGACGTTGGTATCGCCGGGGGCGACGGTGAAGGCGTCTTGTTCAAAAAAGGTGAAATCGTCCGAAAGGTTCCGAAAGAAGCGCTTGTCGACGCGTTGATGGCGCTCATCGATGACTGTGAGAAAGAAAAACAAACGGCACACTGAAAGGGAGAGGACTGTTGAGCGAGCAAAATCAGATACCTTTTCTTGAGATGTTCTCGTGCCTTCAGAACGCGGGAGCCTTGGCAGATAAGCTGGCCCAGACCTTTGTTGTCTCGGCTTCGGTGGACAAGGCTAAACGCCTGATGAAAATCACGCTCCTGCTGCCGGAGCCGATTGCACCCGTTGATCTCGGCGTGATCGCCGACGGCATTAAAGCCGATTTCGGCCTCGCCGCCGTTTTGGTAACGCCCGTCTATCCCCGCATCGGCGGCACAGCCTCCAAGAAAAAATCGGAAAAAAAGAAGCCCGAAAGTGCACTTCTCTATGGCCGCGAGCCCGGCGGCAGCATCACCCCGATGGAAAAGGTGACGCTTGACCTCGGCAAGGTGACGATTCGGGGCGACATTTTTGATATCCAATCCCGCGAGATTCCAAAGCGCAAAGCCTGGGTCTTAAGCTTTGATATAACCGACTACACAAGCTCTGTCCGCGTTTCGAAATTTTTGACGGACGAAAACGCGGCGGATGTTGTCGGCCGTATTAAAAAGGGCCTTAGCGTCACCGTCTCGGGCGTCCTCGGCTTTAACCGGTATGACGGCGAGCTGACGCTCGAGCCCACAGGCATTGCAACAGCGTCAAAGGAAAGCCGCACAGATACGGCCGATGAAAAGCGCGTTGAGCTCCACCTGCATACAAAAATGTCTGCCATGGATGCCTTAACCGATACGTCGGACGTTATCCGGCGGGCCATCGCGTGGGGGCACCCCGCTGTGGCCATCACCGACCACGGCGTCGTCCAGTCGTTTCCGGATGCGATGAAGGCCGCCGGTGATAAAATTAAGGTTCTTTACGGTGTTGAAGGGTATTACATCAACGATGTTGACGATAAGACGGCCGTCTTCGGCGACTGCTGCGCCCCTCTCGATACCGAGATCGTTGTTTTCGATATTGAGACAACAGGGCTGTCGGCATTTAATGACGCCATCACGGAAATTGGGGCCGTCATCATGAAAGACGGCGCGGAGCTCAAGCGATTTCAAACGTTTGTCAATCCCGGTCGGCATATTCCCCCGGCCATCACACAGCTGACCGGCATTTCAGACAGTGACGTTTTAACGGCACCCTCGCAGGAGGAGGCCGTGCGCGCCTTTCTCGATTTTGCCGGCACGCGGCCGCTGGCCGCACACAACGCAAGCTTCGATATTGGCTTTATCGATGAGGCCTGCTGCCGATACGGCATCGCCTTCGATCCTGTTTATCTTGACACGCTGGCATTGGCGCGGGCGCTTTTGCCTCAGCTGAAAAGCCATCGCCTTAATCTGGTGGCGGGCTTTTTGGGTCTGCCTGATTTCCGCCATCATCGGGCGTCCGACGATGCGGTTACGGCGGGTCTTGTGCTCGCGCGATTGTTTGAACGCCTCCGCCAAGGCGGCCTTGAGTCGATGGATCAAATCGGGCCTTATATCCAAGCGGCGCGCGCCGGTGCCGCCGTCAAGGGCCGGTTTAAGCCAAAGCACATCATGATTCTGGCAAAGAATCAGACGGGCATCAAAAACCTCTATAAGCTCATCACGAAAAGCCATCTCGAGTTTTTTAACCGATATCCCATTATGCCGAAAAGCGCGCTTCTGGAACACCGGGATGGTCTGCTCATCGGCTCGGCGTGCGAGGCTGGCGAGGTTTTCAGCGCCGTTGCCGACGGGTACGGCCGATTAGAGCAGCGCCGTCTTGCTTCCTTTTATGATTACCTAGAAATTCAGCCGATCTGCAATAATCTTTTCATGCTGTCAGGAGACAGGCCAAAGGCTGGAAACGTTGAGGATCTGCGCAACTTCAACCGCCGCATCGTTGCGCTCGGCAAGGAACTCAACAAGCCGGTCGTCGCGACGGGTGACGTTCACTTCCTTGACCCAGAGCAGGAAGTTTTCCGCCACATCCTCCTGTCTTCCAAAGGCTTTGAGGATGCCGACCGCGACCTGCCGCTCTATTTCCGAACAACGGCGGAGATGCTGGAGGAATTTCAATACCTCGGCGAGGAGGCAGCGTATGCCGTCGTCATAACGAATACGCGGCTTATTGCCGACTGGTGTGACCCCGTTCGGCCGCTGCCGCCTGCCAAAACGCTGTTCGCGCCGAAAATTGACAACAGCGCCGATGATTTGAAAACGATTGTCACAAACCGGATGCGGGAGCTTTACGGCCTTCAACCGCCGGAAATCGTTCTCAAACGGGTTGAGGCAGAATTGGGCGATATTTTAGAGCGTCATTACGACGTTATTTATATGAGCGCGCAGAGGCTTGTGGCCGATTCGCTTGCGCACGGCTATCTCGTCGGCTCGCGCGGCAGCGTCGGCTCATCGATCGTCGCCTACCTTTCGGGTATAACAGAGGTCAACGCACTTCCAGCCCACTACCGCTGCGCCAATTGCGGCCATTCTGATTTCGACGCCGGCAAAGGGTACGGCTGCGGCGCAGATATGCCAGACAATGTCTGCCCCATCTGCGGTGACATCTATAAAAAAGACGGATTTGACATTCCGTTTGAGACGTTTCTTGGTTTCGGGGGCGATAAAGTTCCCGATATCGACCTCAATTTTTCCGGCGAATATCAGGCAAATGCGCACAAATATACGAATGAGCTGTTCGGCTCTGACCATGTTTTCAGGGCGGGTACCATTGGAACAGTCGCTGAAAAAACAGCCTTTGGCTACGTCAAAAAATATTTAGAGGGGCTGGGGAAGCACGTTTCGCGCGCGGAAGAAAACCGTCTCGCGCAGGGCTGCGTCGGTGTCAAGCGGACGACTGGCCAACACCCCGGGGGCCTCGTCGTCATTCCGCAGGATATGGAGATCACCGATTTCTGCCCGGCACAGCACCCGGCAGACGACAGCGGTACCGGCATCATCACAACGCATTTTGAATATCACTGCATGGAGGATAACCTTTTAAAGCTTGACGAGCTCGGCCACGATGACCCAACGATGATTAAAATGCTGGAAGACTTAACGGGCGTGGACGCCCGTGAAATTCCGCTTGACGACCCCGAAACGATGGCGATTTTTAAATCGCCCGAACCGCTCGGCCTTGCCCGGGGGGACGATATCGTCGGTGAAACGGGCTCGATCGGCATCCCGGAATTCGGCACGGGTTTTACACGACAGATGCTGGTTGACACGAAGCCGGACAAGTTTGATACGCTCGTCCGTCTGTCCGGCTTCTCTCACGGGACGGACGTTTGGCTCGGCAACGCCAAGGATATTATCTTAAGCGGCACAGCCACCATCGGCGAGACAATCGGCTGTCGCGACGATATTATGCTCTACCTGATTTCCAAGGGTATGGATGAAAAGCTGGCGTTTAAAATTATGGAGTGCGTTCGAAAGGGCAAAGGCCTTCCGGAGGGGGCCGAGGACAAAATGGCAGCCATCGGCGTCCCCGGGTGGTACATAACATCCTGCAAAAAAATCAAATATCTATTCCCGAAAGCGCACGCCGTGGCCTACGTCATGATGGCTTTCCGCATAGCGTGGTTTAAGGTCCACGAGCCGCTGGCCTTTTATAGCGCCTATTTCTACCGGCGCAGCCAGAAGGACTCTTTCGACGCTGAGTTCATGACGCGCGGGATTGACGTTGTCTCGGCAAAAATCCGCGAGATCAAAAACCTGCCGGAAGCCAAAGCCAAGGAAGAAGACCTCTTAACGACACTTGAGGCTTGTTACGAGTTCTATCAGCGTGGGTTTGAATTTACAGCGGTTGACCTTTACGAATCGGACGCCGTTAAATTCAACATCACGACAGACGGGAAGCTCCGCCCCCCGTTTGTCGCCATCAGCGGCCTCGGCGAGACGGCGGCGTTCGATCTCGTTAAAAGCCGCGGGGGTGGGCGGCTGTTTATCTCGATTGAAGAGTTGTCGCTCTGCTGCCCGAAAGTTTCGAAAACGCATATCGAGCAGCTGAAAAACCTCGGCGCGCTTGGCGTGCTGCCGGAGACAAGCCAGCTGACGCTGTTCTAATACTCTGCTAAAGAATCCTCTACGTGATGACAAAAAGAGACCGGCGGCGCCGGTCTCTTTTAACATTTTGACGTAAAGGTCGGCTTTACGCCCCCGTCTCCCCGCAGCACATTTTCTGTTGACATGACGAGCCGTCATATGTATACTATAGTTGAACAATTGAACAACTGTGGTTTTATTGGAGGAATTCAACATGTGCGCCTATACGGTCGAAATGGATCGGTGCGATTGCAGCACCATTCACGAGGATGTCGTCAGCGACGTCCGCGCCCTGCTGCCCGACGAAATCAGTCTTCTGAATCTCTCCGAGCTTTTTAAAGTGTTCGGCGACTCCACGCGCGTTAAAATTCTCTGCGCGCTTTTAAACGCCGAGATGTGCGTGTGCGATATCGCCGTACTGCTGGGAATGACGAAGTCGGCGATTTCCCATCAGCTTCGGATTCTAAAGCAAGCCAAGCTTGTCAATTACCATCGGGACGGTAAGATTATTTTTTATTCTCTAGCCGACGATCATGTTCGCCATATTTTTGATCAGGGACTTCAACACATCTGCGAATAGTGCTGCAAACGCGTGCTTTGTATGCGGCGTATAGATGAACAGGTTATTTTATTATATCGATTTAGACGAGGGACTGACTATGGACCAGAAAACAACGGGACCCGGCCGGCATATTCTCATTTTGGATGGGCTGAGCTGCAATAACTGCGCGCAAAAAATTGAGGCGCAGACAAGTGCCATTACAGGTGTTTTGACATCGGAAATAAACTTTGCCGCGCAGCGGTTGACGCTCACGGTGTCCGACAAAAAGGCGCTGCCAGGCATCGTCCGGCAGGCGTCTTCCATCATCAATGCAATTGAGCCCGATGTGACCGTATCGTCCGTCGAAAAACAGGCGGCAGATAACGACGAGACAAAAAAAATGCATGTCCGTCAAATAGCTTTTGTGGCGGGGGTCGGTTTTTTTGTCGCTGGTCTCCTCGCAAATTCTAGCAAAACGGCGGCACTGGCGCTTTTTTTGATCAGTTATGTGTTGATTGGCGGCACGGTCGTTATCCGGGCGCTGAGAAACATCCTGAAAGGCGACTTCTTTGACGAAAATTTTCTCATGAGCGTCGCGACAATTGGTGCGTTCGCCATCGGGCAATACCCCGAGGGTGTAGCGGTCATGCTTTTTTATCAGGTGGGTGAAGCATTTGAACATCTCGCCGTTAGGCGCTCCCGCCGTTCCATCGCCGCGCTGATGGACATCCGGCCAGATACCGCAAATTTAAAAATTGACGGCACGCTTCGTCGTGTCGCCCCGGAAGACGTTGCCGTTGGCGATTTAATAGTCGTCAAGCCGGGTGAAAAAATCCCGCTTGACGGGCGCGTTGTTGAAGGCCGCTCGGCTCTTGATACATCCGCCTTGACGGGAGAAGCCCTGTTTCGCGACGTTGAGCCAGGCAGTGCCGTTTTGTCCGGCTCCGTCAATCAAAACGGCCTGCTGACGATTGCGGTTACAAAAGTCTTTGGCGATTCGACCGTTTCAAAAATCCTTGATCTCGTGCAAAACGCCGGCAGCAAAAAAGCGCCAACAGAGACCTTCATCACAAAATTCGCCAGGTTTTATACGCCATTTGTCGTCTTCTCGGCGCTGGCGCTTGCCATTATTCCACCGCTTATTATACCCGGGGCGATGTTCCATGACTGGCTCTCCAGGGCGCTCGTCTTTCTCGTTGTCTCCTGCCCGTGCGCACTTGTCATCTCCATCCCGCTCAGCTACTTCGGCGGGATCGGCGGCGCTTCCCGCAACGGCATTTTGATTAAAGGCGGCAACTATCTGGAGGCTCTCAACACCATCGATACGGTCGTTTTCGATAAAACAGGCACCTTGACGAAAGGCGTTTTTGACGTGACGGAAACAACCTGTGCAAACGGCTGGTCGGAAGCGGCACTACTTGATATGGCCGTGCACGCCGAGAGCTTTTCAAATCATCCGATTGCCGTCTCGCTTCAAAAAGCTTACAGGCAACCCGTCCGCCCGGAACGGGTCGGGGCGCATGAAGAGCTCCCCGGTCTCGGCGTCCGCGTCACGGTGGACGGCAGGCAGGTCCTCGCAGGCAATGGCAGGCTTATGGCGTCGGCGGGAATTGACTGGCAAGTAAGCACCGTACCGGGAAGCGTCGTTTATGTGGCGGTTGACGGCGTTTTCGCCGGGTCTATCGTCATCGCCGACACGTTAAAGCCGGATAGTCGGCAGACCATCAAAGACCTTAAAACCCTCGGCGTCCGAAAAACGGTTATGCTGACAGGTGACGTCAAGGCTTCCGGCGAGGCTATAGCCGCAAGCATCGGCTTGGACGCGGTGGTGACAGACCTTCTTCCCGCGCAGAAGGTGGCACAGCTTGAAGCCCTGCAACAGGAAAAGCAGAAAAGCAAAACGCTCGTTTTTGTGGGAGACGGTGTGAACGACGCCCCGGTACTCGCGCGGGCCGACGTCGGTGTTTCGATGGGTGCGCTCGGCTCCGATGCCGCCATTGAGGCCGCCGACATCGTCCTGATGACGGATGAACCCTCAAAGCTCGTTTCGGCAATCCGGATAGCGCGCCGGACGCGGGCCATCGTCTGGCAAAACATTATTTTCGCACTCTCGGTGAAGGCCGTCATCCTTCTTCTCGGGGCATTGGGGTTTGCGACTATGTGGGAAGCCGTGTTTGGCGACGTCGGCGTGGCACTGCTTGCAATTTTAAACGCCATGCGCGCCATGCGTTTGGAACAATGAGTTCGGCGCGTTCGATCACCTGTAAAGTTTCAAAAAAAGGGAAATATCGTTTCATACCAGAGCCGACGCGTTTGGTTTAGACATCAAGGCGGTATTCAAGATCGTTCATAGGAGGGTTAATATGACAGAAACGGAATTGCTCGGCATACTAAAAAGCCGCTTTGAAGCAAATATGAATCGCCACCAGAACATTTACTGGCCCGATATGCTGAAAAGACTTCAACTCTACCCCGAAAAGCTTCGCTCCTTGGAAACTATGGAGCGTACCGGTGGCGAACCGGATGTTTTGGAGCTTGATGGCGCGACCGGTGAATACATCTTTTATGATTGCTCACCGGAAAGTCCTATCGGTCGGCGCAATGTTTGTTATGATGGTATTGGCCAGCAGGAGCGGATTGAAAAAGGGGTTTTTCCAAAGGGCAATGCCATAGATATGGCCGCTTCCATGGGTATTGAGCTTTTGACGCAAGAGCAGTATAAGCAATTACAGAAACAAGGAAATTTTGATACGAAAACCTCAAGCTGGCTGATGACACCGGAGGACATCAGAAAGCTTGGCGGCGCAATTTTTGGCGATCGCCGATATGGCCATGTCTTTGTTTATCATAATGGCGCCCCCTCATTTTATAGCAGTAGAGGGTTTCGCGGCCGCTTGCGGGTTTAGCGCCTAAAAAAACAATATGATGCCGCGTACCACGCCGATGTATTGACTTCGCCCGTTTTTGTCGGCTTGTTGCATATTCCGAAACAAATAATGCCGCGCATCACCACTGAAGATATTCCCAGCGTTAAGCCCAGCGATGAAAAATCCATGTCCATACGTTGAAAGTCCTAATTCTAAAAGGTTTTCAACCAAATATACAAGAAAGGCTGACTCATAAGAGCCAGCCTTTCTTGTATGAAAACGGTGTTTTAATTTGGTGGAGGAGGGTGGATTCGAACCACCGAAGTCGGTGACAACAGATTTACAGTCTGCCCCCTTTGGCCACTCGGGAACTCCTCCATATTCAATTTGGACGGAAGACGAAATGGAGCTGGTGGACGGATTCGAACCCCCGACCTGCTGATTACAAATCAGCTGCTCTACCGGCTGAGCTACACCAGCACACCCTTGCCGTCAGTGAGGTTAATGATAGCAAAACAGCCCGGTGTTGTCAACAAAAAGTTTTAACCCACCCGATTCCTTTCTCCATTTTTCGCATCAGAAAAATGTATGCCGGATCATAAGCAAACATCTGTTCCATATTTCGTTTATATTGCTTAATTTTTACAGACGAAAACACCCCGCTGCCAGCCTTTTTGCTTGATACGATCCCATAAGCATTGGATTACTCATTTTTTATAAGAATCTCTTTTTTTATTCATATGTGTATGCTATAATACGTTGGTTAACCAAATCACACTCTATCCGCAGGAAAGGCAGTCATATGTTTAAAGAACTCGTATCAAAAGTTTTTGGCACGCACAGTATGCGCGAGCTCAAAACCATTGCCCCGCTTGTTGTTAAAATCGAGTCTTATGAAGAGGAATACAAAGAACTGTCAGACGAGGCCTTAAAGGCCAAGACGGCTGAATTTAAAGAAAGACTTGGCAGCGGCGAAACGCTTGACGATATTCTGCCGGAGGCATTTGCCGCCGTGCGAGAGGCTGCCGACCGCGTTTTAGGTCTCAGGCCGTATAAGGTCCAGCTCATCGGCGGCATCGTCCTCCATCAGGGCCGAATTGCCGAGATGAAAACCGGTGAAGGCAAAACGCTCGTCGCTGTTTTGCCCTCCTACTTAAACGCGCTTGCCGGCAACGGCGTCCACATAGTCACCGTCAACGATTATCTCGCCCGGCGTGACAGCGATTGGATGGGCAAGGTCCACCGGTTTATGGGTCTGTCCGTCGGCCTCATCGTCCACGGCTTGTCAAGCCCGGAACGGCGCGCGGCATACGCGGCGGACATCACCTACGGTACCAACAACGAAATGGGCTTTGACTACCTGCGTGACAACATGGCGCTCTACAGCCAAAACATGGTGCAGCGCGGCCATTCCTTTGCCATCGTTGACGAGGTCGACTCCATTTTGATCGACGAGGCCAGAACACCGCTTATCATTTCCGGTCAGGGTGACGAATCGACGGATATGTATACAAAGGCTGACGAGTTTGTCAGCAAGCTGAAGAAAAAAGTCTATGCCTCCATCGACGAGAAGTCACAGGAGGATGAGGATATTGACGAGGATTACGTCGTCGACGAAAAAGCCCGAACCGCGACGCTGACGGCCAATGGCATCGCTAAGGCCGAACAGTATTTCGGGCTTGAAAATCTATCAGACCTTGAAAACAACACGCTTTCCCACCACATCAATCAGGCCGTCAAAGCCCACGGCATTATGCAACGCGATGTTGACTACGTTGTCAAGGACGGTGAGGTCATCATTGTCGACGAATTCACCGGCCGTTTGATGTTCGGGCGCCGTTATAACGAGGGCCTACATCAGGCTATCGAGGCCAAGGAGCACGTCAAGGTCGCCCATGAGAGTAAAACCCTTGCCACGATCACCTTTCAGAACTATTTCCGCCTGTATGACAAGCTCTCCGGCATGACCGGTACGGCGCTGACCGAGGAAGAGGAGTTCGGCGCTATTTATAATCTTGATATCATCGAAATTCCAACAAACCGCCCGCTTTTGCGTATTGACAACCCTGATGTCATTTACAAAACTGAAAACGGCAAGTATAAGGCTATCATCAATCAGATTGACGACTGCCATAAAAAAGGCCAGCCTGTCCTTGTCGGCACCGTCTCTATTGAAAAGAGCGAGCTCTTATCCGCCATGCTGAAAAAGCGCGGCGTTCCGCATAATGTTCTCAACGCCAAGCACCATGAGAAGGAGGCCGAAATTGTCGCGCAGGCCGGAAAGCTCGGCGCTGTCACGATCGCAACGAATATGGCCGGGCGCGGTACAGACATTATGCTCGGCGGCAATGCCGAATATATGGCGAAAAACGATTTGCAAAAAGCGAATATCTCAGACGAAGTTATTGTCGAAGCCACCGGTTATGCCGAGACAGAGGACGAGCGCATTCTTGAAGCCCGCCATCTTTTCGTATCAAGTCTTGAAAAACATAAAGCCGTTACAAGCGCCGAGGCCGAAAAAGTGAAAGAGGCGGGCGGCCTGTTCATTCTCGGCACTGAGCGCCATGAGTCCCGCCGAATTGACAATCAGCTCCGCGGCCGCGCCGGCCGCCAGGGCGACCCCGGTGAAACGCGGTTTTATATCGCCTTGACGGACGATATTATGCGCTTGTTCGGCTCCGAACGCATTATGGGCATGATGGATTCTCTCGGCCTTGACGAGGACACGCCCATCGACCAGAAAATTCTCTCCAATGCGATTGAGCAGGCACAGAAAAAGGTTGAAAGCCGTAACTTCCAGTCGCGCAAGCACGTTTTGGAATATGACGACGTCATGAACACGCAGCGCACACTCATCTATGAGCAGCGCCGCAAGGTTCTTGACGGCGAGGATATCAAGGCAAATCTGCAGGGTATGATCGGCGAGGTGATTGACGCGACGCTTGCCGGCAGTTTCGGCGAGCATGGCAGCCTGTCCGATCAGGCGGAACTTGACGAGCTTGTCAAGCCGTATGAACAGCTGTTTTTAAATAAAGGTGACCTACCGCAGCTGTCTGAAACAAAGAAAATCAGCCGCGACGAGCTTCGTGACCTTTTATATGATAAAGCCATTGCCGCCTATGAGGCAAAGGAAAAGGATCTTGGTCTCCTGCCGGGGACAGACGCGCTGCTCATGCGTGAGCTCGAACGCGTCATCATGCTGCGTGTTGTTGACGAATACTGGATGGAGCATATTGACGCTATGGAAGAGCTTCGAGACGGCGTCCGTCTCCGGGCCTACGGGCAGACAAACCCTGTTGACGAATATAAGCGCGAGGGCTACGACATGTTTGAGGCCATGATCGGCGGCATCAAGGAAGAAGTCGTCCGCCGGATATTTGTCGCGCGCGTCAAAAAAGAGCAGACGCTGGAACGCAAGAGCGTTTCTAAAAACGCCAGCGCGGTTGAAAACGCCGGAGGCGACGATTCCGTCAAACAGCAGCCGGTTAAAAAAGGCGCAAAAATTGGCCGGAACGACCCCTGCCCCTGCGGCAAAAAACGCTCAAACGGTTTACCGATGAAGTATAAGGACTGCTGCGGCAGAAACGACTAAATTATGTCATTTGCAGAGAAAAGCGCGGGCGGTATCCCTTTTATGACGTCGTCGCTTCTACCTGTCACCCATGCCTTTACAACGCGCGGCGGCGGTGTCAGCCACGGTATTCACGCATCGTTGAATCTCGGGCAGAATGTCGGGGATGACCCGGCTGCCGTCCGGGAAAACTATCAGCTCCTTGCCGCATCCCTTGGCCTTCCAGCCGGCGGCTTTGTCTTTTCCCGGCAGGTGCATGGGGCCGAGGTTCGCCTTGTCACAAAAGAAGACCGCGTGGATGTGTTCCAGCCTGTCCCGTTTGAGGCTGACGGGCTCGTCACGGCGGCCATAAACGTGCCGCTCGTTATCTTCACGGCGGATTGTGTCCCGATGTTACTATTTGACCCCCAAGAGTACGCCGTCGGTGCCGTTCATGCGGGCTGGCGCGGGACGACGGCAGACATTGCCGGTGCGGCCGTCCGGAAAATGGCCGCGAGTTTCGGGACGCACCCGGAAAATCTCCGGGCGGCCATCGGGCCTTGTATTTCTCAATGCTGCTTTGAAACGGGGAAAGATGTCACCGTCGCTGTTTCAGCCCTTCTCGGCCCAGCCGCGTCTAATTTCATCCGAGCAGATGACGGCATGTTTAACGTCGACTTGAAAGGTATTAACACGTTTCTTTTACGCCGCGCGGGGTTAAAGGCGGAAAATATCGACGTTTCGCCGGAATGCACGGCCTGCGCCAACACAAAATACTGGTCCCACCGTGTCACGAAGGGACAGCGGGGCAGTCAGGCCACCGTGATCATGCTGAAAGGAAGCGCTCATTGAAACGGCATTTTAAAAAATCGCTTGCCCTGCTGCTTGTCGGCGCCCTTTTGGCGGCGACGCTGTCTTCCTGTGCGTCATCATCCAAATCATCAGACGATCCGGCGTCCAGCGCCTCCCCCGGCGTAACGGCGGGCGCTTCAAATGCCTCCGACCACGTCTTCACGGTTCGGTATAACGCGGGCCAAACGCTCAATCCAATTACGGGAACTTCGCCGGATAATATGGCGCTGGCACCGCTGATGTATGAGGGGCTCTTTGTTCTGAATGACAAAATGGAAGCCGAGTCCGTCCTATGTGACAGCTTTTCAACATCATCCGACGGCAAAACATATACCATCAAGCTAAAATCCGGCGTCGCCATGAGTGACGGGTCAACACTCAACGCGGCCGACGTCAAGTATTCACTAAACTGGGCCAGTCAACTCGGCCGTTTTGCCGGTCGCTTTGGGGCTCTTTCAGGCATCTCAACAGTTGACGCCCTCACGCTGAAGATCACGCTCACAAAAGCAAATTATAAGCTGCCAGAGCTTTTAGACGTGCCGATTATTAAGAGCGGCGCTATCAACAGCACCCACCCGGCGGGCTCTGGCCCCTATTACTATGATGATACTGGCTCGGCGCATCTCGTCGCCCTTACCACATATCGCGATGCCGCTAAAATTCCTGTTTCTGAGATCTATTTAAAGGACTGCACGAACTCAGACCTGTCGGTTGAATTTTCCTCGCAAACCGTCGACATGTTCTGGGACGATCCGGCTGACGCCTCAGAAATCAACATTTTAAACGACCATGAAATTCGCTATTATAATACGACAATTTTGCAGTATGTCGGCTTTAACCTGCATAACCGCGTCTTGTCAAACGCGAAAATCCGCAACGCTTTTTCGCTTATTATTGACCGAAAAAGCATCGTGAGCGCCGTTTACAACGGCCATGCCCTTGCCGCACCGCTTATTTTAAGCCCGAATTATAAGTTTTACGATACGGCTTGGGAGCCGCAGATTACCGATACGCTCAGCGAGCTGTCCAGCATTTTCTCATCGCTCGGGATGCGTGATGACGATACAGACGGTTTCCTTGAATTCCCGAGCTCTGGCAATACGCTTGTTCCCTTTAAGCTCACCTTCATCGTCAACGGTGATAACAGCTACAAGGTCGCCGCAGCCCAACAGGTCGTCGATTCGCTTAAGAAGGTCGGCATCAATGTTGAGCTCAAGCCGCTTTCTTGGAGCGCTTATGTCGAGGCTTTAAAAAACGGTAATTTTGATATGTATTACGGCGATGTCTATCTGCCCGCCGATAATGACCTTTCCGCGCTATTGGCACCCGGCGGTTCGGTTGATTACGGCCACGCCGGGACAACGGCCTGCCAGACGCGAATCAACGCATTATTGGCCGCGTCGGACGAGGAAACTGAAAAAACGGCGGCCGCACAGCTGTGCGCTTATGTCGATTCAACCGATCCGATCATCCCGATTTTATACAGGCAATATACCGTCCACGCCAACAGAAATGTTATAAGCGGTTTAAACCCGACGCAGTCCGATATTTTTTATGGGCTGACGTCTTGGAAAATCAATCTCAGCTGACCAGGGGAAGGGGCAACTATGCACGTCTACAGATGCTACACAGAAAAAAGGCCCGGCTATGATATTGAAGCTCAAGGCCTTTCCGTCGACCTGCGCGATTTTCTCGGTTTAAAAGACCTTCAGGCCGTTCGAATTTTTAACCGATACGACGTTGAAGGTATAACGGAAGATATCTATAATAAAGCGCACGGCACTGTCTTTTCCGAGCCGCAGGTTGACGATTGTTATGACGAAGCGTTGCCCGCTTTTACCGGCGAATACTGGGTTCTAGGCGTCGAGGCCCTCCCCGGGCAGTTTGACCAGCGCGCCGATTCCTGCGCGCAGTGCATCCAAATGCTCACATGCCTTGACCGGCCTGCCGTCAAAGCGGCAAAAATCTATGTGTTTGTCGGTACTCTCAACGAAACAGATAAAAACCGCCTGTCTGATTATCTCATTAACCCTGTTGAAACGCGCCGTGCCGGTCTTGAAAAACCTGAAACACTGTATCAGGAAACGATTGTTCCGGCACCCGTGGGCGTTGTGAGCGGTTTTATTGACGCCGACGATGCAGTGCTTTCGCGCCTGCATGACACCTTTGGGCTGGCTATGGACATGGACGATCTGCGCTTTATGCAGGCCTATTTCCGCCGGACTGAGCAGCGCGACCCGACCGAGACGGAAATCAGGCTGATTGACACATACTGGTCCGACCACTGCCGCCACACAACCTTCGGCACACATTTTGACGATATCAAGATTGAGGACGAGGCCGTTTCCCGCGCCTATACCAGATACAAAGACCTCCGAAACGAGGTTTATGGCGACAACGCGGCCAAGCGCCCTGAAACGCTGATGGACATCGCGACCATCGCGGCCAAAGCGCTTGCCAAGCGCGGCCTTTTGAAAAATATCGACGTCTCTGATGAGATCAACGCCTGCTCCATTCATGTCGATGCGACAGTCAACGGTGAAACGGAAGACTGGCTGCTGATGTTCAAAAATGAAACACATAACCACCCGACCGAAATTGAGCCTTTTGGCGGTGCTGCAACGTGCATCGGCGGCGCCATCCGCGACCCGCTCTCCGGCAGAGCCTATGTTTATCAGGCCATGCGCGTAACAGGCTCCGGCGACCCGCGCGTTGCGCTTATGGACACGCTGCCCGGCAAACTCCCGCAGCGTAAGCTGACGGTGACAGCCGCACAGGGCTATTCTTCCTATGGTAATCAAATCGGCCTGGCAACCGGGCTTGTTCACGAGTACTATCACCCCGGCTATGTCGCCAAACGCATGGAGATTGGTGCCGTTGTCGGTGCCGTTCGGGCGAAGGACGTTGTTCGCCTGACGCCCGCCCCCGGCGATCAGGTTTTGCTGCTTGGCGGCCGGACAGGCCGCGACGGTATCGGTGGCGCGACGGGGTCCTCCAAGACGCACAACGATGCCTCCCTTGTCACGATGGCTTCGGAGGTTCAAAAGGGCAACGCGCCGGAAGAGCGCAAAATCCAGCGCCTGTTTCTTGACCCGGCTGTCACGGCCATGATCAAGCGCTGCAACGATTTTGGCGCGGGCGGCGTTTCGGTTGCCATCGGCGAACTGGCCGACGGTCTGTCGATTGACCTTTCCCGTGTCCGGAAAAAATACGACGGCTTAACCGGTACGGAAATTGCCATTTCCGAGTCACAGGAACGCATGGCGGTCGTTGTGGCACCGGAAAATGTCTCAGCTTTTATTGAAAAAGCAGCCCAGGAGAATCTCGAAGCTTACGTCGTCGCTGAGGTGACCGAATCTCCCCGCCTTGTCATGCGCTTTGAGGGCAAGGTGATTGCCGATTTAAGCCGTGAATTTCTGGCGTCCAACGGCTCTGAAAAGCATATCTCGGCCGTTGTGCCGCCGCTTCCGGCGGAGCAAGCCGATTCATCTAGTGCAGCCCTAGGCGAACGCTTTCTAGCGCTTGTCGGCAGCTTGAACGCCTGCTCCCAGCGCGGCCTGATTGAGCGCTTTGACAGCTCTATCGGGGCCGGCAGCGTCTTAATGCCATTTGGCGGCAAAACGCAGCGCACACCGACGCAGGTGATGGCGGCGCTCCTGCCTGCTTTTTCTGGGCAGACATCGACTTGTTCTGCCATGTCCTTCGGTTTTGACCCGTTTTTGTCTGCGCAAAACCCCTTTGAAGGGGCTAAAACTGCTGTTGTGACCTCAGTCGCCAAGCTTGTTGCGGCCGGGTGCGACCCCGACGCCGTTTATCTTTCGTTTCAGGAGTATTTTGAGCGCCTGCGGCACGACGCTGTCCGTTGGGGCAAACCGCTGTCCGCCCTTCTCGGTGCCTTAGAAGCGCAGATGGACTTGGAGCTTGCCGCCATCGGCGGCAAAGACAGCATGTCCGGCTCCTTTAACGAGCTTGACGTGCCGCCGTCTCTCATTTCATTTGCCATCGCGCCGAATGACGCGTCGCGCGTCCTATCCCCTGAATTCAAGCAGCCCGGGAATGCCGTTGTCCTCTTCAAAGCCGGGCGGACGCTTTCCGAAACGAAACAAGTTTGGAAAACCGTCCATCAGCTAGCCGGGCGCGGCGTTATTGTCTCAGCTTGGGCCGTCACAAGTGGCGGTATTGCCGAAGGTCTCTTTAAAATGGCACTCGGCAATCAACTCGGCTTAACGGCGGACTTGGGCTTAGACAGCGATACCCTTTTTTCAGCGCCTGTTGGATCAATTATTGCGGAAGTGACCGGCCCTGTCGACAGGGCTCTGCCTCTTGGTCGCGTTTCCGATACCCATGCACTCGTTTTTGCGGCTGAAACGATTGAGCTTCAGCCCTTATGTGTGCACTGGGAACAGACACTTGAGGACGTTTTTAAAACGAAAACCGGTGAAACGGCGTCTGTTCCAGCTGTCAGTTTTCGAGACAAGTGCCTTCTCACGCCAAAGCAATCGTTTGCCAAGCCGCGCGTGGTCATCACCGCTTTTCCCGGCACCAACTGTGAAATTGATACAGCCCGTGCCGTGATCGCCGCCGGCGGTATTGCTGACACAAGACTGGTTCGCAACTTAACGTCATCTTTTTTGGAAGAGTCTGTTGACGCTGTTGAAAAGGCGATCCGGAACAGCCAGATAATTATTCTGCCCGGCGGTTTTTCCGGTGGCGACGAGCCGGACGGGTCTGCGAAATTTATTACGGCCTTTTACAAAAATCCGCGCATAACGGATGCCGTCCATGATCTTTTGTACAACCGTGATGGTCTCATGCTCGGCATCTGCAATGGTTTTCAAGCACTCATCAAACTCGGGCTCGTTCCCTTCGGTGAAATCCGGCAGACGGACGCGGCTTGCCCGACGCTGACTTACAACCTGATTGGCCGTCACCAGTCCAGATACGTTTATACGCGTGTCGCGTCCGTGCACTCGCCATGGATGAACCTCTGCCAAGTAGATGACGTGCATGCGATTCCCGTTTCCCACGGCGAGGGGCGCTTTGTTGCCTCTAATGAGACGATAAAGGGCTTGCTTGCCAGCGGGCAGCTCGCCACGCAGTACTGCGATGCTTCCGGCACGCCGTCGATGGACATTCTTGTAAACCCGAACAGTTCAGTTATGGCCGTTGAGGGCATTACAAGCCCTGACGGGCGCGTTTTTGGCAAGATGGCGCATACCGAGCGCCGCAACACATATGTCGCGAAAAACATCCTCGGCAATAAGCATCAGCCTATTTTCGAAAGCGGTGTTCGTTACTTTATCTAAATACCGCGGGCGAAACGGCATTTTTCTATGAGTACCGGTTATTCCGGAACGGGAGGACGCCATGACAGACAGAAATTTGATTGAAAAAGCTGCCAATGCCGTGAAAAACGCTTATGCCCCTTACTCACGTTTTGCCGTCGGAGCCGCACTGGAGTGTGAAGACGGCACTGTTTTTACCGGCAGCAAAATTGAAAACGCCGCGCTGGAGTGTACACTTTGTGCTGAACGAGCCGCCGTTGCCAGTGCCGTCAGCGCCGGTCACCGTAGCTTTAAGCGCATTGCCATCTATGCTGATACGAACGCCTATTGCTTCCCATGCGGCACCTGCCGTCAGGTTTTGTGGGAATTCTCGCCGCGGATTGAAGTGCTTTGCTCGCGTTCGGACGGGCGGTACGTCAGCTATCCGCTGACGGCCTTGCTGCCGGAGCCGTTTGGCAAAGAGCAGATGGACATGTAATTTTGTTCTATTTGCTAGCATCTTGTGGTATTTGTCATGAAATTGTAACACAATCGGCTTTACACACTGCTAAAATTTGTTATAATATTGTTGTGTATCTATCGTGAGCGCATTTGATTATGCATAAGGAGGGCATCGTGATGGACGGATATACGAGAAAATTTGATGTCGTGACAACAAGAACCGAGACACGCGAAATACTCTCCTCGGTTTATGAATCACTGCGTGTTAAAGGCTACAATCCGGTCAACCAGATTGTCGGCTATATTTTATCTGAAGACCCCACCTATATTACAAATTATAACAACGCCCGCAGCCTCATCTGTCGTCTCGACAGGGACGAGCTCCTGCAAGAGCTCGTTAAATTCTATCTGGAAAAATAACCTGGCCGCAATCTTCATCACATTTTAAGACAGCCGATGACACGTCATTGGCTGTCTTTTTATCTTTTCAGGCGGCATTTATGTCCTTATTGTATAATTTATACCAATCATATCATGCTTTGACAGTGACATTGTCTATATTGACCGGAATTGGTGCTTTTTATATTGACAGCTGGGAAACAATGTGTTACAATTCCGTTACAATCATAGAAAGGGGGCGAAGTATGTCCACAGCTACGGCAGAATCAGTTTTAGAGTATAAAGGTCATCCGCTCAGACGCAAGGATAATCTCATTTATTACGGCAGCATGTCCGATAAATATATAATCATGCTTCAGGTCACGGAAACGAAAAAGGTTAAAGATATGGACGTGGCGACGAAAATCATCGTGCAGCTGCAGCTCACGGATCCCGATTTAAAGTCACGTGACAGGGTCGTTAAAAAAAGCGAGAAAAATAGCTTGTATGCGGCAATAGATGTTGCCGCCGTCTGGCTTGACAGGGCATTGAATTCAAAATAAGCGCAATCGGAAAGGTGTGATGTGTTTTGCGATTATTCAAGAAGCTTTTCGCCGTGCTGATGGTCTTATCGGTCCTGTTAACAGCACAATACATAACAGCCGCAGCCGGCAGCATTGCCTATGGTGCAGCGACCGTTTCCGCCTCCAGTCTCAACATTCGCTCGGGGCCGGACACGTCATATCCAATCGTTGCAACCGTTGCACATAACGAAAGGGTGGTCGTTCTCGAGCAGACGAGCAGCGACTGGTACCACGTCAATTATAACGGGACCGCCGGGTACGTCGCGACGATGTATCTGTCGAACGTTTTAAAAGCGGAAAATTTTAATGCAACCGGCAGCGTTACAGGTGACAGCGTCTCCATGCGCGCAACACCCTCAACATCGGGAACTTTACTGTGCAGCTGCAAGAACGCCACGGTCGTCAGTGTCATAGGCATCAATAACGGCTGGTATAAAGTCAAATATAGCGGTAAAACGGGTTATATCCGCTCTGATTTTGTGAGCATTGTGGCGACGCCTTCAGCAACGCCTACGCCGTCCGGCACAACCGCCGCGGCTCAGACAGGTGCCAACAACGTCACAGTGACGCAGCTTTCCTCCGAGCAGCTCTCGGCCCGCCAGGTTCTTGTTGACTTTGCCACGCAGTATGTCGGTTACAACTATGTTTATGGCGGCGCGTCTCCTTCGTCCGGTTTTGACTGCTCCGGTCTTGTTTACTACGTTTTCCGTCATTTTGATTATAATGTCAACAGGACGGCATCGAGCCAGTTTAAAAATGACGGCACGTCCGTAAAGAAAGCAGACCTGCAGCCGGGTGACCTTGTCTTCTTCTCCTCAAACGGCGGGCACAGCGTGACGCACGTTGGGATTTACATCGGCAACAACAAATTCGTCCATGCCTCAACGCCCAAAATCGGCGTCGTTATCTCTAGCCTTGACAGCGCCTATTACACGCGTGTCTGGTACGGCGCTAAACGCGTGATGTCTTAACCTAAACGTTTCCGAATTTATGAATTAAGCGGTGCAGGTATAACCTGCACCGCTCTTTTTTCATGAATTTATAGCGTTTTGTCAAGTATGTTTTCAATAAACGCTGTCACTTCTCCGACTGTCTTATACCCGTAAATCGTCTCATCTGTAATGACAATACCGAATTCCTCTTCCAGCATCATAATCATCTCAACAAGATCTAAGGAATCGGCGCCGAGATCCGCAACGATATCCGTGTCCTGCGATATTTTGCTGATATCCAGTTCAAACTGCGATGCCAACAGCTCCCGCACTTTGTCAAGTACCATTTTGCCGTACCCCCTCTTATCTCCATTCCCGATACGTCGGCTGGCTGTTCGTCTCTCCGCCTTTGCGTTCATAGGCGACAACAATGCGTCGGTTTGGCTCCGTCCCGACGGAGTATGTTGTCACATTGGCAACTTCCTGCAGTGCCGTATGGATGACATGGCGCTCATAGGAGTTCATCGGTTCAAGCGTCATATTCTTTCTATATTTGACGACCTTGGCGGCAACTTTTTCGGCAAGGCGCTCCAGCGCCTCGTTGCGGCGCTCTCTGTAATTCTCCGCGTCGATGCTGACGCGGACGTGCGCGGCATTACCACGGTTGATAACATAGTTGGTCAGATGCTGTATGGCGTCCAGCGTTTCGCCGCGGCGGCCAATTAACGCCCCCGGGTCTTCCCCGGTCAGCGTGACGGCCAGAGTCCCTTCCGCTTCGGCAATTTCGGGCGTTGCTTTGACGCCCATCCGAACAAATAAGCCCGTTAAAAACGTCTCAACGTGCTCGGCGCTGCTGGTAACGCTGTCAAATGTGACACGGACAACGGCCGGCGTACTTTTCAGTCCGAGAAATCCGGCTTTTGCCCGCTCGACGATTTCAACGGATACTTCGTCGCGCGACAGCCCGAGTTGATCCAGCGCCGACTGGATCGCATCATCCTCACTTTTTCCAGTCACTTCAATTGATTTCAACATCCCAGTCAGCTCCTTCAGCGCCCAAGGGCGCATTACATGTTTTCATCAGGCGCGTCCGTCGCCGCATCATCGAGGGCAACACCGTCGCCAAAACGTTCCGGGTCATACGCACGCCCTCTGGCGAATCGGCGCGTGCCGACACGGCTCGGGTCGGTTTCCTCAACGGTATCCGAATGCTTCTTCTCCCAATCCGCCGCTTTCTCCAGCTGCTCCTGCCGCTCACTTTTGTGCTGCTTTTTCTTGGACGTATTGGGGTTTCTTTCCGTCATGTTTTCCGCTTTTTTGCGTTCCGTCTCCAGATGCTTGGCCTCAAGCTCGGCTTCCTTCTCTTTCTGGCGCTCGAGTTTGACGGCGTCCTCCGCATCCAGGATCCGTTTGAACCGCTTTGTCAGAATGATATCCTGAATCATGGCAAACAGCGTGCTGGCGATGATATAAATACCGATTGAACCCGGCATGATAAACGCGAAATAGACGTTAATCAAAGGCATGAGGAGCAGCATTGTCTTCGTCGTGTTCTGCTGCTGCTGGTCACCGGCCGTATTGATCTGCATACTGATTTTTGAGGAGAGGAATGCCAGAACGCCGGAAATGATCGGCAGCGTAAAGAGCAAAAGGCCCGGCAGCCAGACGGAAACATCGTTCCAGTTCGTCGTCCAGAGGAAGTTAAACTGTGGCGTATCGCCGAGATTCATGCCCAGGAAGTTATAATCAATCATCCGCAGCTTGTCGCTCAATCCGGCAAATTTGTCAAAGTGCTCGGAAATGAACTGCGTTTGGGCAATCTGTATATAATTGTTATTCATCGTTGTCGAGAAGCCGAGCTCCGAGAGCTTGTTTGCAATGGCCCCGCCCTGTTCCAAAAGCGCCTTCGGAACGCCCATCATGATTGTCAGCGGGTCTCTGATGGCGGCAAAGAGCGCCAGCAGGATTGGAAACGGCAAAAGAGACCACAAGCAGCCCGACATCGGGTTGATTTTCTCCTCCCGATAGAGCTTGGCCACCTCTTCATTATACTTTTGCTTATTGGCACCGTGCCGCTTCTCCAATTCCTTAAGTTTCGGCTGGAGACGGCTTGTCTGCATCATGCTCCGCTTCGATTTATACTGGAACGGCAGCAGAATGATTTTCAGAACAAGTGCAAATAGAATAACAGCAAAACCGTAATTTATGGTGACCTCATACAGCAGCATGAGAAGCCAGCCGAACGGCTTTGTTATAAAGTCAAACATACATTCTCCTATCTGTCGGAAAACAAAGAAAGTTATGGGACGGGGTCATACCCGCCCTCATGAAAAGGATGGCACCTAAAAATTCTTTTCACAGCCATCCACGTCCCTTTTCGGGCACCGTACTTTTCAACGGCTTCGAGGGCATACGCCGAGCAAGTTGGCACGAAACGGCAGCTCGGCTTCGTGAGCGGTGAAATATTCCTTCTGTAAAAGCGAATCATCGCGATGACGACCTTTTTCATTTAATGCGTTATCCCCAGCCGCTGGCAGCATTTCAAAAAGTCTGCCTCCAGTTCCTGAAAGCGTGCCGTACGGCTTCTTGTCCTGGCAACGATCACAATATCAAACCCTGGGGTCAATTGATTTTCGTGGAGCCTGTAAATCTCTTTAAAGCGGCGCCTGATTCTGTTGCGGCAGACGGCCTTTCCAATTTTTGTGCTGACGGTCAGGCCAAGCCTGTTTTGGGCACCTCTGTTTTTTCTGCAATAGACAACGGCATAGGGGGAGGCCACGCTTTTGCCTTTGGCATACAGGCGCCTGAATTCGAAGTTGTTTTTTAAAGAAACCGAGAACTTCAAACGGCCCCTCCCGTCAAACAGCCATAGGGCGGGGTACCCGCCCTAAACTTAATTATTACCAGACTCGCCAACCATTAAGCGGAGAGCTTCGCGCGGCCTCTCGCGCGGCGGCGGGCAAGAACCTTGCGGCCATTTTTTGTTGACATTCTTTTACGGAATCCATGTTCCTTCGAACGCTGACGTTTTTTCGGCTGATATGTTCTGAGCATCCTGGCACCTCCTTATGGTATCTGAAAGCGGGCATCTCCGGCGCACGGCATCCGGCTGCGCGGCATGTCTCAACATTCTGACAAGTATCGGTCATTTCCCGGCGTCGCCATACAAAAAAGATGATTTCTTTGGCGATTTCAAAGCTTGCTGGACAGCTCATGCGGAAGCTCATTATATAATACGTCGCCTGACTGTGTCAATAAAAATTCGGCGGCATGCCTCTTGCAAAACACGCTGTTTATCGGACATGTCCCATGGTGCACAAAGATTCCCACCTGTTCTCACGGGCCGTCGGGCGTCTTTTGCCGCCTCTTTCGTATGATGGCACAGCGCGGTGCCACAGCAGGCAGGCGCATGGTGAAAACCATCATCGGGTGGGGGGCGGCGTCAAGCTCCATGCCATCGGTATCATACAACGCCTCAGCGACAAAGGAAACGGGCGGCACGTCTGGCATCAGTAGCTCCAGCGTATCGCCTTTAAAAAACCTGTTACGCTGGGTCAAAACAGCATTTTGAGACGCGTCGCACGATTCCACAACAGCGACAACGTCACAGCCGGAAAAATACATGGCGTTCTCATAATACTGGCCTGGACCGTCCGCTTTGAAGTAAAAGCCCGTCTCGTAAGGCCGATGGCTGACGTTTTGAACCTCGTCAAGCCAAAGGCGCTCCGGCGCTTCGCCGCGCACAGTGGCGTCAAGCGCATGGCGGTAGGCATTTGTGACGACGGCGGCATAGTACGCCGATTTCATGCGCCCTTCTATTTTCAGGCTATCAATCCCGGCATCTAAAAGGGCCGGTATATGCTCAATCATACACAGGTCTCGGGAATTTAAAATAAACGTGCCGTTATCCTCGGTAATTTCAAACAGCTCGCCGGGCCGCTTTTCTTCCACGAGATGATATTTCCAGCGGCACGGCTGCGCGCACGCACCCTGATTGGCGTCGCGCCCCGTCAGGTAGTTAGATATCAGGCAGCGTCCGGAAAATGATACGCACATACTGCCGTGGACAAAGGCCTCGAGCGCGAGGTCCGGCGGTGTGTTAGCGCGGATGTCGGCAATCTCGTCAAGCGTCAGCTCCCGAGCGAGGATAACGCGCGTGGCGCCCATGTCATAAAACGCTCTGGCGCACGCGTCGTTGGCGACACCGGCTTGCGTGCTGACATGGATTTGGAGCCGCGGGGCATGCTTTTTTGCCAAAGCCAACGCACCAAGATCGGCAACAATGACGGCATCCGCGCCGACCTCCTGCAGAAATTCAAGAAACGGTGGCAGCGCGCGGACATCCTGTCCATGCAGCACGGCGTTGCACGCGGCATAGAGTTTCACGCCTTTTTCCCGGCACATCGTCGCTGCCCGCCGCAGCGCCTCTTCTGAGAAGCCTGAAGCGGCGCGCATGCCGAACCGGGTGCCCGACAGGTAGACGGCATCGGCACCGTAGCATAGCGCCATCTCCAACCGCTCCATATCACCGGCTGGGCAAAGCAGCTCGGGCGTTTTACCCGCCATACTGATCGCTGTTTACAAAGCTGTCAAAGGAGGCCGCATCCTTAAAGAAGTCGTGCATGCGCGATTTGTTGAGCGCATAGAAGTAATAGCTCGTCTTTTGGGGATTGAGGGCGGCTTTGATGGACGCGATACCGGGGTTTGCAATCGGCCCTGGCGGCAAACCTTTGTTTGTATAGGTGTTATATGGCGTGTTGGCGGTAGTTGAGAACTTCTCACCCGTTTCGTCAATGCCATAAATAATTGTTGCGTCGATCTGGAGATATGGGAAGGCCGAGCTGTTCAGGCGGTTATAGATGACGGAGGCAATCGTTGCCCGTTCGCTGTCGCCGCCCGCCTCCTTTTCAATCATAGAAGCGATCGTAACGATCTGTTGAACCGTATAACCCATGTCCTTCGCCTTCTTGATGTAGTCCGCGCCGAACTTTTCTTCAAAATTATCAAGCATTTTTGACATGACACGCGTTGCCGAATCGCCGACGTAGAAGGTATACGTATCCGGGAACAGGAAGCCCTCCAGCCTGTGCTTGTCACCAAGGGTACTGTTGTCGAGAAAGTCGTATTCGAACGCCTCATTCGTCGCTGTGTTCCAAAGCTCGTCCTCCGTACAGACATTGTTGGTAGCAAGAAGCTGAAATATCTGTTTCTCCGTAAACCCTTCGGGAATTGTCAAGGTGACCTCGGCGCGTTTTCCGCCATGGGTGGACATGCCGCTGACGAGGGCGCGGTAATCATAGTTTTTATTCAGCTCATATGTCCCGGGGTCAATTTTCTTAACGGCATGTGAAAATCCGGCATAGGCTTCAAATAAAAGCTTATACTTGATCAAACCGCTGCGGTATAAAACGTCGGCGACAGTGCCAATAGTGAAGTCCTCCGGGATCGTCACCTGAACCAGCTTGTCCTCATTGGCAAGGCCAAGCACATCCGTCGCGGCAAGCCAGCCGAGCGACGCGAATAGTAAACTGACGCAGAGAACAAACGCCACATAGGTGACGCCGCTGAGGCAGCCGGATTTTTTCTCGCGGCGCGGCCGTATCGGCCGTTTATCCGGTATATCTCTGTACTCACCGTCGAAATCAAAATTCACACTGAATTCCTCATTTTCATTCGGCTTACCGGAACTTGCAGCCGGGCTTGCCGGTGCCTGTTTTCGCGCTGCCGTTTTTTTGTCTTGCTGCGCGTTATAGCTGTAAAAGCGGTCGCCGTCGTCCGGCTCGTCCGCCGCTGGCTGCTTTGCCTTTATCGCGTCAGCCTGTTTTCCCTGTTCGGACGGCTGCAGGACATTCATGAGGTCATCACTGTAATCGTCTCCCAAAAGATTTTTCCAGTATTCAGGGTTTCCCATAAGAACGATCACTCCTTGTTCGGTCTTCAGATCGAAAAATATAATGCAAATCCGCTGTTTACCCACTGGAACCCCTTTTCACAGGGTCGCATAGAATAACGCAGACGGTGGAGCTAAAGAAAATGTACCGTCTTCAAAAGACGATGAGCCCTTATCATTTTTCTGCGCGTGATAAGTGAGGATTGAAAATTATAATATGCCGGCGCGCAGCGGCAGAATGGAGTTCATAATATGTTTAATTTTGGAAATAATTCCTGCTGCTGGATCATAATTATCCTGATTATCCTTTGTTGCTGCTGTGGCGGCTTCGGCGACAACTGCGGCTGCAACCGCTGACACCTACATACAACAGCGTCGGGATCCCATCAGGCAAAATGGCGTCCCCCTGATCCGGACTTTGTGCGAGGCTCCTCTTACGGAGTCTCGCTTTTTTCCGTCACGACACGTCGGACGGGGATATCGTGCGCCTCATGCGGCAGAACGTCCGACAAGAGGCTCTCTCGCGCAATACCAGCCGTAAAGCCGGTTGTTTTCACAAGAAAACGGTCATAATACCCGCCGCCCCAGCCGAGCCGGAAGCCGTAGCGGTCAAACGACAGCGCCGGGACAATGATAAAGTCCAGCGCCTCCGGTGGAATGATCTGTGTTGAGGATAGCGGCTCCATGAGCTTATAACGGGATAGCGTCAGTTCATCAATGCTTTTAATGGCACGTGCTTCCATGATCCCGCCCGGAAAGCAGACCGGCAGCGCGACCGTTTTTCCTTGTGCCAGCGCGTGTTCGATAATTTGATGTGTACCGACCTCACGCCCAAGGCTATAATATACAAAAATGGTTTGCGCCGTTTTATATTCGGCCATCGCGATGATATTCTGAAATACGCCCGTATCGCTTTGGGCAATATAATCGTCCGTCAATGCGCCGATTTTCTCGGCGATTTCCTTGCGCCAGGCTGCTTTTTCATTTATCATACGGCACCTCACTGATTAGAAGCTCATAAATCTCTGCGTGAACATCCTGCGCTGCCCGCTCTTTGCCATCCCGGATGCAAGCAATTTTTTTCCAGCCGTAGTAATCTGCCGCTTGCAGGCCGCTCGATGCACAGCATTTCAGGTATTCGATATCGCGCTCGTGGATGTCGCTATCGGTGCCTGTTCTGGCTTGGCGATTTTGAATACGCGCGGCCGCCGTTTCAACAGATATATCGAGATACAAGACGGTATCTGGTTTGGGCATCCCCATCTTATTAAATTCAAAATCATACAGCCATTTAAAAAACGCCGGTCGCTTTCTTTCCGGGAGCTTGGAGCCCTGATGCAGCGCGTTGCTCGTTGTATAGCGGTCGGTTAAAATAAGCCCGCCGCCGCTGTAATAGCCGCCCCAGTCCTTCACAAAGGAGGCATACCGGTCAACGGCAAAAAAAGATGACGCGGCATACGGGTTAACGTCCGCCGGGTCGGCACCAAATTCCCCCGCCAGATACATTTTTATAAGGGCGGAGGACATTTCCTGATACTGTGGAAACGCCAGACGGCGGAAGGAAACCCCCGCCGCTTCAAAGCGATCGCAGATTCGCTTGAACTGTGTTGATTTCCCACTGCCGTCGATACCTTCAAATACGATTAACTTACCCATCGTCATTTCCCTCTGAGCCTCCAGCCGATTACTGCCAGCACAAACAGCGGCAGCTTTGTCATCCGCCGCCAGCGCCACGGTTCCTTTTTTAGCCGGTACAGCCATTCCAGATGGAGCTTGATCCAAACGTCCGGTGCGCGCGCCACAACGCCGGCATAAACATCCAGCGAGCCGCCAAGCCCGGCCATAACGCGGACGTTGAGGCGCCTCAAGTTGCGTGCCATCCAGCGCTCCTGCTTCGGCGCGCCAAGACAGACGAGCAAAAGGTCCGGCTTTGCGTTGTTAATCTTTTCAACGACAGGGCCGTCTTCCTGAAAATATCCGTCGGCCGTCCCGGCAACAGCCAAGCCGGGATATTTATTGGCAAGGTTTTCGGCGGCCTTTTCGGCAATGCCGGGTTTGGCACCGAGCAAGAAAATGCTTTTATTGGTGCGTGCCATGCTTTCCATTAATTTTTCGGCAAATTCAATCCCGGCCAGTTTGCCCTTGAGCGGGCGGCCAAGAATTTTTGCTCCATAAACTACGCCGATGCCATCCGGCAGGACAAGCGCGGCGCCGGATATGATCTCTTTTAATTCCGGATCCGACCGGCAGAGCCAGACGATTTCAGGGTTCGGCGTCACTACATAAGAGGTGTTCTGCGCTTCCAAAAGCGCTTCCGCCCGCCCAACGGCCTCTTCCATCGTCAGATTGTCAAAGCCGACGCCGTATACATCCGTTCTCATGTTCTCATCTGTCCGTTCACAAGCCATAATATGACAGCTGCTATAGCAGCAAGTCAGATTATTTTATCATATCGAAAAACGCTTGTCCAGTCCGGTCGGCCGCCGAATGCCCCCTCTCGCTCCTCTCTTGACACGCTTTTATCTCTATGGCATTCTGTTGACATACCGGTACAGTGTCCCTGACCAAAATACCGCCGGAGAAAAGGACGGTTATCATGACTGCAAACGATCAGATCTCCTCGAGACTGCTTGACATGGCAGTGCGCATTAAAGAACTGCGTGAAATTATCGGTTTAAGTCAGGATGAGATGGCCCAGAAAACAGACCTCAGCGCCGAAACGTATCGGACATATGAATCCGGTATTGTCGATTTGCCTTTTTCCTTTATTCACAAGTGCGCGTTTATCTTTGGCGTGGACATGACGGAGCTTTTGGAGGGCAGCGGCGCACATCTGTCTTCCTATACGATCACACGCAAAGGCAAAGGGAAAATGACGGCGCACGAGCCGGGTATTGACATTAAGGATTTAGCTCCGCTTTTCCGCCATAAGCTCGTCGAGCCGTTTTGGGTCACATACGCCTATTCAGAAGCGCTGCAAGACAAGCCAATTGCCCAGTCAACGCACGCCGGTCAGGAATTTGATATCATTATCAGCGGCAAGCTGAAAATTCAAATCGGCGAGCACACGGAAATACTCACCGAGGGCGACAGCATTTATTATGACAGCTCAACGCCACACGGCATGCTCGCCGTCGACGGGAAAGACTGCGTTTTCTGCGCCGTCGTTGTCCCCGGTGCAAAAACGCAAGCGCCGGTACTGCCCGGCAAAACGCCCGAGCCTGCCGCTGCGACTGCCACCCGTATTTATGAGGACTTTATCACAACGGTTGAAGACGCGCACGGCGCTTTGCAGGCCATCTCCTTTAAAAATAGGGAGACGTTCAACTTCGCCTTTGACGTGGTAGATGTGCTGGGCGTGAAAAAGCCGGAGAAGCTCGCAATGCTGCACATTGACCGCAACAAGGTCGAGCGCCGCTTTACATTCGGCGATATCAGCCGCATGTCGGCACGCGCGGCCAACTACTTCCGCTCGCTCGGCATCAAAAAAGGTGACCGCGTCATGCTTGTTTTAAAGCGCAACTATCAGTTCTGGCTCGCCATTATCGCCCTGCACAAGCTTGGGGCGGTCGTGATCCCGGCAACTGACCAGCTGCTTGAGAAGGATTTTGTTTATCGTTTCAACGCCGCCGGCGTCAGCGCGCTTGTCTGCACGGCCGAGTCGGGCGCCGCACAGGAGGCCGAGAAGGCGATGGCGCAATGTCCGCAGGTCGCCGTCCAAATTATCGCCTCCGGCACGCGCGAAGGCTGGCATCATTTTGACAGCGAATATGAAATGTTCAGGAGCACTTTCCCGCGGACGGACGATACGGCGTGCGGCTTTGAACCGATGCTCATGTACTTCACCTCGGGTACGACAGGGTATCCCAAAATCGCGGCTCACAACTTTACATACCCGCTCGGCCACTTCATCACTGCTAAATACTGGCATTGTGTCGACCCAGAAGGCATTCATTTCACGATCTCCGATACCGGCTGGGGCAAGGCCATGTGGGGTAAGCTTTACGGCCAGTGGCTCTGCGAAGCGGCCGTCTTTACGTATGATTTTGACCGCTTTGACGCCAATGATATTTTGCCGATGTTCCGGCAATACGGCATCACCACTTTCTGCGCGCCACCAACGATGTACCGCTTTATGATCAAGGAGGATCTGTCAAAATTTGATCTGACCGCCATCAAGTATGCCACCACTGCCGGGGAGGCGCTCAACCCTGAGGTCTTCAATCAGTTTAAAAAGGCAACCGGCCTATCCGTTATGGAGGGCTTCGGCCAGACGGAGACGACGCTGGCGCTCGGCAGCCTCGTCGGCATGGTGCCGAAGGTCGGCGCGATGGGTAAGCCGACGCCCTTGTACGATATTGACCTTGTTGACAGCGACGGCAATCCTGTCGGCGTCGGAGAAACGGGCGAAATTGTCATTCGCACTGACAAGGAGATTCCATGCGGTCTCTTCATGGGCTATTATCTCGACGAGGCGAAAACGAGCGCCGCCTGGCATGACGGCCTTTATCACACGGGCGATACAGCCTGGCGTGACGAAGAAGGCTACTACTGGTTTGTCGGCCGTATGGACGATGTCATCAAATCCTCCGGCTACCGCATTGGGCCATTTGAGATCGAAAGCGTCATCATGGAGCTGCCTTATGTTTTGGAATGCGCCGTCTCACCCGCACCGGACGAAATCCGCGGCCAGGTTGTCAAGGCCAGCATTGTGCTGACGAAGGGCACCGAACCGAGCGACGCGCTGGCCAAGGAAATTCAGGAATACGTCAAAACACATACGGCGCCGTATAAATACCCGCGCATTGTCGTCTTCCGGGAATCGCTGCCGAAGACAATTAGCGGTAAGATTCAGAGAAATAAGCTCTAACGGTAACTAGATAAAATCAAAACAGGAGCCCGAGGGCTCCTGTTTAGTTTTGCAGCCAGCGTTTTGTTCATTGGCCAAAAGCGCTATCACGCCGCGCGGCGCGACCGGGCCGACGGTCTTTTTTTCAGGAGCAGGCCGAAAAGGCCCGCTATGAGGGGCAGCAGAAAAACGATGAAAATTGCCGTCTTCAGCCCCCACGCGTCGGCAACCGTTCCCATCACGATCGCCGCAAGGCCGCCAAGGCCGCCCGCAAAGCCCATCGTTAGACCGGCCGCAAGCGCCTTGTTGTTCGGAATGGCCTCCTGCGCGGCAACAACGGTAACGGAAAAGCTTGACAGGAGCGCGGCGCCTGCCAGCGCAAGAAAAATGGTGCCGATCGTTCCAGAGAACAAATAGAATCCGAAAAAGAGCGGTGTTGACAAAGCGAGCGAGCCGACTATGAGCCGTTTCCGCCCATATAAATCTGATATAAAGCCGCCCGTTACGCCCCCAACGGCGCCAGCCGCCAGCATGATCGTAACAAGATGACTCGCCGCGACGTTTGAAATGTTCTCCGCCTTAAAATAAAGCGGCAGCAGCGTGAGCATGGATGTGTAGGCGAGCGAACGGATCGCGATGACGCCAACAATCGCCCCAAGCTCGCGTGACGCTTTTTTGAGCGACGCAATAACTTCTTTAAGCGGCGTTATCGCCCCGGCAAGAACATTGTCGCGCGGGGCAAAAAACAACAGAAGCAGCGCCACCAGAACGCCCGGGATAACGGTAAAGACGGTCGCCCGGAGGCCAAAGGCCTGAAAAAGCGGGACGAGCAGCAGTGGGCTGAGTGCAAAACCGAAATTGCCGAACGCGACAAATGCCGATATTAAAACAGCCTTCCTGTCCCCGCTCAGAACGTTCACCATTGTCGTTGCCTGTGGGTGAAAGGCCGCCGTGCCAAGTCCCGCCAGTGCCGCTAAAACAACGAGCAGCGGAAAGTTGCCGACGAGACCCGTTAAGCTGAGCATGACGCCCATCCACACGGTTCCGATATAGACAAGCCAGCGCTTGCCTTGCCTGTCGAGCAAAAAGCCGAAAACCGGCTGAATCAATGACGACGATATTGTGAACGCAGAGACGAGAATCGACGCCTGCGTCGCCGTAAAGCCGACAAATAAAACGGCCAGAAAAGGAATCAGCTGCGGCAGAAAGTTGCTGTAAAAGTCATTGAGCAGATGCGCTAAGGCCAGCACGCCGATTTTTGAGTATTTGATCTGTTGGGACTGTGTCATGTGCGGCTCCTTACCGGCAGGTCATTGAGAATAAATGACTAAACTCAGCCTGTCTTAATTGCGAAAAAAGGCGACACCCGCCGTTTGTTAAAACGGCGGGTCTTTGAAGTACGCCCGACTGGATTCGAACCAGCGACCTTCAGAGTCGGAGTCTGACACTCTATCCAACTGAGCTACGGGCGCCTATTTCCGATTTCATCGGAAGCGGATGCCATTATATCAAAAATCGCGAATCGTGTAAAGCGACGACTGTATTTTTTTGTGCGCTCCTATCTTTCAGAAAAAAATTCTATTTCCCTCTGACAAGCAATATATATATGGTGTGTCCACATCGTGGCGCGGCACTTGCCGTCCCCCAACAATAGGCAGCATTGGAAAGGATGAAGAACATGCCGTACGAGGAAAAATATAAGACCGCCGAGCTTCCGCACAATGTGATCATGGAGGGCCGGAAAAAGGTCTCTGTCTCCGGCGTTGAAGACGTCGAGAGCTTTGACGATAATGAAATCGTTATGCGCACAACGCAAGGGATTCTCATCGTCCGCGGCAGAGGGCTTCGGATCGAAAAACTGAACCTTGACAGCGGTGACGTTGTGCTCGACGGAATGGTTGACCGGCTTGAATATGAAGATGACGCGCGCGTTTCAGGCGGTTTGTTCAGCCGTCTTTTCAAGTAGTCGATGGAAATCCCCGTCACAGAGCAAGTAATCCAGGCGGCCTCCTCCCTGCTGTTGGGGGCGGCCGCCGGTTTCTTATACGATTTTTTCCGTGTTGTGCGGCGCCGGGCACCGTCGGGCACCGTGACAATGATCGCTGATTTTCTATTTTGGCTCGTGTGCGGCGCGGGTCTTTTTCTGCTTGGCCTGTCTCTCGGCGGCGGCCGTCAGCGGATTTTTATGAGCGTTGTCGCCGTGACGGGTGCCACTTTGTATTTTATCACGCTCAGCCGGATATCACTTGCCATCTGCAACAAGCTGGCAGATATTATTATCTTTATTCTCTTTTGTCTGTCGAGACCTGTCGTTTGGTTATACTTGGCCATGAAAAAAATCTGTTTATTTATCAAAAACATCTTTCATTATCTGCAAAAATGGTATAAACTTGAGATTGATAACGTTTTCCGGCCGTCACACCAGATAAGGCTTCAAAAAGCCCGCTCGAAAGGAGTCCAGCATGAAGCTGAAAAGGGCAGGTACCATTACGAAAATTATCATCTTCGCAATGATCGTCTACGCATCGGTAGCTCTTATCAATCTCAGAACGCAGATCGACGCCGCCCGTACGGCGCAGGAGGCGCTCCGCCAGCAGGTGACGGAAAAAGAAACGTCAAACGCCGCGCTTCAGTATCAAATCGATCACAGCAGCGATAAAGAGACGATTGCCGATGTTGCCAGAGACGATCTTGGTCTCGTGGCTCCCGGCGAAAAAGTTTTTTACGATTCAGGCAACTAGCTAATAGATGTCATATTATAATTATTGAGAGGGTTTTTCTTTTCGTATGGATTTTGAAGTGGGATCAATTGTCACAGGCAAGGTCACCGGCATCACGAAATTCGGCGCTTTTGTCTCCCTTGTGCCGGGGAAATCTGGGCTTGTGCATATTTCGGAAATCGCCGATACATATGTCAACGATATTCGCGAGCACTTGACGGACGGGCAGGAAGTCACCGTCAAGGTGATTGGCATGGACAACAACGGTAGAATCAACCTCTCAATCAAAGCGGCCCTTCCGAAAGCGCCGCGCCCCGTTCGTAACGACGCCCCGCGCCGCGCCCCAGTTGCGCCGCGCCATAATGGCGAACGTCTTTCCAGCCCGCCGCCTGTGTTTGAGGCAACTTTTGAGGATAAGCTCAAGCGCTTTATGCAAGATTCCGACAGCAAAATTTCCGGGCTCAAGCAGTATGCCGATAAAAAAGGGCCGCGCCGCCGCGGCCGATAACGCACCTAACGCCCCGAAAACGGGGCGTTTTATTTTCTCCTAGAACGTGCTATGATAATTTCACGAAACAGAAAAGCGTTATGAGGTGACCGCCGTGAAAAACGATAACATGCCGGAACCGGCACTTAAACCGCCCGGCTCGTATTTAAGCAGCTTGTCCGATTTTGCCGAATTACTCGGCGTCATCGAATCGGCGGAGCATGCGGCAAATGAGCTTCTTGAAGAAACGGGCGGCGCGCTGCATGACGCCGCCCCGAAGACAAAGGCCGAGCAATCCCCCGAAAAGCCTGATTTAAACGCCCTGCTCTGCCAGCTTGACGCGCTGATCGGTTTGCGGAACATTAAATCAAGCGTCCGAAGTCTCATTAACCTCGTCAAGGTACGCAAGCTGCGTGAGGAAAACGGCCTGACCGTGCCGCCGGTCTCTCTGCACATGGTGTTTACCGGCAATCCGGGTACCGGGAAAACGACGGTCGCGCGCATCCTCTCTTCCCTTTTCTGCGCGATCGGCGTTTTGTCGAAGGGCCAGCTTGTTGAGGTTGACCGCTCAGGTCTCGTCGCCGGATACGTTGGTCAGACGGCCATGAAGACAAGTGGTGTTATTCAAAGCGCACTCGGCGGCATTTTATTTATTGACGAGGCATATGCCCTCGTCTCGAAAGACGGCGTCAACGACTTCGGCCACGAGGCCATTGAGACGCTCTTGAAGGCGATGGAGGATCATCGTGACGACTTCATCGTCATCGTGGCCGGGTACGACGCGCTGATGGCGGCGTTTATCGCCTCAAACCCCGGGCTTCAGTCCCGCTTTAACCGTTACTTTGCCTTTGACGATTACACAAGTGATGAGCTGGGCAGTATTTTTAAATCCCTTTGTGAGCAAAACGAATATGTCATAGCCGACGATGCCGCGGCTTATGCCAGCGCTTATTTCGATGCCCTTTATGCGCAGCGGGACGAGCATTTCGGCAACGCGCGCGATGTGCGCAATTTCTTTGAAAACGCCGTAACCGTCCATTCAGACCGCGTCTCCTGCTTTGAGCAGCCCACACGCGACGTGCTGATGCTGCTAACGCGCGAAGACCTTGAAAATGCAGCAGCAATGACGTAAATACCTCACGGGTTTGCCTGCCTGCCAGACGCTGTTTTTTCGGCTTCCTCCTTTTCGAGCACCGTGTAGGCGACTTTGCCGACCAGGGTTTTCGGCAGCGTCGCGCGGTATTCGAATTCAAAGGGCATAGCGTATTTGGCAATATACTTCTTACAGTGCTCAAGGATTGACGCTTTCACGTCGTCTGTTGCCTGAAGGCTGTCTTGCAGGACGACGAATGCCTTGACCTTCTGCATCTTATACGGGTCGTCAACGCCGATGACACAGCATGTCAAAACCTTTTCGTGCGCGTTAATCGCGTTTTCAAGCTGAGAGGGGTAAATGCTGTAGCCCGAGGTAATGATGAGGCGCTTTAGCCGCTGGCGGAAATAGACGAAGCCGTCTTGATCCATCATACCGAGGTCTCCTGTATGCAGCCAGACGGCCCCATCCGAGTGACGTTGGCGTACTTCCGCCGTCTCCGACGGATTGTTGGCATATCCCGCCATTACCGTCGGCCCTGTCAGGCATATCTCACCGATTTCGCCGGGCGGGAGCGTCTCGGCCGTCCCCGGCCGGACGATTTTGTAATACATGTCCGGAAACGGAATGCCGATGCTGCCCTCCCTGTAATCATCACGCGGCGTTAGACAACTGGCCGTCACACACTCCGTCAGGCCATAGCCCTCCCTGACCTGAACAGCGGCGCCGTGCGCTTTTAAAAAGGCGTCCACCTTGTGCTTGAGCGCGACGGACAGCGTATCACCGCCGCAGAACACGCCCTCAAGCTGTGACATATCGAGCCTCTCTAAGCCGTCGATTCTTAAAAGTGCCTCAAACAGCGTCGGGACACCGGCGATGTAATGAGGCTTATATTTTTTCAAAAGCGCCAAATATCCCGCGACGGTGAATTGCGGCACGAGAACACCGGTGACGCCGTGCGTCAGCATTGTGTGAATACAGACGCCGAGACCAAAGCCGTGAAAGATCGGCATGATTGCCAGCATTTTATGACCGGGGACAATGCAGTTGCCGGCAGCGCCGGTCTGCAGCGCCAGGGCGTTGAAATTCCTGTTCGTCAGGAGAATGCCCTTCATCGTCCCCGTTGTGCCACCGCTATATAAAATGGCTGCGAGATCACCACCCTGACGCGCGGGAAATTCCGGTTCAGCATCGCTTCCCTTTTCCAAAAAGTCTTTCCAGCGCAAGACAATGCCGCCCGTCGGAACGCGTCTTATTTTCCGCCCTTTAGAAAGTCTGTATGATGCCTTTCGATACCCATTCAGCCCGTCCTCAATGCCGGTGACGATGAGTGTTTTGAGCCTCGTTCTGTGCGCAATGGGCGCCAACGTCGGATAAAACTGGTCAAGCGTCAGGGCGGCAACGCTGTTACTGCTGTTTAGGAAAAAGACAAGCTCTTCCGCCGCCGATAGTGGATGCACCATATTGGCAACAGCCCCAACTCTGTTGATCGCGTAAAAACATACAAGCGCCTGCGGGGTATTCGGCATACAAACGGTAACACGGTCATCCGGCCTGATCCCGATGGCGAAAAGCGCCCGGGCACAGGCGTTGATTTCATTTGCCAATTCACCATATGTCGTTCGGCAGCCAAAAAAATCGAGGGCGTCGGTGTTTGCATACGTCTTTGTCGCTTCAAGCACTAAAGCGCTCATCGAACAGTCCGGATAGTCGAGATGATGCGGGACGTCGCCGAAAAATCGGAGCCACGGTGCCGGTATCGTCATAAGTCCTCCAAAAAAACGTGGTATACCGCCTTTTCAGGTAGTATACCACATGGATGTTTATTTTAAAAAGGAGCTTTGCTGCGCCGTCAGCCAGCTTTTCTGATCTCACCGCGGACGTCGGCCAGCGTTTTAACCTCTTTATGAATGATCGGCTTCCACTCAACCTTTTTAAAGAGTGCGGCCAGCGCAATCGGCAGATACGTCGCAAGGAAGATTGGGAATGTGAAGAGATAAAGGATTTTGTGAACCGGCTTGCAGTGAATCTGTTTCCATTCAGACGCCACGGTTACAATACCGATGACCAACAGGAGCAAATAGCCGTCAAGGCACGTTATAAGCAGCGAATAAAAGACCTCCGAGACGTCCTGCCCAAGCAGCCCGTAAGCAATGGCGGCGACAAAGTTGCACAGAACACCGGTCATCGTCAGGAAGATGGCGGGCATAATCGTCATCGTCATGTCATAGCTGGCAAAGCTGCGGCGCGAGAAGATCGACTTAATAAGCGACGAGCCGTGCTTGCGGAAAACCTGCAAAAAGCCCTTCGCCCAGCGCAGGCGCTGCCGCCAGGACTGGCTGAAGGCCGTTGGCTGCTCGTCGTACAAAACGGCGTTCTTGCAGTAGGCAATCCGGTCGCCGTTGATAACGCTGCAAATAGTAAATTCGATATCTTCCGTCAGCAGGAAGAATTTCCAGCCGCCGTGCTTTTCTATTATCTCGCGGTGGAGCAGAAAGCCCGTTCCAGAAATGGCACAGCTTGTACCGAGAATCATACGAGAATTGTTGAGATACTTTGACTCGCGGAGAAACCAGAGCGAATAGCCGGCGGAAATCCAGTTATCGGCATAGTTTTTGGAATTTCTGTAGCTTGTAATGATTTTATGCCCCTGAGAAAACGTCTTGTTCATCTCGGCAATATAGTTCTCGTCGAGCAGATTGTCGGCATCAAAGACGAAAAAGCCGTCAAATTCTTCTCTGTTGTAATCTTCATCGATTTTTGTCAGCAAATAATCCAGCGCGTAGCCTTTGCCGACCTCAACCTTGTTAAAGCGTTCGTAAACAACGGCGCCCGCCTCTCGGGCAACACGCGCCGTTTCGTCCGTACAATTGTCGGCGACGACAAAGACGGTCACAAGCTCGGCTGGATAGCTCTGCTCGCCAATATTGTCTATCAGCTGTCCTATGACGTTTTCCTCGTTGCGCGCCGAGATGAGAACGCCGAATCGGTGCATAACCACAGGCTTTGTCTGTGGCTTGTGTTTTTTGATAAACGGCACCAGCACATAGAAAAACTGATACATATAGACGATGGTGAACGTAATCGATATGATAAAATTAATAAGGCCTATTGTATGCATTGTTTACTGCTCCTTTAGGTAAACATCCTTAAATAACGAACAAACATAAATTAACACATCTATATTTATACCTCTATTTCTCGAAATAAACAATGGTATTAATCAAATCTTAATATTTTCTTAATAATTAGATAAATTTATCGGCTAATTTTGGCCGCTTTTTTGTTAAAAATGTAAAATTCCAGCCGTCGGTGCTCAAATTATCAGTCAAAACCACCGCCACAGATGCCTAATTGTGAACGAAATTAATAGTTATGTAGGATCTGCCGACTCAAGCATCTGTCACTCAAATCGTGCTTTACACGAGCATTTCGCTAAAATCCGCCGTCATTCGGCATCAATATATGGAATTATGTGGATAATTCTGTGTGTTTGTTGATAACACGCGGGTTGTGCCGATGCCCTCCGTGTATTGATTATCTGCCGGATGTCCATTATAATAACTTGCATCAAGCAATATTTTATTTGTCCAGCGCACAGCGGTGCCGCAGGTGCATCTTTGCCCGCATGAAATTGAAAGAAGGTGTGACGTTGACAGCAAACGTATTGAACCTGAATAACCTTCGCCTGGCCGTCTTGATTGACGCCGAAAATGTGCCGCGCAACTGTATCAAAAGCGTCATGGAGGAGATCGCGATCTACGGGACGCCGACCATTAAGCGCATTTACGGTGACTGGACGAATCCGTCCATCGCCGGGTGGAAGCACTCCCTTTTGGAAAACGCCATTACGCCCATTCAGCAGTACAGCTACACCTTCGGCAAAAATTCGTCGGACTCGGCCATGATTATCGACGCGATGGACATTCTCTACACGGAAAAGACAGACGGGTTTGTCATCGTCTCCAGCGACAGTGACTTTACGCGGCTTGCCATCCGTCTGCGTGAGGCGGGCCAGCGCGTTATCGGCATTGGTGAAATGAAGACACCAAGTCCCTTTATTGCCGCGTGCGATAAATTCACGTATATTGAGGTCATCCGGGCCAACGCCGTAGAAGTCAAGGCCGCCGGGGAGGAGCAAAAGCCCGTTGAGAAAACGCGCTCAAAACAGCCGCTCCCATCCAAAACGCGCGGCAGCAAGGTTCCGGAGGATGTGATTCAGATTATTGCCGACTCGATTTCTGATTTGGCCGTTGATGACGACTGGGTCTTTATGGGCGAACTCGGTAACCTCATCTTGAAGAAACAGCCGGATTTTGACCACAGAAATTTTGGGTTTAAAAGTCTGTCCTCCCTCATAAAATCGATTGATCGCTTCGATGTCGATTTTCGCCAGACGACGGATCCGAATATTAAGCACCCCTATGTCCACGACAAAGAGTCCTGACGTCAGGGGCAGATTTTTCTTCGCCGCACCGCGGCTGAAAGTCGGTTTATGAAAACATGCAAAAACCGCCGCCGTGTCGGCCTCGTTTTCTTCCTTCTCATCTGTCTGTCCGTCTCTTATTTGTTTTACGACAGCAACACGAGCCTCGTAACAGATGCGTACAGCCTTTATTTTGAAAATCTCCCACCGTCCTTTGACGGTTACAGAATTGTTCAGCTCTCCGATATTCATGCGGCCGTTCTCGGTCAAAACAACGCAACGTTACTTGCCGCCGTCCAGAAAGCCCGGCCCAACATCATCGTTATAACCGGCGATTTAATCGACAGCAAGAACGATTTGCCCATTGTCAGCCCGCTTGTTCAGGCCCTCACAGGCATTGCTCCCGTCTATTTCGTCACCGGCAACCACGAGTGGCGCTCGGGAGCCCTAAACAGCCTGCTCAGCGTCTTGACAGCGCGCGGTGTGACCGTTTTCCGAAACAGCTTTGTCCGGCTGACCGTCGGTGAAGAATCAATCGTTCTGGCCGGTGTTGACGACCCGAACGGTCCTGCGGATATGAAAACACCGGAAGCGCTTATGTCGGAAATCCATGCGCAGGTCGGCGACCCGTTCGTTATCCTGCTCGCGCACCGAAATGACGCGCTTGCCCGGTATGCCAGCTTAGGTATCGACCTCGTGCTGAGCGGGCACGCACACGGCGGCCTTGTCCGCCTGCCGCTGACGGACGGCCTGATCGGCCCGAGCAGAGAGTGGTTCCCCAAATATACTAGCGGCGTTTATACTGACGGCGCGACGCAGATGCTCGTCTCCCGCGGCATCGGCAACCGGACGGGGTATCCCCGTCTTCTGAACAATCCCGAGCTCGTCGTTGCCATCCTCCGGCGCACAAAATAATATGCACATTTCTAAAAGGCGCAACATATGATGAAGTTATCAGCATTTTAGGAGTGAGCGTATGCGACATCACATAACCCGCTGCAGCGGCGAGGACTCTCTGGATATTGACGACCTGATTTACGGCGATACGGGAACCGTCCCGAGCGAACGCCTGACAGGTTGGCCATCCCCGCTTTAGTTGCCATCACGCCGCTGCCGGCAACATGTTTTTTCCCCATATACATCTTATATACAAATGAAAGCGCGGTCAGACAATGATAGAATTTGATGATTACAAAGTAAAGATTAACGCCTTAAAGCCGGTTTTAACCGGCCTTGGCGAGGCCCTGAAGCTCGACGATGCCGAAGCGGAAATCGAAAAGCTGGAAAGTGAGAGCGCCGCCGACGGATTTTGGTCAAATATTGAAAACTCCCAGAAGGTCCTGCAAAAAATCAAGCAGCAGAAAAACAAGGTGGCAGGCTATAAAAAGCTGGCTTCCCGCTGGGATGATCTGCTGACGCTGTGCCAGATGGCGATTGAGGAGAAGGACGAGAGCCTTCTTCCGGAGCTTGTGGAGGACTTCAACGCATTTGAAAAGGACCTTGAAAACGCGCGGCTATCAACGCTCTTGTCGGGCGAATACGATGGTTGCAACGCGATTTTGTCTTTCCACGCCGGTGCCGGCGGCACCGAGGCACAGGATTGGACGGAAATGCTTTATCGTATGTATACACGCTGGGCCGAACGCCATGGTATGAAATACAAAATCCTTGACTATCTGGACGGCGAGGAGGCCGGCATCAAATCTGCCTCTATTGAAATTGAGGGCGAAAATGCCTACGGTTATCTGAAGAGCGAGGGCGGCATCCACCGCCTTGTCCGCATCTCACCGTTTGATTCCTCCGGCCGCCGCCACACATCTTTTGCCGCCGTCGAGGTCGCGCCGCTGATTTCCGACGATATTGAGGTCGATATCCGCCCCGAGGACTTAAAGGTTGATACGTACCGCTCCTCCGGTGCGGGCGGCCAGCACGTTAACAAGACGGAGAGCGCCATCCGCATCACGCACATCCCAACCGGTATCATCGTCGCCTGTCAGATGGAGCGCAGCCAGCATCAAAATCGCGAGGTCGCTATGCGCATGCTCCGCTCCAAGCTCGTTGAGATTAAAGAACGCGAACATCTTGATAAAATCAGCGATATCAAAGGTGAGCAGATGAAAATCGAATGGGGCAGTCAGATCCGCTCCTATGTCTTCATGCCGTACACGCTCGCTAAGGATCACCGGACCAATTTTGAAAACGGGAATATCAATGCCGTTATGGACGGCGATATCGACGGATTTATTAACGCGTATCTCAGTATGAAGGCCGGGGACAAGGCATTGTCTTAACGATTGCACGCCGGTTGTTTCACGACAAAACTAGTGCCTTTCTGACAAATGCTCCTATTTACACATTCTGTTAATTGTTGTATGATAATGACACAGCTTATCCAATGGCATGAGGATGCCAACCGTCCCTGGCCTCGGCGGAGGCGCTCGGACATAAGCTCATATCTTTATCCCACAACCCTTTCTTTGGCGAATCGCTTGGCGGTTCGCCTTTTTTTGCCTATTGGGAGCGTTTATGTTTGTTGAAATGCGGCTTGTCAAAACAGACTAAACGGGCGTATACTATTTATCATCCCTTTTATCCCTGCGTTATTACCGCAAATACCTGCCATCACACCGAAAGCCGGTGATCCGTTTTGAATCCCACCTCCTTTCCCTTCTTAAAAAAACGCCTGCTCCTTGTTACCGGTCATTACGGCAGCGGAAAGACGGAGTTTTCCGTCAGTCTCGCCCTGAAGCTGGTACTGGAAAACATGCGTGGTGACGAGCGCCTGGCCCTTGTCGATCTCGATATTGTCAACCCGTATTTTCGCTCGCGTGAGCAATCGCAGCTGTTGGCGGACGCGGGTATTGGCGTTTACGGCGGCATTTACAAAACAGAGATTACGGCGGAGCTCCCGGAGCTTGCCGCCGATATCCGCGCCCCGCTGGAGGACAAGCACTGCCGCGTGATTCTTGATGTCGGCGGAAATGACAGTGGTGCCAAGGTTCTCAACCAGTTTAAAAAATATTTTACACAAGAAGCGGCGGCGGTCGTCGCTGTTTTGAATTTCAACCGGTTTGAGACACGTGATATTGGGCGTGCCGAAGCCCATATCCGCGCGATCGAAAATGTCACCGGGCTCACTGTTGAAGGGATCGTGAGCAACACGCATCTGCTGCGGGAGACAGTGGCGGAGACGATTATACACGGCTACCGTCTGAGCACCGAGCTCTGCGAAAAAACAGGTATATCGCTTTGGTGCGTCTGTTATCCTGAACAGCTCGTTTCCAGAGAGCAGTTAAGCGGAATCCCCGCTTTCCTCATGCCTTTGGGCCTATATATGCGCCCAACCTGGCTGGATCGGTGATGCCAGCCGGTTTTTCAACTTGTTAAACAACCGAAAGGAGCAAAGATATGGCTAAATTTCTCGTCCAGTTCAACAGCGACAAGTGCAAGGGCTGCGAACTTTGCCGCGCAGCCTGTCCAAAAGGGATCATCATTATGAGCGCCACTCTGAACAACAAGGGTTTCGCACCGGCTACCGTCGCCGAGCAGGATGCATGCATTGGATGCCAGTCCTGCGCCCTCGTCTGTCCGGATGGCGCGATTGCCATTTTTCAAGAGGAGGCGTCTCAATGACAGAAAAAGTTCTTATGAAGGGAAATGAGGCTTTTGCCGAAGCGGCCATCCGTGGCGGCGCCCGTTTCTATTTCGGATATCCGATCACACCGCAGAGCGAAATTCCCGAATTTATGTCGCGCGAGCTGCCGAAGCGCGGCGGAACTTTCCTGCAGGCTGAAAGCGAGCTTGGTGCTGTCAATATGGCCTACGGCGCCGGCGCTGCCGGAGGGAGTGTGTTTCTCTCGTCCTCGTCACCCGGCATCGCCCTGATGCAGGAAGGCATGAGCTTTTTGTGCTCGGCGGAGGTTCCCGTCGTCATTCTCAACGTTTCCCGCGGCGGCCCCGGCATCGGCGGTATTCAACCTGGGCAGGCAGACTATTTTCAAGCTACGCGCGGCGGCGGCAACGGTGACTATAAACTTATCGTCTTTGCGCCCGCCAGCATTCAAGAGGCCGTTGACCTGATTTATGAATCCGTGGCGCTTTCCGACGCGTGGCAGAACCCCATTATGATTTTTGCCGACGGTATTATGGGCCAGATGATGGAGCCCATCACGCTGCCCCAAGCGCGCCCCTTTATCGAAGAGGCGGACATCGCGGCCAAAAAGCCGTGGGCCATTGTCGGTTATGGCAACGACGACGGGAACAGGCGTGTCGTTAAATCCCTGCGTATGCAGCCTGATGAGCTGGAGGCACACGTTGAAAAGCTTTTTAAAAAATATGAGCAGGCCAAAACAGCGCTCTGCCGTTACGAAAGCACCAATGTTGCCGACGCTGATATCGTTTTTGTCGCGTTCGGTACGGTCGCCCGCATCACGAAGGAAGCCATCGACATCCTCGAGGCGCAGGGCATTCGCGCCGGTCTCATCCGCCCCATCTCCCTCTGGCCGTTCCCATACGGCGCTTTCGACGAGGTTGGCAGCAAAACGACGGTCGTCATTTCCGCCGAGCTGTCGATGGGCCAGATGATCGACGATGTCAAGCTTGGCATTGGCGGCCGCAAGCCCGTTCGGCTCATTCACAGGACGGGCGGCATGATCCCAACATCCATTGAGATTGCCGAGCGGGCCAAAAAGATTTACGAAGAATTACGCTAGCAGATGGAGGGTAACATGAAATCTGTCTTTACATATACGAACGGCATGACGCCGGTTGACACGAGCTACTGCCCCGGCTGTACACATGGCATTGCGCACCGTCTCATCATGGAAACGCTGGAGGAAATGGGAAAGCTCGGCGAGGCGATCGGCGCCGCCCCCATCGGCTGCAGCGTACAGGCCCACAAATTTATGAATGTCGATATGTGCGAGTCGGCACATGGCCGTGCGCCCGCCGTTGCGTCCGGTATTAAACGCGTCCATCCCAATAAACTCGTATTCACCTATCAAGGGGACGGCGACCTTGCGTCCATCGGTATGGGCGAAATCGTCCACGCCGCAGCACGCGGCGAAAAAATCTGCACCTTTTTTATCAACAACTGCATCTATGGTATGACGTCCGGCCAGATGGCCCCGACAACGCTCGTCGGCCAGAAGACGACAACGTCGCAGGATGGCCGTACCGTCGAACAGGCCGGTATGCCGATTAAGATGTCCGAACTGATAGCAACGCTTGACTGTGCCGTTTACGTTGAGCGTGTTGCGCTCGATACCCCGGCTCACATCAGGCTTGCGAAAAAAGCTGTCCGGCGCGCGTTTGCGGTGCAGGAAAAGAAGCTCGGCTTTGCCTTCGTGGAAATGCTATCAACCTGTCCGACGAACTGGGGTCTGACGCCGCCTGATTCCATGAAGTGGCTTGCCGATAAGATGATTCCTTTCTACCCGCTGGGCGTATTAAAAGAGCCGGAGGACATCCAATGAGGACACATAAACTGTTTTTTGCCGGTTCCGGCGGTCAGGGTATCCTGCTGATGGGCCAGATGGTCACATACGCCGCTATGCTGGAAGATAAATCATCAACCTTTTTTCCGTCATACGGCCCGGAGATGCGCGGCGGCACCGCCAATTGCACCGTCGTCGTATCCGACAAAGAGGTCAGCTGCCCGCTGATTTATGAAGCCGACGCCCTTGTCGTGATGAATCTGCCGTCACTCATTAAATTCGAATCAATGGTCAAACCCGGCGGCGTGATCCTTGTGAACACCTCCATCGTCGACCAGCCCGTCAAACGCACAGATATCACGGCCATTGCCATACCGGCTAACGACATTGCCATCGAGCTTGGCAACGCGAAGGTCGCCAACATGGTTATGCTCGGCGCGCTCGTCCGCGCAACGGGCGTCGTCAGTGAAGCATCGATCGAAAAGGTCATGCAAAAAACATTTACCGGCAGCAAGGCCAAGCTGATTGACCTGAATATGAAGGCTTTCCGATATACCGATAAAGGAGAATCAAAATGACTTATAATTTTTCCATACAGAGAACGACAGCGCCGAAGCCGAAGCCGGACCCCGATACGCTTAAGTTCGGCAAAACGTTTACGGACCACATGTTTATTATGGACTACTCGGCCGACAAAGGCTGGCACGACGGAAAAATCGTCCCCTATGGCCCGATTTCGCTCGAACCGGCCGCGGCCGCCCTGCATTACGCTCAGATGATGTTTGAAGGCCTCAAGGCCTATAAGACGCCAGACGGCACAATTCTGCTCTTCCGCCCTTATATGAACGCCCGCCGGACTAACAGGACAAACGAGCGCATGTGCATCCCGCCGCTTGATGAGGAGCTGTTTGTCGAGGCCATTCGTGCGCTTGTTGATGTAGACCGCGACTGGATTCCGGAAAAGCCCGGCACGTCGCTTTATATCCGCCCGTTTATTTTTGCTGACGAGGCTTTTCTCGGCGTCCACGCGGCAACCCATTATAAATTCATGATCATCATGTGTCCTGTCGGCCCATATTACGCCACAGCCGGAGGCGCCCTCCCGGCGACGAAAATTTTTGTCGAAGAGGAGTTTGTCCGCGCTGCGCCGGGCGGTACCGGATTTGCCAAGGTCGGTGGCAATTACGCCGGGTCCTTGAAGGCGCAGACGAAAGCCAACGCGCTTGGCTGCGAGCAGGTGCTGTGGCTTGACGCTATCGAGCACAGCTTTGTTGAAGAAATCGGCACTTCAAACGCCTTTTTCGTCATTGGCGACGAGGTGATCACCGCCCCGCTCGGCGGGACGATTCTCCCCGGCGTCACACGCGATTCCGTTATTGCGCTTCTGAAAAAGTGGGGCCTGACGGTTTCGGAGCGCCGCCTGCGCATCGAAGATGTTATCAAAGCGTCCTCTGATGGCAGTCTGAGGGAAGTCTTTGCAACGGGCACAGCCGCCGTTATTTCTCCAGTCGGTACGCTCGTCTACAAGGGAAATGACGTTTCAATCGGCGGCGGCGTTGTCGGCAGCCTGTCAAACAAGCTTTATGAAACACTTTACGGCATCCAGACAGGGAAGCTCCAGGACGATATGGGCTGGACAGTTCCCGTTTAATCCGCGAAAAAAAGACGGCGGTTTTGCAAATGAAATCGGTACAGCTTGCAGACATCTCCTGGCACGTGTTGGGTGAGCAGTTGTGTCCGATCTCAGTTTAAGAAGCGGCAAAACCATCCGAGCGATTACGCTCTTCCACGGCGTGCCGGCCTTCCCGTCTAGACAAATGGGGAATTTGCGACCTGCGGGTATAATATAATGAAGGGCAACTACAAAATGCCTCATGCGACGGCGGGCTGCACACGAATGACCTGACGTTCACACCCAGTAGGTAATTATCGCATTACCTGCCGGTTTAAAAGCTTGGCCTTCAGAAGGCCGCCGCTATCGAAATGGCTTAACGCCGCCGTACCGCCGAAAACAGGGCATAACGAGCCGCCGCAGCGCCATCGTTATGCCCTTCTATGTCTCCCCAAAACCTGATTAAATGCATCGGCAAAGCTTGCCCCTTGTCAGCTTTCCAGAACATTTTACATCGATGGGGTGGACAGGCGGCGATGTTTCCGATAATATAGAGGATGTTGAGAACGCCGAGCGGCGCCCTCTTCTGTCAATTCCTTGACATGTATTAATAAATGTGTCATATTAAGTCATCGAGACTGTCAAACGGAGGGTTTTTATGCCTGACAAAAAGCGGGATAAAACCGGCAATATCAACGATTATCTCTCGTGCGTCCGGGAGATGACACATCACGACGCCGTCCGGTCAATGCGCGGGTATAATCAGCACGCGGGCGTCGACTGCCTGCGGCACTGCCTGAATGTATCCTACCGTAGCTTTCTCATTTGCCGTCGCCTCGGTCTTGATTACCGCTCCGCGGCAAGAGGTGGCCTGCTCCACGATTTCTTTCTCTACGACTGGCATGTTGAAAACCCATACGGCGGGCTGCACGGCTTCCGCCATCCGAAAATCGCGGCATTAAACGCAAACCGCCACTTCTCGCTGAACAATAAAGAGCAGGATGTTATTAAGAAACACATGTGGCCGCTCACCGTCTCCATGCCGAAATATCTTGAAACGCTCGTTGTCATTCTTGTCGACAAGTTTTGCTGCGTCAGCGAATCCGCAAGCGCCTTCAAGCTTTTCCGCCGCAGTCAGAATTTCTATCTTGAAGAGACATACCAGAATATCTAACGTCTGGCCACTATTTCCCGGCTGTCCTCCGCGCGAGACGGGATAATATGATATGGAGCGTGTATCCATGGACATCTTGGATTTATTTTTGTGGTTTGTCATATACAGCTTTATCGGCTGGGCGTATGAATCGGTTTTGTTTACGATTCAGGAAAAGCACTTTGTCAACCGCGGGTTCCTTAACGGTCCCCTCTGCCCGATTTACGGCTTTGGCGCTATTCTGAACCTGTTGATTTTTGAACATACGACGAACGTTTTTGTCCTGTTTTTCCTCGCCGCCGTCCTGACGACAACACTTGAATATCTGACGGCTGTTGTTCTTGAAAAAGTTTTTAACGCCAAATGGTGGGACTATTCCGAGTTCCCGCTGAATTTTCAGGGCAGAATCGGCGTTATTTCCACCGTTGTTTTCGGTTTGATGTCGGTTGTGCAGATTAAATATGGTCATCCCTTTATCAGCGGCCTGACGGACAGGCTCCCCGATAACTTTAAGATAGCGTTTTCTTTTGTCATCCTCATGCTGATCCTTTTCGACTTTGCCTTTACCGTCCGCCACGTCCTGCTATTAAACGGTCGGTTGAGTGAAATCCAGACGGCGATCAATGCTTTTTTCGAAAAATATTCCCGCCGCGCCGGCGAATTTAAAAATACGCTCCTTGTCAACTTTGAAGGCAGTGAATTTTACTCTGACCGGATCCGAACACTCTTTAACTTAGACAGGCTGCAAAACCTCCGTCTGTTCAAGGCTTTCCCAAAGCTGCAGTCTCTCAAATATGACGGGGCGCTGCGAAAGCTCCGTGACAGGCTTTTGGGAGCACGGAAAAAACCATAAACGAAAAACTGCCGGATATCATCCGGCAGTTTTTTATGCCTATTCAGCTGCTGTGTTCCGCCAGCGCGGCCAGTTCCTTGGCCGCATCAATCCGTGGGAAGATAGCCTCTCCCTTCATGACGGTGACCGCTTTCGGCAGCGCGCCGAACACACCGGCGGCATCCCACGTCGTATCGGCTGGCGCTGCGCCGATCTGCGCCAATATTTTCGCGCTTGTCTCCGGCATAAACGGTGAGAGGAGGACGGCGCAGATTCGAATGGATTCCAACAGGTTGTACATGACGGCGGCAAGGCGCGGTTTCTTCGCCTCGTCCTTTGCCAGCACCCACGGCGTCATTTCGTCAATGTATTTATTGGCCCGGGCTGTGACCCGAAAAATTTCGCAAAGAGCGCTCTGAAACGCGTATTTCTCCATCTGCGTCTCAAAATGACCACGCAGCGCAGATGCCATCGCACACAGCTCCTCATCACCGCTGTCAGCTTCCTGTGTCGTTGGCAGTGTCCCGTCAAAATATTTGATGACCATGGCGACCGTGCGTGAGACGAGATTGCCCAGGTCATTTGCCAGATCGGTGTTAATCCGGCTGATCAGCAGTTCGTTTGAAAACGTACCGTCCGTTCCAAAGGGGAACTCGCGGAGGAGAAAATACCGCAGCGCGTCAACGCCATACCGAGCAGCTAGAATCCCCGGGTCGACGACGTTGCCGACCGATTTGCTCATTTTGCCGCCGTTTAAGAGGAGCCAGCCGTGGCCGAACACCTTCTTCGGCAGAGGCAAGCCGAGCGCCATGAGGAGCGCGGGCCAGATAATCGCGTGGAAGCGGACGATTTCCTTGCCTACAAAGTGGACGTTTGCCGGCCAGTAGTGATCAAAATCATTATATGCCTCGTTGAGATAGCCAAGCGCCGTAATGTAGTTTGTCAAGGCGTCAATCCAAACATACACGACATGGCCGGGGTCGAAATCAACGGGGACCCCCCATGTAAATGTCGTCCGAGAAACGCACAAATCCTCCAAACCCGGCTTTAAAAAGTTGCCCACCATCTCATTGACGCGCGACGCCGGCTCTAAAAAGTCCGGCTGCTTTTCATAGAGGTCAAGAATACGCTGCGTATAGTTTGACAAGCGGAAGAAGTAAGCCTCCTCCTCGGCATATTTGACCTCCCGTCCACAATCGGGGCACTTGCCTTCTTGAAGCTGACTCTCCGTCCAGAACGATTCACACGGCGTGCAGTATCGGCCTTTGTAGGCGCTTTTATAAATATCGCCCTGCTCATAGAGTTTTTTAAAAATCCGCTGAACCGACTTTTCGTGATAATCGTCCGTCGTGCGGATGAATCGGTCGTTACTGATGTTCATGAGCTTCCAGAGGTCGCGGATGCCGCCCGGGCCCTCAATAATATTGTCGACGAACTGCTTGGGCGTCAGGCCAGCGGCGGCTGCCTTTTCCTCAATCTTCTGGCCATGCTCGTCGGTTCCCGTCAGGAACATGACATCATAGCCTTGCATGCGCTTATACCTCGCCATCGCGTCCGTTGCCACCGTGCAATACGTGTGCCCGATGTGGAGCTTGTCCGAGGGATAATAGATGGGCGTTGTGATGTAGAATGTTCCTTTGCTCATGTTATGACTCTTTCCTTTCCGTGTATCATAACAGTGCTTTCGGCACTGCTATCAAAACCGTTCCGTTTAAATCGGATAACCGGCAGTATATCAGACTTCGGTGTGGCGCGCAAGCGCTTACGGCTTGAGCTCAACGACGGCATTGTCCGCCATCTGGAGGCTCTGGCCGTGGCCGACCCTCTTTTCCCGCGGGATGAAGCCGCGCACGGACGTCATCGGATAAATCCAGGTGTGCGGGCCGATATGCGTCCCCGGCTGGGAAACGCTGTTGGCGCCAAGCCGTGATGAATCGCCGAGCACAAGGCCGAAATATGTGTCGCCCAAGTCATGTCGGACGCCTTGAAGCTTTAATGTGACGCCGGTCTGGTCAAATTTGCGGTTTGCGGTGATGACGCCGGAACCGATCCGGGCGGCGGCACCGAGAACGCTGTCCCCGACGAAGGCCAGGCTCGCCACCTTGGCACCGGCGAACAAAAGGCCGCGCTTGACTTCGCTTCCGTGTCCTACAGAGCAGTTATCTCCGATGATTGAATACGGGCGGATGACGGCGCCGGGCATGATTTCGCAGTTTCTGCCAATAAAAACAGGCCCGATGATTGTCACGTCGCCGTATATAACGGTCCCCTCGCCGATGACCAAGTTGCCGCACGTATGCAAGGTCCCGCAGCGGACAGCGCCGTTATTTTCATGAACATCCGGCTCAACAAGCAAGCTGTTTAAGACACTTTTTGCTTTGGCCAAAAGCTCGCACGGCGATTGAACACCGTCTAAAAATCCGTCAATCGGAAATTTTTCCGGCTGTCGAAAATAATAGCTTAGCTCTAAAGACATATTCTGCCTCCAAATGTCATTTTTACTATGTTTTAAAATTATACGCCTGCAAGACACCCAATACAACCTGTTTCTGGACGCAAAAGGTACAAATTCTCTGCAGCGTTGCAGGATATTGACAATTTCTGTTGACGAACCGCCTGCTTTCTATGTAGAATAACATGATGAGCACAAATGACGACGTCCGTCATACTGGAGCGACTATGGACCAGAAGAAAGCTGCCGAAACCTCTTATTCGGAAATCATAAAAACAGCCGCTGGGCAGCATGCCATTTTATTGGCGGGGGCCCCCGCCGCCTGCGCAGCGGCGTCCTATGAGCTCGCCGCCGCGATACTCTGTACCGGCCCGGGCAGAACGCCGTGCCGCGCCTGCGAGCACTGCGGAAAAGTCTCCCGCCGCGTTCATCCGGATCTGTCCGTGCTTGACGGCTCCGAAACCGGCATGATATACGTCGACGAGATCCGCGCGCTTCGGGGGGATGCTGTTATCCTGCCGAACGAGGCGGACAAGAAGATTTATCTGATTTTCGGTGCCGAGTACATGAACACAGCGGCGCAGAACGCCATTTTGAAGCTTCTGGAAGAGCCGCCGCCGCACGCTGTTTTTATTTTGACAGCCGAAAACCCGTCCGCTCTGTTGATGACCGTCCGGTCACGTTGCGTAGAAATTTATCTCCACAGCCAAAACGATGCGCAGGCTAACGAAAGCGCTGATGTCGAAGCTTTTTTCAAAGCCTTGGGCGATGGCCCCGTCGCGCTTTTAACGTTTTCTTTTTCCCTCGAAAAATTTGAGAAGGACCGCCTCATATCCTTTGTTGACGGGGCGCGGGCCGGTGCGGTACACCGTCTCAGAGAAGCACTTCTCGGCGCTCCCGGCATGCCGGAGGCGGCACTTCTTCTCAAGGCTGAGCGCGCTTTAAGCCGGGCCGACGAATTCATCGAGCACAACGTCGGTGCCGGGCACATTGCCGGGCTTTTAGCCGCGGCACTGACAGGACAAAGTGAGGATCATCATGACTGAAGTAATTAGCGTCCGTTTTAAAAACAAAGGAAAAATATATTTTTTTGACCCGTCCGGGCTGTCCGTCCCAACGGGGGCGCATGTTGTAGTCGAGACGTCAAAGGGCCTTGAATACGCCGAGTGCACATTTGGCAACCACGCCGTCGAGGACACGGCAATCATCCCGCCGCTCCGGCCCGTCGTCCGGCTGGCAACGCCGGAGGATGACAAAAGAGCTCTGGACAACAAGGCGCGGGAGAGCGAGGCGTTTGATTACTGCCTGAAGAAAATTGCCGAGCACCGGCTCGATATGAAGCTTGTCGATGTGGAGTTTAGCTTTGAGGGCAATAAAATCCTCTTCTTTTTCACGTCGGATGGGCGTGTTGATTTCCGCGAGCTTGTCAAAGACCTTGCCTCTGCTTTTAAAACGCGTATCGAGCTGCGACAGATCGGCGTTCGCGATGAGGCCCGCATGCTGGGCGGTCTCGGCATTTGCGGCAAACCGTTTTGCTGCGCCCAATTCCTTGACGAGTTCCATCCCGTCTCCATCAAAATGGCAAAAGTCCAGGGGCTATCCTTAAATCCCGTCAAGATTTCCGGTACGTGCGGTCGGCTGATGTGCTGCCTCAAATACGAAGAAAATGCGTATGAAGACCTTGTTAAGCGTGCGCCCAAGGTAGACGCGTTTGTTGAAACCCCCTCCGGCAAGGGGTCTGTCACCAGCGTGAACCTCTTGCGCGGAAATGCCAAAGTCCGCCTGGAGGACGGCATGGACACCACGCTGAAAACCTTTACCTTCGAAGAGCTTGACGTGCTTGGCGGCAAATCGCGCCGCGCCGAGTATATCGCAGCAAAAGCCGAAGGTCGGCTTGAGGAAGCAGGCTTTACCGATACCCAACCCCGTCCGAAGGAACGCCGGCCCGAGCCTGTACGGGAGCAGCGGGGCGAACCCACACCGGAAGCGCCCCATCACAAAAAACCGGAGTATCGAAACGACCCGAAGCGCCAGAAGATGCATCCGGGCAAACAGCCACCGCCAAAAAAACAGTTGATGCCGAAAACGGCGGAGCCCAAGCAAGACGAGACTGTTTTGAGTAAAAAGCCCGCCAAACGGCATCACCGCGGTGGCAAGGGCCGGGGCAAATCATCCGGCCAAAAACAAGCCGGTGAAACACCGAAGCCGGAGTAATCCGGCCCTTCGGCAGCTGTGGCAAGGCCAACCGAAGCGTGGCACGACGGCCGGTCTGCGGGACGATCGCAGAAGCGCTGGCGTCGTTGCCATGCTTTGCTGTCAAAAGCCCCGGTCCGCCTCTTTTGCCGCGCGCTGCCGTGTCGCTGGAAATAAATAATTTGTCGATTTTACAGTTATTTTTTATTATAGGTATTGCAAAACATCACCCAAACCCTTAAAATATCATAACACTGCCTTATCAGACCGATCCGTGCGGCAGGTTTTTTTGTCGGTCTTTTTGATGTGTCGTGATGCGTTTTCGGGGGTTTTCTGCCCGAGAATGGATCACTTATCCGGATATTGGCAGTTTTTCGTGTCTTGAAAGGAATGGTAAACATGAACATGCGTAATTTCCCGGCGCGGCAGGGGCTTTATGACCCGCGGTTTGAGCATGACGCCTGCGGCATTGGCTTTGTTGTCAATATCAAGGGGGAAAAATCAAACCGGATTCTCCGCGACGCTTTGACCGCTTTGAAAAACCTCAGTCACCGCGGCGGTCTTGGCAGCGAGCCCACCTCGGGAGACGGCGCAGGTATCTTATTTCAGATCCCCCACGATTATTATAAAAAGGTCTGCCCGCCTGATGGGATCAATCTGCCTGACCTGGGTGACTACGGCACCGGCATCGTCTTTTTGCCGACGGACACCGATAAGCGTGCGGCGATAGAAGCTCTTTTTAAGTCTGTTGTCGAAGAAGAAGGCCAAACCTTCCTGGGCTACAGAGACGTCCCTGTCGACGCATCAATGCTCGGTAAAACGGCGCGCGGGAGCATGCCGTTCATGCGCCAGATATTCATCGGCCGCAAGGCAGGTGACAGAGGCCTTGACTTTGAGCGCCGCCTGTATATTATCCGCCGTCGCGTTGAAAACGCTGTCGGCGCGCTTCATAACGGCTCAACGCTTTATATGCCGAGCCTCTCGGCCAAAACCATCGTCTATAAAGGCATGCTGACGGCCGAGCAGCTTGACGAATTTTATCTGGACCTTCAGGATGACGCCGTCGTGACCGCGCTGGCACTTATCCATTCCCGATATTCCACGAACACGTTCCCGAGCTGGGAGCGGGCACATCCGAACAGATGCCTCATCCACAACGGCGAAATCAACACGCTGCGCGGCAACGTCAATTACATGGATGCCCGCCAGTCCGTTCTGGAGAGCGACGTTTTCGGTGCCGACATGAAAAAGGTGCTGCCCATCATTGATAAAACAGGCAGCGACTCGTCAATGTTTGACAACACCGCCGAGTTTCTGATGCTCTCCGGCATGCCGATCGAGCGTGTTTTAATGCTGATGATTCCAGAGCCGTGGGCCAACCACGAGAGCATGAGCCCCGAAAAGAAGGCCTTTTATGAATTTAATGCCTGCCTGATGGAACCCTGGGACGGCCCCGCCGCCATGGGCTTTACGGACGGTGTCAGTGTCGGTGCCGTCTTAGACCGCAATGGCCTGCGCCCCTCGCGTTACTATGTAACGACGGACGATACGGTCATTTTGGCCTCCGAGGTCGGCGTTCTCGATATTCCGCCCGAAAAGATTGTGAAAAAAGAGCGTTTGCATCCGGGCCGCATGCTGCTCATTGATACGGAAAGCGGCCGCATCATTGAAGACGAGGAAATTAAAAATAAAGCCGCGTCAAGCGAGCCTTACGGCGACTGGCTAAAAAAATATCTTGTTGACCTCTGCGCGCTGCCGGCCCCGTCGGCCGACAGGCTTGACGGCCGTCCGCTTCTCCTGCTGCAAAAAGCCTTCGGCTACAGCTATGAGGATCTGCGGATGTTTCTCGCCCCCATGGTGACGACCGGTGTTGACCCCGTCGGCGCGATGGGCAACGACACGCCGCTGGCCGTCCTCTCCAAAAAGCCCATGTTAATGTATGATTACTTCAAACAGCTCTTCGCACAGGTGACGAACCCGCCGATCGACGCGCTCCGCGAGTCGTTAATCACTTCTTCGGTTGTCTTCCTCGGTTCAGAGAGCAACCTTTTAAAGCCCGGCCCGGAGAGCTGCCGCCGCATCAAGCTACACGCCCCCGTGATTGACAACGAGGAGCTTAACAAGCTTAAATCTGTCAATATCCCCGGCTTCAAGTCTGCAACGCTGCCGATCCTCTTTAAGTCGGGAGGCGGCGGAGACGCTTTGAAAACGGCGCTCGATCAGCTGTTTGAAGCAGCTGCCGCCGCAATCGCCGGCGGCGCGAACATCCTCATCCTCTCTGACCGCGGCGTTGATGCGAAAAACGCGGCCATCCCCGCCCTGCTCGCTGTTGCCGGTCTGCACCATTATCTTATCCGCTCCGGCCTGCGTCCCAAGGCGAGCATCGTCCTGGAATCGGGCGAGCCGCGCGAGGTGCATCATTTCGCCTGCCTGATCGGCTATGGTGCCGCCGCCATCAACCCGTATGTCGCCCTCGATTCCGTTGCATTGCTCGTAAAAGATCAATATATTAAAGGCTATACGGAAGACAAGGCGCTGCACACCTACATAAAGGTCGCTTACAAGGGTGTAATCAAGGTGCTCTCCAAAATGGGTATCTCGACAATTCAGAGCTACATGGGCGCACAAATTTTTGAAGCACTCGGCATCAGCAACACGGTTGTCGACAATTACTTTACATCAACGCCGGCCCCCATCGGCGGCGTTGGCCTCGACGAGATTGCCAAGGAAGCCGAAATGCGCCACACCATGGCCTTTTCTGCCGTTGATGACGAGGAGGATCTTGATTCCACCGGCAACTACCAGTATCGTCGCAACGGTGAGTATCACCTCTACAACCCCGAGACGATTGACAAGCTTCAGCGGGCGACCCGCGAGGGCAATTACGCCCTGTTTAAGGAATACACCAAGCTTTTAAACGACAATGTAACGGAACACGCAACGCTCCGGTCCGCCATGTGCTTTAAAAAGAGTGCCAATCCTGTGCCGCTTGACGAAGTCGAGTCGGTGGACGCAATTGTCAGGCGTTTTAAAACGGGGGCTATGTCCTTCGGCTCTATCAGCAAGGAAGCGCATGAGACAATTGCTATCGCCATGAACCGCCTGGGCGCGAAGTCCAACACCGGTGAAGGCGGTGAGGACCCGGCCCGTTATAAGAAGGAGCCGAACGGCGACTCGCGTTGCAGCGCCGTGAAACAGGTTGCTTCCGGCCGCTTCGGGGTGACGAGCGAATACCTCGTCAGCGCCCAGGAAATTCAGATCAAAATGGCCCAGGGCGCGAAACCCGGTGAAGGCGGCCAGTTACCGGGCCGCAAGGTGTATCCCGCCGTTGCCAAGGTGCGCTATTCAACGCCCGGCGTCGGGCTTATTTCGCCTCCGCCGCACCACGATATATATTCAATCGAGGATCTCAAAGAGCTCATCTATGACCTCAAAAACGCCAATCCGAACGCGCGCATCAACGTTAAGCTCGTCAGCGAGGCTGGTGTTGGCACAGTTGCCGCCGGTGTTGCCAAGGGCTTTGCCGACGTCGTTCTGATCTCCGGCTACGACGGCGGTACGGGCGCGTCTCCGAGAACGTCCATGCGCCATGCCGGTCTTCCCTGGGAGCTTGGTTTGGCCGAAGCGCATCAGACGCTCGTCTTAAACAACCTCCGAAACAGAATCGTCGTCGAGACGGACGGCAAGCTGATGACGGGCCGTGATGTTGCCGTGGCGGCGCTTCTCGGCGCTGAGGAATTCGGCTTTGCCACCGCCCCGCTCGTTACAATCGGCTGCGTGATGATGCGTGTGTGCAATCTGGACACCTGCCCCGTCGGTGTTGCCACAAACAATCCGGAGCTGCGCAAAAAGTTCACGGGCAAGCCGGAATACGTTGTCAACTTCATGCGTTTCATCGCGCAGGAAATGCGCGAATACATGGCGGAGATGGGCTTCAGAACGGTTAACGAAATGGTTGGCCGCTCCGACATGCTCGACATGTGTGTGCCGGAATCATCTTGGAAGGCGAAAGGGCTTGACCTTTCGGCAATCCTCCATAGGCCGGTGAATGCAGATAACCTTCCCCTCTATCAAACCATCCCACAAAACCACGGTCTTGAGACGGCGCTTGACATGAGTGTACTCTTGAAAGCCTGTGAGCCCGCGCTGCAAAACGGTGAAAAGGTCGAAGTAGACCTTGACATTCACAACACCGACCGCGCCGCCGGGACGATCCTTGGCAGCTACCTGACACGAAAATACGGCTTTGACGGGTTGCCGGAGGACACCATAAAAATTAATCTCAAGGGCTCATCCGGTCAGAGCCTTGGAGCCTTCATGCCGAAGGGTATCACGATAACGCTCCGCGGCGACGCCAACGACTATACCGGCAAGGGCCTCTCCGGCGGTAAGATCGTCGTCATGCCACCGGACGTGTCAACCTTCGTGCCGGAAGAAAATATCATCATCGGCAACGTGGCCTTCTATGGCGCCACAAGCGGTGAGTCCTATATCCGGGGCGCTGCGGGTGAGCGCTTCTGTGTCCGAAACAGCGGCGTCAAAGCTGTTGTCGAATCGGTCGGCGATCACGGTTGTGAGTATATGACTGGCGGGCGCGTTGCCGTTCTCGGCAAGACGGGCCGCAACTTCGCCGCGGGCATGTCCGGCGGTATCGCATATGTGTACGATGACGACGGCACGTTTGCAGCACGATGCAATACGGAAATGGTCCGCCTCACCGCCGTCGAAGGCGAGGCTGCCGACGAGCTCAAAGAGATGGTTGAAAACCACGCGCGGTATACAAACAGCGACAAGGCCAAAGCCCTTCTCGCCGATTGGGGCGCGTCACTTAAAAAGTTCGTCCGCGTTCTGCCGAACGACTATGACCGCATGCTGACGGCAATTAAAAAAGCTTTTGACGACGGTTACTCGGGCGACGAAGCCCTGATGATCGCGTTTGACGCCAATAATCGTGACGTCTCGCGCCTGAGCGGAAACTAAGGGGGTACAGACAATGGCTAAACCGACAGGATTTTTAGAATACCAACGAGAAAACGCTCCCGACAGGCCGATCAGCGAGCGTATCCAAGACTGGAACGACTTTCATACGGAAATGCCGCTTGACAAGCTCAAGGAGCAGAGTGCCCGCTGTATGGACTGCGGCACGGCTTTCTGCCAGATGGGCCTCATGATCGGCGGAACTGCTTCCGGCTGCCCGTTGAACAATCTCATCCCCGAGTGGAACGAGCTTTTATATAACGGCATGTATGAAAAAGCATACAAACGCCTTGCTAAAACAAGTAACTTCCCGGAATTTACGTCGCGCGTCTGTCCCGCGCTCTGTGAGGGCTCCTGTACACTCGGCTTAAACGATGACGCGGTGGCAACAAAGCAAAATGAGCGCGCCATCATCGAATATGCGTTTGAAAACGGCTATGTGAAGCCCCGTCCGCCGAAAACCCGCACCGGTAAAACAGTGGCCGTCGTCGGCTCCGGCCCGTCCGGCCTTGCCTGCGCCGATACGCTCAACAGATTCGGCCATACGGTCACCGTCTTTGAAAAGGACGATCGCGTCGGCGGCCTTCTCATGTACGGCATTCCGAACATGAAACTTGAGAAAAAAATCATCGATCGCCGTGTTAAGCTGATGGAAGAAGAGGGCGTCGTCTTCAAAACAGGCGTCGAGGTCGGCAAAAGCGTCACAGCAGAAAGCCTTAGAAAAGACTATGACGCCGTCGTCTTATGCATTGGCGCCAAACGCCCGCGTGACCTCCGTGTTGACGGCCGCGACTGCGGCGGCATCTATTTCGCCGTCGACTTCTTGGCGGCAAACACGAAGAGCCTGCTCGATTCAAATCTCGCAGACGGGAAGAACATCTCCGCCAAGGGAAAAGACGTTATTGTTATCGGCGGCGGCGACACGGGCACAGACTGCGTGGCAACGGCAATCCGCCACGGCTGCCATACCGTCAACCAGCTGGAAATTCTCCCCGCGGCTCCTGTTGACAGAAACGTGAGCAACCCCTGGCCCGAATGGCCAAAGGTCTTCAAAACCGATTACGGCCAGCAGGAGGCCATGGCGCTCTATGGGCGCGACCCGCGCAACTTCTGTCTGACGACGAAGAAAATTGATTGTGACGAAAACGGCAATGTTAAAGCCCTCCATACCGTTGAAGTGGATTGGAGCACCGGTGCGATGAAAGAAATCCCCGGGACGGAAAAAACATGGCCGGCGCAGCTTGTTCTCATCGCCATGGGCTTTTTGGGGCCGGACGAGGCGATTATCCAAGAGCTCTCCTTAAATCAGGATAAACGTAGCAACATTGACGCCGCCGAGGGCGTGTTCGCAACGAATGTTGACGGCGTGTTCGCCGCCGGTGACGCGCGCCGCGGCCAGAGCCTTGTTGTCTGGGCCATCCGCGAAGGGCGTGATGCCGCCACCGCCTGCAACGCATATCTGAAAAGCAAATAAACAAACGGCGGGGGCTGACCCCCGCCGTTTTCTTCCCCGTCATATGCCGGTGCGCGAAGCAGACGTGCCGTCGCCCGTCTGCGCCGTTATTTTCGAATGACGCCGCAGGCGATTTTTTTCCCGGCGTTTCCGGCGGGCTGTGATGTAAAGTCGTCCGGCGATGCGTGAATAACGACTGTCCGCCCGATGATGTCCTCAACGGTAAACCGTCCCGTCAGGAAAACGAGAAAGGCCCGCCCGTTGTCTTCAAAAAGCGGCGGCATATCGCCGGCGTGGTAAGGGTGCTTGCAGCCCTGCGGATTGAAGTGCCCTTTTGCATCGGCAAACGCGTCCTCGCTGTTTCCAGCGCAGGCCGTACCCTCGTGGATATGAAACGCGAAGACGCCGCCGGCGCATAAATCGCCGCCGTGTGGCAGCCCCATCACCTCGGCACTGACGAGAACGCCGTCTTTCGTCTGATAAAAGCCGACCGTTCCGACAATATCGGAATAGGCGCTGCTGCCTCTTATATCAGCTTTGGCGTCCGGCCGTTTTTTGTCCAGAATATCGATATAGTATTTTGACCGCTGCGATAAAAACCAGATCATAGTCATACTCCGTTTCTTAAGAAGGCATCTGTGACGCCCTCTTTTATACTATGCTCTAATTATCCCTGCGGTATTGACAGATTGTTTTTTATGTGTTAGTATGCGTCTTGTTATCACTGGAAATCTATCAGAGTCCAGAATTTTTGACCGTATCCGCACAAAGCGGATATAAGAGGCCGGACGGACAGCCAGGTCAAATGCCGCGTGGCAACTTCGTTGCCTTATTGATTGAACCCCGCTTAAATTTTATAAGTTGGTTACTTTAAACCAAATACACTTGTGAAATGGATCAATAAGAGTAGTAAAAGTAATTCTTGCTATATAGACTCTGAAATTTGTCAAAGAATGAATAAATAAAACGAATTTACATTCGAAATAAATAAAACATTTCTAAGATAAGCGCTCAAGTGTGTTGTGGTGAATACCATAATGACGTGGGCATTTATTTTTTTTTTGGTGAGGAGACGCGGCCATGGAGAACAAACTGAAATTATACGGCTTTAACAATCTGACGAAATCCTTAAGCTTTAATATATATGACGTCTGCTATGCCAAAACAGAGCGCGCGCAGAAGGACTATATCGCGTACATCGGCGAACAGTATAATTCAGAACGGTTGACGAAGATTCTCTTTCACCTGACGGAAATGATCGGCGCGACGGTTTTAAACGTCTCCAAGCAGGATTATGACCCCCAGGGCGCGAGTGTGACGTTTCTGATTGCCGAGCCGTCCATGATCATGCACCCGAGTGGCGACACCGTCGTCGCCCATCTTGATAAAAGCCATGTCACCGTCCATACGTATCCGGAATACCATCCGGATAACGCCATCGCCACGTTCCGCGTCGATATCGACGTGACGACATGCGGGGCCATCACCCCCTTGTCAACCCTCGACTATCTGATCAGCAGTTTCGATAGCGATATCATCACGATGGATTACAGAGTGCGCGGCTTTACGCGCAATATTGACGGCAAGAAGCTTTTTATCGACCACACGATCACCTCCATTCAGGAATATATCGATGGCAAAACCCTAGAGCGGTATGACACCATTGACATTAATATGTACCAGTCGAATATTTTTCACACGAAAATGCTCATCAAGGAAATCGACCTGCAGAATTACCTCTTCAACGCCGATGTCTATGAGCTGCCGCCGAAAACGCGCTTGCAGATCAACAGCCTTCTCCGCAAGGAAATGATTGAGATTTTCAGCGCGATGAACGTCTATTAATCGAGGGTCTGTGACATTGGAAAACAAGTTGGATCAAAACAGAACGCCGATTTTAGAGGCGCTTCGGGTCGTCAAAAGCCAGCGCCTCGTGCCGTTTGACGTTCCCGGCCACAAGCGTGGTCGCGGCAGTCCGGAGCTGACGGATTTTCTCGGCGAAAAGTGCTTAAGCGTGGATGTCAATTCCATGAAGCCTCTTGACAACCTCTGCCACCCCGTTTCCGTTATCCAAGACGCCGAAGCGCTGGCCGCGCAGGCCTTCGGCGCGCATCACGCCTTCTTCATGGTGGGCGGGACGACGTCCGCCGTTCAGGCGATGGTCATGACGGCTTGCAAAAAAGGCGATAAAATTATTCTCCCGCGCAATGTGCACATCAGCGTTATCAACGCCCTCATTATCTGCGGCGCGACGCCCGTCTATATAAACCCCCAGATCGACAAGGAGCTGGGGATTTCTCTTGGCATGTCTGTCGGAGATGTGGAAAAAGCCCTCCGAGATCATGCCGACGCCAAGGCCATATTAATCAACAACCCCACCTATTACGGCATCTGTTCCGACTTAAAGCATCTGACGGCGCTCGCGCACGACTGCGGCATGCTGGTACTCGTCGATGAGGCGCACGGCACCCATTTTTATTTTGGCGAAAACCTCCCTGTTTCGGCGATGGCCGTCGGAGCCGATATGGCGTCCGTCAGCATGCACAAATCCGGCGGCTCCTTGACACAGAGCTCACTACTTTTAACGGGGGCTGGCGTCAACGCGCATTACGTCCGCCAGATCATTAACCTCACACAGACGACGAGCGGCTCCTATCTGCTTTTATCAAGCCTTGATATCTCCCGAAAAAATCTGGCCCTCAACGGTCGGGAGATTTTCGAAAAGGTCGCGGCTATGGCACAATATGCCCGAGACGAGATCAATCAAATCGGCGATTATTACGCTTTTTCAACAGAGCGCATCAACGGAGATACCGTCTATGATTTTGACAGGACAAAGCTCTCCGTCAACACGCTCGGCCTCGGCCTTGCCGGGATTGAGGTGTACGACATTCTGCGCGACGAGTATGACATTCAGGTTGAGTTCGGTGATATTGGCAATTTCCTTGCTTACATCTCCGTCGGCGATACGAACAAAAATATCGAGCGACTCGTCAGCGCCCTGTCCGACATCCGGCGGCTGTATAAAAAGGACCGCGCCGGGATGCTCTCCTACGAATATATTTCCCCAACGGTTGTGACAACGCCGCAAAAGGCTTTTTTTGCCGAGAAGAAATCTCTGCTGCTGGAGGAGTGCCTCGGCGAAATCTGCGCCGAAAACGTGATGAGCTATCCGCCCGGTATCCCGATACTCTCACCGGGTGAGCAGGTTACAAAAGATATTATTGATTACATCATCTACGCGAAGGAAAAGGGCTGTTTTTTGACGGGTCCGGAGGATCTTGCCGTAGACAGACTCAACGTTCTGAAAAGGAGCGATTAGCATGGAGCTGTGGTTTTCCGAGCGGCACACCAAAAATGTGATGTTTTCCATCAGGACAGATAAGCAGCTGTATTCGGGCGAAAGCCCATTTCAGCGGATCGACGTATTCGAGTCCGAGGAGTTTGGCCGGTTTCTGACGCTGGACGGCTTTCTCATGCTGACGGAGAAAGACGAATTTATTTATCATGAGATGATCGTCCACCCCGCCTTTGCCGTGAACCCGGACATCCGGGACGTGCTCGTCATTGGTGCCGGTGACGGCGGCGTGGCACGTGAGTTATCCCGATACGCGGGCATCAAGCGCATCGACATCGTTGAGATCGACGAAAACGTCGTCGGCGTCTGCAAAAAACTGCTGCCGCAGACGGCGTGTGGCTTTGACGATCCGCGCGTGACGCTCACTTTTCAGGATGGGCTGAAATACATCCGCGGCTGCAGCGATCAGTATGACCTCATTATCGTCGATTCGACCGATCCGTTCGGCCCCGGCGAGGGCCTCTTTACAAAAGAGTTTTACGGCAACTGCTACAAGGCGCTCCGAGACGACGGGATCATGATTAACCAGCACGAAAGCCCGTTTTATGAAAACGACGCGCGCGCCATGCAGCGGGCGCACAAGCGCATCGTTCAGTGCTTTCCAATAAGCCGCGTCTATCAGGCGCATATCCCGACGTATCCGTCCGGTCACTGGCTGTTCGGCTTCTCGTCCAAGCGCCGCCATCCGACGGCTGATTTAAACGAAGACCGCTGGAACGCCTTAAACCTGCCGATGAAGTATTACAACACAAAGCTGCACGTTGGGGCATTTGCCCTGCCGAATTACGTCTGGGAGATGCTCAGAGATGTTGAATAGACAGTATGCGCCGTTTATCGGCTGTGAGAGTGAGTATCCCGAGGCCGCCGTTGTGTTGTTCGGCGCGCCGTTTGACTCGACGACGTCTTATAGGCCCGGTACGCGCTTTGCCAGCCGCGAGATGCGCGCCCAATCGTTCGGCCTTGAGACGTACAGCCCGTATTTGGATCGCGATCTTAGCGATATCGCTGTTTTTGACGCCGGGGACTTGGAGCTCCCCTTTGGCGACACCCAAAAGGCCCTTGTGCAGATCGAGGCTCTCGCGTCAGATGTTTTTGACGACGGCAAAATCCCCGTCATGCTCGGCGGCGAGCATCTGGTGACGCTTGGTGCCGTCCGAGCAGCCTTTAGACATCATCCCGACCTGTGTCTCATCCATTTTGACGCGCACGCCGACCTGCGCGACGATTATCTGGGTGTTTCGTTATCGCACGCGTCAGTGATCCGCCGGTGCCACGACTTTCTCGGGGACGGGCGCATCTTTCAGTTTGGCATCCGCTCCGGCGATAAAAGCGAATTTCTCTTCTCAGGCAGTCATACCCACTTGCAGAAGTTTGATTTTACAGGGCTTTCCGATGTACTCGCTGCCTTGGGGGACAAGCCTCTTTATCTCACGGTTGACCTCGACGTGCTTGACCCGTCTGTTTTCCCGGGGACGGGGACACCGGAGGCCGGGGGCGTCACGTTCCGCGATCTGCGCCAGGCGATCAAAACAGTCTGTGTGGGCCGCGTCGTGGGCTGTGACCTTGTGGAGCTCTCTCCTGTATACGACCAGAGCGGCGTCTCAACGGCGACGGCCTGTAAAACGCTTCGTGAATTGCTGCTGTCCCTGCATCTATTAAGGGAGGAATAACGATGGGAAAAGCCCTCATCATCGGCTGCGGCGGCGTTGCCGCCGTCGCCATTCATAAGTGCTGCCAAAACAGCGCTGTTTTTGACGATATCATGATCGCCAGCCGGACGAAAAGCAAGTGCGACGCGTTGAAGGACAAGCTCTCCGGCGGCAAAACGACAATTTCAACGGCACAGGTCGATGCCGACAGCGTCCCGGAGCTTATTGCGCTCATAAGCGCCTACAAGCCGGATGTTGTTTTAAACCTCGCGCTACCGTATCAGGATCTTGCCATCATGGAAGCCTGCCTCGCCACAAAGACGAGCTATGTCGACACCGCCAATTATGAGCCGCTTGATACGGCGAAATTTGAATACAAATGGCAGTGGGCTTACCGCGACCGATTTGAAAAAGCCGGGATTACGGCGCTACTCGGCAGCGGCTTTGACCCCGGCGTCACGGGCGTTTTTTCAGCCTATGCGCAAAAGCACTATTTTGACGAGATTCACACAATCGATATTCTCGATGCCAACGCGGGCGACCACGGCTACCCGTTTGCCACAAACTTTAACCCCGAAATCAACATCCGAGAGGTCACGGCCAAGGGCAGCTATTGGGAAAACGGCCATTGGGTCGAGACGGAACCGATGGAAATTAAGCGCGTTTACAATTTCCCTGAAATCGGCAACAAGGATATGTATCTTCTCCACCATGAGGAGCTGGAGTCTCTGGCTCTGAACATCAAAGGCATCCGGCGCATTCGATTTTTCATGACGTTCGGGCAGAGCTATTTGACGCATCTCAAGTGCCTTGAAAACGTCGGTATGACGGCCATCGAGCCGATCGAATATGACGGGAAAATGATTGTCCCGCTCCAATTTTTGAAGGCCGTGCTGCCAGACCCTGCAACGCTCGGCCCGCGGACAAAGGGCAAGACGAACATCGGCTGCATCTTCACCGGTGTAAAGGACGGCCGGGAAAAAACCTATTATGTCTACAACGTCTGCGACCATGAGGCGTGTTTTAAAGAAGTTTCTTCGCAGGCTATTTCGTACACGACCGGCGTTCCCGCCATGATTGGCGCAATGCTCGTTATGAATGGCACGTGGAAAAAGCCCGGCGTCTTCAACGTCGAGGAGTTTGACCCCGACCCGTTTATGGAAGCCCTCAACACTTGGGGCCTCCCCTGGCAGGAGAGCTTCTCGCCGGAGCTTGTGGACTGATGGACGGCCTGTTTGATGCCGCGGCTGTCAAAACGCCGTCTTATGTCGTCGACGAGGCCCTTCTGATAAAGAACCTCGAGATATTAAAGCATGTCATGGACAGGACGGGCTGCAAGATCTTACTCGCCCAGAAGGCCTTTTCCATGTTTTCGCTCTATCCGCTCATCGGCCGCTACCTCAGCGGCACGGCAGCCAGCGGCCTTTTTGAGGCCCGACTTGGCCGTGAGGAAATGGGCGGCGAAACGCACGTTTTCTCAGCGGCGTTCTGCGACGACGAATTTGACGAAATCGCGGACGTCTGCGACCATGTCGTTTTCAATTCCTTCGCGCAGCTCCAGAAATTTAAAGACAGGGCGCAGTTGAAGGATTGCCGTCTCGGTATCCGCATCAATCCAGAGCGCTCGACGCAGGGGCGCGACATTTACGATCCCTGCGCCGCCGGCTCCCGCCTCGGCGTGACCAAGGACAATTTCCGGGAAGACCTCTTGGACGGTGTGAGCGGTCTTCACTTTCATACCCTGTGCGAGCAGAATGCCGACGCGCTCATCGTCACGCTGGAGGCCGTCGAGCAGAAGTTCGGCGCTGTCCTGCACAGGATGGACTGGGTCAATTTCGGCGGCGGTCACCATATCACGCGGGCGGATTATGATGTCGAAGCACTCATCTCCGCGATCGGTGCGTTCCAGGATAAATATCAGGTGGCCGTCTATCTGGAGCCGGGCGAGGCCGTTGCCTTAAACACGGGTTATCTCGTCTCAACCGTTCTCGACGTTGTCTCAAACGGCATTGACATTGCGATTCTTGATGCCTCGGCCGCCTGCCACATGCCGGACGTTTTGGAGATGCCGTACCGCCCGGCTGTTCTCGGTGCGGATTTCCCGAACAGGAAAAAGCACACCTACAGGCTCGCCGGGCCGACGTGCCTTGCCGGGGACGTTATCGGCGATTACAGCTTTGACAGGCCGCTTACTGTTGGCGACAAGCTTATTTTCACCGATATGGCCATCTACTCAATGGTTAAAAACAACACCTTCAACGGCATTAATCTGCCGTCAATCGCGATTGCCAAAGCCGATGGCACGACTCAAATTGTCAAGACCTTCGGTTTCGCGGATTTTAAAAACCGCCTGTCATAAAACGCCATGCGCCCTGCGCCTGCATATCATTGCGGGCGCTCGTCTCTTGTTGACATCAAATCGGAATACAGCTATACTGTTTTTCGTGGCGCCAACGCCTGACGCCGACACTGGGAGGTCTTTTTTATGCTTCATATCGAGAATCTTACAAAGACTTATGGTGAAAAACGCGCTGTTGACAATTTGTCGCTGCACATCAACCCCGGGGAGATTTACGGCTTTATCGGTCATAACGGCGCTGGTAAGACGACGACAATCAAGGCCTGCTGCGGCATTTTGCAGTTTGACAGCGGCGACATCACCGTCAATGGCAAATCGATCAAAGCTGACCCGCTCGGCTGTAAAAAAAGCCTTGCCTATATTCCGGACAACCCCGATCTTTACGACTTTCTGTCTGGCATTAAATATCTCAATTTTATTGCCGATGTTTTTGGCGTCCCGGCTGACATCCGGCAGGAACGCATTCACAAATACGCCGATTTATTCGATCTGACGAGCGACCTTGCGCAGCCCGTTTCCGCCTATTCACACGGCATGAAGCAAAAGCTCGCCATCATCTCCGCGCTCATCCATGAGCCGCGGCTGATGATTCTTGACGAGCCTTTTGTCGGGCTTGACCCCATCGCATCGCACAAACTTAAAAGCATCATGCGCGAGCTGTGCGACGGCGGCGGGGCCATCTTCTTTTCAACGCATGTTCTGGAGGTCGCCGAAAAGCTGTGCGATAAGGTCGCCATTATCAAAAGCGGCCGCCTCGTCGTTGCGGGGACGATGGAAGACGTTCGCGGTAACGCGTCACTCGAATCCGTCTTCCTTGAGCTGGAGGATCGGAAATGACCGGAAGGCTCGTTGCGCTCAATATCCGGGCGCTTTTTTCTAGGATGTTTCTGCGGGGTAGAATGCAAAAAAACGAAGCCCTGTTTTTATTGTCCTGATCGCTCTGCTCGCCCTTTATGTCATCGGCGCTTTTTTAAGCATGTCAGCCGTGACGTTTTATCAGCTCAGCGGCGCGTTGTTTCCGATGCGACTCGGCTGGTTTTATTTCTCCATGATGGGTCTGGCCGTTTTTGGACTTTGCTTTATTGGGAGCATTTTTGCAGCCCAAAATCAGCTTTTTAACGCCAAGGACAACGAATTGCTTTTATCGCTGCCTGTGAGGCCCTCAGATATTCTTATTGGCAGGCTGGCTTCACTCCTCGTATTGGAGTATATTTTTGCAGCGTTTATTGCCGTTCCGGCGTTCGTTGTCTGGGTTGTCTACCAGCCCGTAACGATCCTTAGCATTGTGTTTTTTATGATCGCCGTATTAGCCTTGCCTCTCGGCGCGCTCGCCTTAGCAAGCCTGATTGCCTGGCTGATCGCCCTTATAACGTCGCGGCTGCACAACAAAAATATCGCAACGCTTGTCTTGTCCCTGCTTTTCCTCTTCGGCTACTTTAAGGTCGTTTCAAATATCAACGGCTACTTGAACAGCCTTATTCAAAACGGCGTGCAGATTGCCGCAGCCGTCCAAAAGGCCCTGCCGCCCGCCTATTACCTCGGCAAGGCGATTGAAGACGGGCGCTTCTGGAGCCTTCTTGTTTTTCTCCTTAGCGTCTTGATTCCGTTTGCTATTATGGTTTTCATCCTATCATGGAACTTTATCGCCATCACCACCGCAAACCGCGGCGCGGCCAAGATCAAATACAAGGAAAAGGCCTTGAAGTCCTCCGGCGTGCGTACCGCGTTCACAAACAAAGAACTGCGCCACTTTTGGTCGAATCCGATGTATATCCTAAATGCCGGGCTTGGCGGGGCGTTTATGCTTGCAGGCGCCGTTCTCCTTGTCGTCAACCGGAGCATGGTGCTGACGTATTTGAGCCGATTTAACGCCGCGGGGCTTTTCCTGTCCCCAGCCATACTCGTTTGCGTCGCGCTCACCGCCGTCTCGGCGCTCAATTTTGTCTCGGCTCCGTCTGTCTCGCTGGAGGGGAAGAACCTTTGGATTGCCAAAAGCCTGCCCGTCCTGCCGCTTGATGTTTTGATGGCAAAAGTTCAACTGCATCTTCTCGTCTGCGGTATTCCGGCATTATTAGCCGGGCTTATCTGCGCCGTAACACTTGGCGTAAATTTTCTGGAATTTCTCCTTCTGCTTGCCCTGCCGCTGCTCATGACGCTGCTCACCGCTTTATTTGGTGTCGTCATGAATCTTCAATTCCCGAAATTTGATTGGATCAATGAGCTGCAGCCAATTAAGCAAGGGTTGAGCGTGCTGATCACCATGTTCGGCGCGATGGCTTTTATCGCCGCCCTTATTGTTTTATATGTTGTCGTATTGGCAGGCGTTTTCACCGTCGAATTATATCTGATGCTGTGCGCCGTTTTATTTGCCGTTTTGTCCAGCGCCCTCTATCTGTATCTATCCGGCGGTGGCAGCCGCCGTTTTGAAGCGCTCAATAATTGAGCCAATGAAATCACCAAGCGTTACGAAGGGAGCTCACTGATGACTTATTCACACGAAGTGGAACAGATGACGTGCCTGAAAAAAGGCGCCAATCACGGCCCGGCCCCGATTCCCGAGGAGGGCAAGTGGGTCAAGGCCACAAAAATCGAGGACATTTCCGGCCTGACGCACGGCGTCGGCGGCTGCGCGCCGCAGCAGGGGGCCTGCAAACTGACGTTGAACGTCAAAAATGGCGTTATTGAAGAGGCGCTCGTCGAAACGGTCGGTTGCAGCGGGATGACGCATTCCGCCGCGATGGCCGCCGAAATCCTGCCGGGCAAAACAATTCTGGAGGCACTCAACACCGACCTCGTATGCGACGCTATCAACGTCGCCATGCGCGAGCTGTTTTTGCAGATTGTCTACGGCCGGACGCAGACAGCATTCTCTGAAGGCGGCCTGCCTATCGGCGCAAGCCTTGAGGACCTCGGCAAGGGTTTACGCGGTCAAGTCGGAACGACGTTTGGCACACTTGCCAAGGGCCCGCGCTATTTGGAGATCGCCGAGGGCTATATCAGCCGCATGGCACTCGACGCCGACAGCCAAATAATCGGTTATGAATTTATTCATCTCGGCAAGATGATGGATTTCATCAAAAAAGGCACCGACGCCAACGAGGCGCTGAAAAAAGCAACCGGCACCTACGGGCGCTTTGCCGAGGGCGTTACATACATCGACCCGAGACACGAATAAGGAGGCTCACATCATGGAACTGTTTGAAAGCTACGGGCGCCGGATCGACAAGGTGAACGCCGCCCTTTTAGAAAACGGCATCAAAAATCTCGACGAGGCCAAAGCACTCTGCGCGCAGCATGGCCTTGACCCATATACGACAGCGCGAGACGTTCAGCCGATCTGCTTTGAGGACGCTGGTTGGGCCTATATCGTCGGTTCGGCGATTGCGCTCAAGAAAAACTGCGCCGTTGCCGCCGAGGCGGCGAAAACCATCGGCATTGGGCTGCAGGCCTTCTGCATCCCCGGCTCCGTCGCCGAGGACCGCAGGGTCGGGCTCGGGCACGGGAATCTCGCGGCAATGCTCCTCTCCGATGAAACGGAATGCTTTGCCTTTTTGGCCGGTCATGAATCCTTCGCCGCGGCGGAGGGCGCCATCGGCATCGCCAGAAGCGCCAATACTGTCCGCCAAAAGCCCTTGCGCGTCATCTTAAACGGCTTGGGGAAGGACGCCGCGCAGATCATCTCCCGCATCAACGGCTTTACATACTGCAAAACGGCGTTTGATTACTACGCCGGAACGGTTGCCGTAACAGAAGAGCTTGCCTACTCCAAGGGTGAGCGCGCAAATGTCCGATGCTATGGGGCGGACGACGTCCGCGAGGGCGTTGCGATCATGCACCTCGAAAATGTGGACATCTCCATCACCGGCAACTCCACGAATCCGACGCGTTTTCAGCACCCCGTCGCGGGTACATATAAGAAAGAGCGCGTCGAACTCGGGCGCAAATATTTCTCCGTCGCGTCCGGCGGCGGCACGGGCAGAACACTCCACCCGGACAACATGGCAGCCGGCCCCGCCTCCTACGGCATGACGGACACGATGGGAAGAATGCACTCCGACGCACAGTTTGCTGGCTCCTCCTCTGTCCCGGCGCACGTCGAGATGATGGGCTTTATCGGCATGGGCAACAACCCCATGGTCGGCGCCACCGTCGCCTGCGCGGTCAATGTGGCAAAAGCGCTGGCAAAATAAGCAAAAAACTTTTACGAATATTAAAGAGACAAGCCAGAAATCGGCTTGTCTCTTTGTTTTGATGTCAATCAGGTTTCCTAAATCGGCTCATATGTCCCGCCGGTATTCTCTTTATTTAGCGTCCCTTCAATTTCGATCAAAAAGCATGTTACAAGGTCTTTGCAAATAGGCCTGTGCAAAATGCCCTTCGGAACAATAATAAATTCACCTTCATTGAGATGCACAAAGCCATCCGCTAATTCAATATCAAACGAGCCTTCAATACAGTAAAACAGCTCATCGGATTTCTCGTGCACATGAAAGTCAAGCGTTCTATTTTCCGCTTTTAAAATATTAAGCGTATGATTATTCAGTTTTCCGACATTCAAGTATGTAAAAAGCTGGTTAAGCGACGTAGCCTTCTCTTTTAAATTGACTTTTTGAAGCATCAATTTGCCTCCTATTCATCGTCTCCATATCTTTTTGCCACAGCAATCGTAAATGTTTTCCGCATATCTGCGCCGACCTATTTTCGTAATCTCAAATCGATATTATTTTTCCGCGCTTTTTCTTCTATTTCAGATATTACAATCGCGATCTTTTCCCTCAACGCCATCTCGGTGTCATTCACTTTATTCCGGATACTGTTTTTAATATCATTCAGATCCTCAAGGTCCAAGAGATTGACGGCAACGCAGTACGTATTCATTCTTCTGCCATCATTATACGCGTTGACAAGTTGCTCAAGAAAGGCGACTTTTTCGTTGAGTTCTTTCATATAAGCCTCAATCCCTTTGACACGGGCTTTTTCAAGATCGGAAATCACATGGCGGTAAGTTATAAATGAATCTTTGTCGCTTTGTTTTTGGTACCTTTCACAGGGGTACGCGGCGCATTGAAAACAGTACGCCACATTATCATGCTTTTGGCTGCACGCAATAACGGCGCAGGAGGGGTGTTTCAAGTGGAAATCCTGGCCACCGCAGCCGGGGCATCTGGACGCGCTTTTACTCTGATAGCGCGGGCAAAGTCCGCAGTTTAATCCACACAATGAAAAAAGCGGGTAGTCTCGTTTATAGGCTTTCATGTATGCCCTCCAATGTCATCTCCCTATATCTGCCCCAACACTTCCCCGATTTTACCGTCGATGAGAAGGTCGGCTTGAGAATCATAGCTTGTTGTGCTTTTGTTGATGAGAACAAGCTTTTTACCCTTGTAGTAATTAACGAGTCCCGCCGCAGGGTAAACGACGAGGGATGTGCCCCCGATGATTAAAACCTCAGCGTTTGATATATGCTGGACGGCAGCGTGCATCACATCAGCATCAAGCCCCTCCTCATATAAAATAACGTCGGGCTTGATGATGCCGCCGCAATCACAGCGCGGCACGCCGTCGGTCGCGCTGACGGCCTCCAATCCGTACGGCTTTAGGCAGCGCATACAGGTGTTCCGATGTACCGAGCCGTGCAGCTCCAGAACATTCTTGCTCCCAGCCATCTGGTGCAGCCCGTCAATATTTTGCGTGATAACGGTACGGAGCTTGCCGATTGTTTCCCATTCCGCCAGCTTTAAATGGGCGGCGTTCGGGGCAACGCCGGTAACGAGCAGCTTGTCCCGGTAGAAGCGGTAAAATTCCGCCGTGTTTGAAAGAAAAAACGAGTGGCTGATAATCGTCTCCGGTGGGTATTTGTATTTCTGGCTGTAAAGGCCGTCAACGCTCCGAAAATCCGGTATCCCGCTCTCGGTTGACACGCCCGCCCCGCCGAAGAAAACAACGTTGTCGCTCTCGTCAATCCATTTTTTCAACTGCGTGATTTTTTCGTCCATCATATGTCCTCCGTTGATTTTAAGTGCGGTCGCTGACGGCTTGTCTGTATTAGAAACAAGGGGCGGCCGAAGCCGCCCCGATTCTTATTTTGAGCCGATGGTATTTTCCTTCAGCAGCACGTCGTGCGCACCGCCTTCGACGATGGACGTCGCGGAGACCATTGTAATTTTCGCCGTTTTCTGAAGCTCCGTAATTGTCATCGATCCGCAGTTACACATCGTCGAGCGAATTTTACTCAGCGTCAAGCCAACGTTGTCTTTGAGACTGCCGGCGTACGGGACATACGAATCGACGCCTTCTTCAAAGGAGAGCTTTCCGGCACCGCCGAGATCGTATCGCTGCCAGTTGCGCGCGCGGGCCGAGCCCTCGCCCCAGTATTCCTTCATGTAGCTGCCGCCGACGCTGACCTTATTCGTCGGGCTCTCGTCAAACCGGGCGAAATAACGCCCCAGCATCAGAAAATCGGCGCCCATCGCCAGGGCGAGCGTGAAGTGATAGTCATGGACGATACCGCCATCCGAGCAGAGCGGAATGTAAACGCCGGTTTTTTCAAAGTATTCGTCTCTGGCTTTTGAAACGTCGATGAGCGCTGTGGCCTGCCCGCGCCCAATGCCCTTCTGCTCGCGCGTGATGCAGATAGAGCCGCCGCCAATACCGACTTTGATAAAATCTGCCCCACAATCGGCCAGGAAGCGGAAGCCCTCGCCGTCGACGACGTTTCCGGCCCCGATTTTAACAGTATCCCCGTATTTCTCCCGAACCCATGAAAGCGTCCTCTTTTGCCACTCTGAGAAGCCTTCTGACGAGTCGATACATAAAACGTCGGCCCCCGCTTCAAGGAGCGCCGGGATGCGCTCACTATAGTCACGCGTATTGACACCCGCGCCGACGACGTATTTTTTATGGCTATCGAGCAGCTCCAGAGGATTTTCCTTATGCGAGTCGTAATCCTTTCTGAAGACGAGGTGCATCAGGCGCCCATTATTATCGATCACCGGCAGGGCGTTGAGCTTATGGTCCCAGATGATATCGTTTGCCTCACGCAGAGACGTTCCAGCCGGGGCGGTGACGAGCTTGTCAATCGGTGTCATGAAGCTTGATACCTGCTCGTCACCCGTCATGCGGGAGACGCGGTAGTCGCGGCTTGTGACAATGCCGACAAGGCGGCCGGACGGCGTCCCGTCCTCCGTGACGGCGACGGTGGAATGGCCGGTCTTCTGCTTCAGCTCTAATATGTCACGCAGCGTTGCGTTCGGCCGGATGTTCGATTCACTGATAACAAAACCGGCCTTGTGGGACTTGACCTTTGCGACCATGGCAGCCTGGCTTTCAATCGATTGGGAACAATAAATAAAAGAGACGCCGCCCTCTTTTGCAAGTGCGACGGCCATTTTGTCATCCGAGACCGACTGCATGATGGCAGATGTCATCGGTATATTCATTGAAAGCGCCGGTGCTTCCCCTTTTTTAAATCTGACAAGCGGTGTTTTCAGGCTGACGCTGTCCGGGACACAGTCTGCACCCGAGTACCCCGGTACGAGCAGATATTCACTAAACGTCCGTGACGGCTCGTTAAAAATATATGCCATGGTGACCTCTCCTTTTCCGATTCTATTCACATGCTTTTTGCCTATTATAGCACCGCTTTTGATGATGTCAACCATCCGGCTGTGCCAAGCGGCGGCTTATCCGGCATCTTCTGTCTCACAGAGCATTTTGTCCGCCCGCGTTTGATTGCTTCTGGCATAAAAAAACATATACTGCTGTGCAATGCCTGCGTGTTGGCCGAAAACCGCCGGGTCAAAGCTGCTGCCGTAGTGATCGCGGACGGTCTTACGGATCCACGTGTCGACAGGGAATGCGTCGAGCCGGTGCAGCCCAAAGAGAACGACGCAGCTGGCCACCTTGTCGCCCACGCCGGCAAGGCTTTTAAGCGCCGCCAAAGCCTCTTCCGGCGGCCGGTTTGACAGCGCTTCCAAGTTGAGATCACCGGAAGCGACGGCGCGCGCCGCTTCAATTAAAAAAGGGGCGCGGTAGCCGCAGCGCAGCTGTTCTAAGTCCGATAGCGAGAGTGACGCGACGGCTTCAGCCGATGGGAACGTCTGAAACGTCCTGCCGTCAAAGTCAACCGGCTCACCGTAAAGGCGGCAGAGCGTATCAATAATTTTTTTAATGCGCGGAATATTGTTGCACTGGGAGAGGATGAACGACGCGAGCGCCTCCCATTTGTCCTGCCTCAATATGCGGATACCCGCGCCGAACGCGGCGGCTTTTGTCATGAACGGGTCGATGGCGACGGCACGGCGGATGGCCTCATAATCCCTGTCCAGATCAAAATAGTGCCGCCAGACGGTGTTAAAATCCGCCAGCGTCCCGGAAATAAAAACGCTGCCGCCCTCTTGAAAGATACGGGCTGCCTTCCCCATGGCGACGCCGATATATGCCCCGTCCGATGCCGCGCTCCAGCGAAAGCACTGCCCGCATTCAAAGATGCGCGCCAGATCAAATTCCCGGATTTCAGCAAGCTCTACGAAGCCACCATGCTCGACAACACGCATTAATAGTCAAAGCCTCTTTTTGGGTCGGAGAACTCCGCCAGGCGCAGGCAATAGGCGTCCATCGCCGCAGCTTCATAGGCAAGCGGCCTGTCCGGCACGCCGAGAAGGCCCAGCAGATATTTTGTAAACGGCGGGTTTAAAATGAGCAGCGGTCCTAAAACATATGTCGCCATGAAATTGTTTTTTCGGATGCCCTCAGGTTTCGTGCCGGGGTTTCGCCCGGCGCCGCGGGCTGTTTCAAACAGCGCTTCCCCATCCTCGCCGTAGGCATGGGCAAACTGGCTTTTAAAGCCGACGATGTCGACATCGCCAAACTTGCCGAGATACAGGGCATTATACCGGTTCATCATCCGGCGCTTGGCGACGAGGTCAAATAGCCCAAGCGCTTCAAGGGCGCTACCGTCTTCATTTTCAATCCGGCCGATAAAAATCTCCAGCGCGTTGCCGGTGGCAAGAAAGATCACGCCACGCTCGATCAGCTCATTGATTGTCTCCGTATAAGGCCGAAGCGCGTCAATCACAAGTTCCTGCGCCCGCTCTGTCATCGAGCCTATGTAGACGAGGTCAACATTCCCGTCCACGAACGCGGGCCGCGCCTTCAAGCCGGTGCGGACAACGGTCGCTTCCGGCAGACAGCGGTGCAAATATTCGATGTTCATGAGGTCGCCGTACAGATAACAGATTTCTGGATAGAGAATTTCAATCTTCATAGAGCGGCCGCCTCCGCGCACTGCTTGATCTTTCCCTGCACTTTGTAGACGAGGTCTAAGGCATCTGTCCCATAAAAGAGGCAAACGCTTTCACCGTTTTCATACGCGAGCAGCGCCGGTGCATCAAGCTCGCGGAGCGTGCAGCGGAGCCTGTCCTCCGGCACCCCGGCAAATACAAGGCGCAGGTAATAATCCTTCGCCCGTGGGCCTGTCGCCACAATTCTGGTGATATTTTCGTTATTCAAAAATTCAAAATCGCAGTCGTACAGCCATGTAACGTTTTCCGACCAGTGCTGCTGATCGTGGATACAGTTCATCATCAGGATGACTTCCTTTTTCCCGGGCAGACCGCTGATGTAATCAAAAGCCCTCGACCCGGCCAGCGCGTTTTTATCCTTCGACATCTGCATGACAACGGTGACGTCACCGGCCTTTTGCGCGTTAAACCGTGTTTCAACGATTTTCGTTTTTTCAAGGCCTGTTTTAATCTCCTCGTGAGAAAGGCCCAGCTCCCGGAGCGCGGCGACGACCGTCAAGACATTATAAATATTAAAAATACTGTCGCTGAGAAGCGGATACACCATCGAACCGGACTCATCCGATACGGTCATTGTCATGTTGTCCGTTTTGACGTCAGATGCGCGATAATCGGCCTGCGGCGACTGAAAACCGCAATCTTGGCAATGTGCCTTTCCAATATGATGGTAGCGCCGGTAGTCATAGGTAAGCGCGCCGCAGCAGGCGGGGCAGAGCTGAACGTCGTTAATGAGATTGATACACGCTTCGACGTCTGTAGCCATCCGGTCAATGCCAAAATAGGGACGCGCGTTATGCGGACAGATGCCGGCGGAAATCAAATCGTCAGCGTTTAAAATAAGCTTCGTCTCCGGTGGGACAGCTGTCTCAATAAAACCGGCGATATACTGCGGGTGCGCGTTGCGCATGGCGGAATCGCGGAACAGGTTCGTCACAATGAGGTAGTCGGGCTTAACGTATGGATAGATGCGTTTTGACGAGCGCTCGTCCACTTCAAGAACCGCCATACTATACCGCGTCTTCCCGGTGAGGCTACACCCCGTCAGAAGGCTCGTTGCGATCCCGGCGGGGACGTTAGAGCCGAGCTGATTGTTTAAAACGCGCTGTGAGCGGCCGGTTAAAATGTCATTGAGAAGATTTGAAACCGTCGTCTTGCCGTTGGAGCCGGTGACGGCGATGATCTTTTCAGGCTTGCCAACGTAACGCAGAAAGTCGGGGCAAATTTTAAGCGCCAGATAGCCCGGAAAATACGTGGCGTTCCGTCTTAACATTTTCAGCGCCAGCCGCGCGCATTTCGCCAGCCAAAGCGCCGCTATAAATCTGATTTTATGCATTGGTTACTCCTGTTCACGCCGTTTTTCTATATCGCTTCCCATGATATCGGGAGCACCGGGACGCTCCCCGAAACGATGCGCTTTTTCAGAAAGTTTAGCCACGCAGCGGCAGATTGAAACACCCTCGCTGTAAAACTTCTCTTCGTAATCCGTCATGATACCGACCGGGCCGTTTTGATGCAGGTTGGTTGTAACCTCAGATAATTCAAAACCGGCCTTTTCGAACTGACCGAGCGAGAACTCAAACAAATCGCGGTTGTCGGTTTTAAAGTGGATTTCACCACCGACACGCAGAACGGACTCATAGATGACGAGGAAATTTTCATGCGTCAGCCGCCGCTTTCGGTTGCCTGCCTTCGGCCATGGATCGCAGAAATTGATGTAAATGCGGCCCACTTCGCCATCGCCAAAAATGTCCGGCAGTGTGGCCGCGTCCGTATCGAGAAAGCGGACGTTCGGTATCTGCTCCCGCGCGGCGCGCTCAAGGCCAATAATCATCGCCTCTGGCACCCGCTCGACCGCGATGAGCAGAATATCCGGCATTTTGAGCGCTGTCTCTGTCGTGAATCGGCCGCGCCCGCAGCCAATTTCAAGGTACTTGTCACGAAACTGCGGAAATTGTTGCTGCCACCCGCCTCGAAAACGCGCCGGATCTTGTATGTACAAATCACCGCATTTTGCGATTCGCTCGGGCAGATTCGGTTTTTTTCTCATGCGCATGGTGAATTTCTCCCCGTTTGTCCTGCCGGTATTGTAGCATATCGGGCCGGTTTTCGCAATGAAAAGGCCGCCGCGCCGCCATGTGAAAACGTTTAACCCCAGCGGCGCGCGGCTTAATAATTCGGTTTAATCCGGTTTTCAACGTGGCGACGGGCTGTCTTACTCGGCGCTGCCGAGCTTTGACAAAACATCTAAAAAGTAAGGCGGCAGCGTCGTTGTCAGTTCGATACTATCCCCTGTTTTGGGGTGGATAAATTTCAGCTCTTTGGCGTGCAGGCATTGGCCGGAAAGCCCTTTCTCGGCTTTTTTGCGGCCGTAGACGAGGTCACCCAAGACGGGATGCCCAATTGATGCCATGTGAACGCGGATTTGATGCGTCCGCCCCGTTTCAAGGCGGCACCGCACATGCGTATACCCGTTGTAGCGGGAAATCACCTCATAGTGGGTGATGGCTGCCCGCCCATTTCTCGCGGTGACGGATTGGCGCTTTCGATCGGTCGGGTGTCTGCCAATGGCCGCATCAACAGTTCCGGCGTCCGCCCTGACACGCCCGATAACGACCGCCTCGTAAACACGCGACAGGGTGCGGTTTTTCAGCTGTGCCGAGAGCTTAATGTGCGCCGCATCGTTTTTCGCCGCAATCACCAGGCCGGAAGTGTCCTTATCAATCCGGTGGACGATGCCGGGGCGTATCTCCCCGCCGATACCGGACAGGCTGTCCCCACAATGGGCGAGCAGCGCGTTGACGAGCGTTCCGTCCGCGTGGCCCGGCGCAGGGTGTACGACCATGCCGCGCGGTTTGTTGACGACAATGACGTCGTCATCCTCAAAGACGATATCGAGTGGGATATCCTGCGCTGCCATCTGCGCCGGGGCTGGCTCCGGCAGCGTCACCTCAAACGTGTCACCACGCGCGGCCTTATCGTTTTTGCGCACCGGCTTACCGGCACGCGTCACATACCCGCCTTCCAAAAGCTTCTGGGCGGCGCTGCGGCTTATTTCCGGCAGTTTATCCGCCAAAAAGACGTCAAGGCGCGTCCCGCCGGTCGCCGCTTCAAGAATGATCGGGCCCACTGCCGTCCTCCACGTCGTCCTCGTGTGCGTCACACGTCGATGGTGATGCGGATGCACCATTCTGCGCTTTTTTCAAGTCGCTTCTCGGCATGCCGAAAATGTAATACAGACAGAACACCATACCGCCGACCGTGATAAAAATATCGGCGACGTTGAAAATCGCAAACCGGACAAATTCAAATTCGAAAAAATCGGCCACATAGCCGAGCGCCACTCTGTCAATGAGGTTTGAAAAAGCGCCGCCTAAAACAAACGCCAGTCCGAGACGTCCGACAAGGCTCATTTTCTGCCCATATCGCAGCATGATGATAACGATCAGGATAATCACGGCCGCCGAGACAGCAACGAGCACCCAGCGCATATCAGAGAGGAAGCTGAACGCGGCCCCCGTATTCTTGACATACGTCATATGGAGAATACCGGGCAGCAGCGCTGCCGTTTTACCAGGGGCCAGGCGCAGCGCCAGATAATATTTGCTCATCTGGTCGAGCAGGACGATAAACGCCGCCAAAATAAAATAAACCATCAATCTCCCGCCTTTATTGATCATTGAAACGGGCCGCCCAAATAAGGGCAGCCCGATTGTTCAGCCGATTGACGATACAACTTCTGCGCATCTCGGGCAAAGCTCCGGGTGTAATGCGTTATTGCCGAGTGCGTCGTCATGTGTCCAGCAACGGGCGCATTTTGCCGCGCTGCTTGCCCCAACGGCAATCACAGCACCTTTAAACTCCTGTGCGCTGTAGCCCTGGCCGCTGCCGTCAGCTACAGTGACCTTGGAAACAATGAAGAGCTCTTTGAGGTTTTTGTCCTCAATCAGCTTGAACGCCTTCTTGCCAACGTCGTCAAGATAAAGCGTGATTTCGGCGTCGAGCGGCTTGCCGACAATTTTGTCTGCGCGCGCAAGCTCGAGCGCCTTGTTGACATCGGTACGCAGGGCTAAAAGCGTTTCCCACACGGTTTCCTGATCCATGCTGAAATTGTAGGCAGGGTTATACGCGGGCATGTCGTTATAGAGGACGCTTTCTGTATCGGTATTTTTGCCGTGCGGCATTGCCGCCCAGATTTCCTCAGCCGTGAAGGCCAAAATCGGGGCAATCAGACGCACAAGCCCGTCTAGAATCAGATAAATAGCCGACTGTGCGCTTTTGCGCGAGTCGCTATCCGTTCCGTCGCAGTAGAGCCTGTCTTTAATCACGTCAAGATAGAAGCTTGACATCTCCACAGCACAGAAATTGTGAATGCCATGATATATCGTATGGTATTCATACCGATCGTAAGCGGCTCGGACGCGCTCGACAAGCCGGTTGAAGCGGACAACCGCCCATTTATCCAGCTCGGCCAGATCGTTAAACTCGATGGCCATGTCGGGATCAAACCCGTTTAGGTTTCCTAAAATATAACGCGCCGTGTTTCTGATTTTCAGATAGATGTCCGACAGCTGCTTGACGATCTCCTTTGATATGCGCACATCAACCCTGTAATCGGTAGAGGCGACCCACAGCCGCAGAATATCCGCGCCATAATCCTTGATGATCTCGTCCGGTGAGACGGCGTTCCCGAGTGATTTGTGCATGGCCTTGCCCTCACCGTCGACTGTCCAGCCGTTTGTGATAATCTGGCGGTACGGGGCAACGCCTTTTTCCGCAATGCTCGTCAGCATGGACGATTGGAACCAGCCGCGGTACTGGTCGCCGCCCTCCAGATAGACGTCGGCAGGGGAACGGAGGCCCGGAAATTCATCCAGCACGGCGGAATGAGTGGAGCCGGAATCAAACCATCCGTCAAGCGTATCGGTTTCTTTTGTAAAATGACGGCCGCCGCAATGCGGGCAGACAAAGCCTTCCGGCAGAATGTCGCCCGCCTCCAGCTCGTACCACGTGTTGGAGCCTTTATCGCCGAACAAGTTTGCAACAGCGTCAATCGTCTCCGGCGTGCAAACCGGTTTTTTGCAGTCCTCGCAATAGAAAACGGGAATCGGCAATCCCCAGTGGCGCTGGCGTGAAATACACCAATCGCTCCGCTCACGGATCATGGCGATCATGCGTTCTTTGCCCCATTCGGGAATCCACTTGATCTCCTCACATGCTTTTACAGCCGTCTCCTTCATGGCGTCAACAGAAGCAAACCACTGCTCGGTTGCCCTAAAAATAATCGGATTTTTGCACCGCCAGCAGTGCGGATAGGCGTGGACGATTTTTTCAACAGCAAAGAGCGCACCGCTCTTTCGGAGATCCTCAAAAATCACGTCATTGGCCTTAGAATAATGGAGCCCTTGGTATTGCAGCGCCTCCTCCGTCATAACGCCGTGGCCGTTGACGGGCGCAACGAAGGGTATCTGCGGGTAGTTTTTACAGACATTAAAGTCGTCGACGCCGAAGCCCGGAGCCGTATGGACACATCCCGTGCCGGTATCGATTGTCACATGGTTACCGACGATGATGAGCGACTGCCTATCGTAGAACGGGTGCTGGGCAACGGCAAGCTCGAACGCGCGACCGGGCATTTTCTTTAAAACAGTATAGTCGGTAATACCGCCCTTTTTCATGACGGCGTCGGCCAGGTCGGCGGCAACAATAAAGCATTCGTCCCCGGCTTTGACAATGGCATACTCGAAATCCGGGCCAAGGCTGATAGCCAGGTTACCCGGAAGCGTCCATGTCGTCGTCGTCCAGATGAGAAAAAAGGTTTTAGCCGGGTCACAGACGTCTTTCAACACGCCTTTGTCGTCTTTAAGCTTGAATTTAACGAAAATAGCCGTGCACGGGTCGTCGCTGTACTCTATTTCGGCTTCGGCCAGCGCCGTCTCGTCGTGCGGGCACCAATAGACCGGCTTGAGGCCTTTATAAATATAGCCCTTCTCATACATCTTCCCGAAAACGCGCACCTCTTTGGCCTCGAATTTCGGATCCATCGTAAGGTACGGCCTGTCCCAGTCGCCAATAACACCCAGCCGCTTAAATTGCTCGCGCTGGCGGTTAACAAAGTTGTCGGCAAACGCGTGGCAGGCATCTCGGAACTCCGGCACCGACATCGTTTTTCTGTCGAGTTTACTCTTTTTGATGATGGCGCTTTCAATTGGCATGCCGTGGTTATCCCACCCCGGGACGTAAGGCGCTTGAAAGCCCGTCATGTTTTTATAGCGCACGATGAAATCCTTCAGGCACTTGTTAAGCACGTGGCCAAGATGAATATCGCCGTTTGAAAACGGTGGGCCGTCATGCAGGATAAAAAGCGGCTTTCCTGCATTGCGCGCCATCAGGTTCCCGTAAACGTCTTTATTATAAAAACCGGCCAGCATTTCCGGTTCACGCTTCGGCAGGCCGGCGCGCATGGGGAAATCCGTTTTCGGCAGATTGATCGTGGCGTTATAGTCGACTGGCATGACTTCTATCTCCTCTAGCTGTCGTAACATTTTCCGCTAAAATGCGGCCAAACGGGCCGCCTGATAAGCCGGCCCGTTAAAAATCAGATGTGGGTTTCGTTTATTCTCCCGCGTAATTAGAGCCGAATTTCAGATCGTTAAAATCAAATTTTGGCCGCGGCGAGGTTGGCTCGTCGTCTTCCGGCGGGTCGTTTTCATGTTTCGGGCGGAAAAGCTTTGCCGTCTCTCCGTCTTTAAACATAGGGGCGAAGGGATCGGCTGCTGTGTCGGTCTCCGTCAGATTTGATAGTGCGCTGTCAATCTGCCGAGCCGTCGTTGAAATGTCGCTTTCAGATGGCTCGTCCTCTGCTGCCGGACTGCAGACCGGTTCGTCATTGGGCTCATAAGCTGCCGAGCTGCTCTTCCCCGTGCTCAACTCCTCAATGCGCGAAAGAAAAGCTGCGTGCTGCTTGAGAATTTCCTGTGAGGCCTGAATATACTTTTTCGTTTCATCTTTAACGGATAACAATCTGGCATCTTCGTCGGCATACTTGCTTTTCATTTCAAGGAGTCGATCTCTGATGTCGTTCTCCGTCTGGCGTATCATATCATCGCTCTTCTTTTTCGCATCGGTGGTAATTTCGTCACCGAGCTTCTGCGCTGTTAATAGCGCCATACGCATGGCGTCGTCCGTTGTCCGGTATTCCTCAACCTTTTCAACGAGGACTTTTATCTTACTCTTTAAAATGGCATTTTCTTTATACAGCGCCGTGTAATCGGCTGTCAGCGTTTCAAGAAAATCGTCAACGACCGACATGTCGTAACCGCCGAAAACGGCTTTGACAAACTCTTTACCGGAGATTTCCTGCGGTGTCAGCATGTTCCCACAATCCTTTCCCAAAATCCGTGCCTTTTTATCAGCATCTCGTTTTAGTTTTTATATTCTCTGTTTGAGTATTCAGGCTATAGCCCGGCTTAACGGTCAGAAATAAAGCCCGTTATTTTCAAGCTCGTCGATGAGGTCACCTAAAAGATCGACGTTATATGGTGTGATGATGTATGTGTTAACGGCAACCTTTTTAATTTTCCCCTCCTGCGCGTAGGCCACGCCGCTGAGAAAATCGATGAGCCGCCTGGCAATATCCTTGTTCGTTTGCTCCAGATTCAAGACAACCGTACGCTTCTCTCGGAGATGGTCGGCGACCTCGGCAGCGTTTTCAAACCGCTCCGGCTTGACTAATACAACCTGCAGCTGCGCTGTAGCGTGAATATTGACGACCTTGTTGCTGTCGCGCCGCTCCTCAAAGCCACCGTAAGAGCTTCTGGCCTGTGTCGGCGTCCTCGGCGTAATGGGGATTTCCTCAGCCGCGTGCGGCTTAAAATCCTCAAATTCATCGTCGTCGTCATCGTACGGCCGTGTCAGCTTTTTCAGCTCATTTAAAAATCCCATGGAAGGTACCTCCTTAAGGCGCCGGTTCGTCCGGGGCCGCCCCTGCCTTATTCATTTGCGTCTGCGTTGGCTCTATTGGTTGACAGCTTATTACGGATAAAATCGCTCTCCAAATATCGCGGACCCAACACGCACCATATTTGCCCCGGCATGTATCGCCGCGGTAAAAGTGTCGCTCATGCCCATTGACAGATAATGCATAGAGATATTATCATATTTTTTTACTCTTATGTCAACAAAAAGCTTGTACATTTCTTCGAAATAATGGTCACTACCGCTGAAATTTCCATAAATAGGCGGAACGGCCATTAACCCCCTGACGGAAATTCCCGGCGTTTTGGACGCGGCAGCCAATATATCATCGAGCCGCTCCGGCAAAACACCGGATTTACTGAGCTCCCTGCCGATATTGACTTCGATCAGGATGTCCTGCGTCATGTTCAGAGACTGCGCCTTTTTCCCGATGAGGGCGAGGAGCTCTTCGGAATCGACCGACTCGATCATCCGGCACACGCCGACAACCTGGCGCACCTTATTTGTCTGCAGATGGCCAATAAAATGCAGCGGTACGCCGCGATACGCGCCCTCGTCGTTTTTTTGCAGCATCTCCTGCACGCGGTTTTCGCCGACGGCGTCCACCCCAGCCTCAATTGCCGCGCGCACCTTTTCCGCCGTGTTCATTTTGGCGGCGGCAACGAGCGTAATGTCTTCGGGCCGACGGCCGGAGCGAAGTGCTGCATCGCCGATTTGGTCACGGACGGCTTTCACGCGGTCTGCTATTGTCATGATAACACCACCTTGCCGTCAGCCAGATCTTTCGCCTTAACGATAATGACAGAGCCTTCGCGCAGAACCGTATTGTTTTCCGAGCCGTCGCGGACGATGTAGTTATTGCCTTTTTCAGCCTGTATATCCACAAAAACCTGTTCGGCCTGCAGCCCCGTCAGCAGATAAATATAAGGCTTACCGTCCGAATCGGTTTTAACGGCTTCCTTCGGGACGGCAAGGCCGGAAACGCTGTCGAATTCGATCTGTGCCGTCAGCGCCCGAACGGCTGCAATATCGGGGATTTCCTGTTTTGATGAAAAGACGACGACGCACTGGCCGTTTTCACTGGGGCCGACGCTTTCAACTGCCATATTCAGTGACGCACTGTAGGTGTCGACAAAGCGCACCGAAAAAGTCTTCTTTTCTTTTAGCTTGTCCGTTAACCGTTGCACATCATCGTCATCCATAACGGCGGCGTAATACCATTTGATGTCCGTCATCAGCTTACCGAGTACTTCATTTCCCGTGCCCCCCGGCGTCGAAAACAGCGCCTTGAGCGATGACGGTCTTAAATTATCAAGGTCATCCGGCGTCGTGCCCTCAAACCCGTCGACAACAGCTGTAAAAATGCCGCCCATCGGCGCCGTTACGGTTTGCGTCCCGGCGTTTTCGGAAAGCAGCTGCGCCAGTTGTGCTTTCATCGTATCAAGGTCGGCACCCTGCTGAACGGATCCTGTGAAGACCTGCTTATGGATTCCTGCCGTTAATTCACCTAAATTTTCAAGGTTTCCTGAAATAACGGCGCGAGATAATTCTAAAACAGCCTCACCGGCACCGCCCGTCGTGGAGGCGGGCGCTTCAGCTTCTTTGATGTCAATCTGAAGCGCGCGGATTTCGCTGGCCCGCTTGAGCGCCGCCGTCCCTTGATAGCTGACGGCGAGCGTCTCTCCCGACGCCACTTTTTCCCCTTCGGAGACTAACAGCGTCGCGCTCCCGCCACCGGTGACGACGGTCTCGGAACGCACAACATACCCTTCGGCACGGCCGCTCTCGTCAAGCGTTGAACGGACGGCAACAACCGTTTTTAAAGGCTTGTCCACCGCATTAAATATGTAAAGCCCAATATACGCGGCAATCGCGATAAACAAGATGCCTGTCATTACTTTCATTAAAAAATCGGTGCGCTGCATGGTGCAAACATCCCCTTAACCCGCCGGACACTTTCTGTTGTTGTGTCTTTCTAAATGCGACGCTTTTTGACGCTTTATTTTTCATGCCGGACTTCCGGCGTATTACACACCGCCTGCGTCATTTTCGGCCATCAGATTGACCGCTCTGGACGGAATGATCGTCGAAATTGCGTGCTTGTAAATGAGTTGCTGCTTTCCCTCCGTGTCAAGCACGACGGTAAAACTGTCAAACCCCGTCACGTTTCCGCGCAGCTGAAATCCGTTGACGAGAAAAACCGTTACCTGTTGTTTGCTGCATCGCGCCTGATTGAGAAAAATGTCCTGTAAATTCTGAATTTTTGCCATATTTGCCGTCCTTTCTTTGACGGCGTCTTCTTTATCTGAAGCGGCGCCGTCTGTTCATTTTTAGACGGCTTTATTCTATCCGTTCGTCTCCAAATACTTTGTCGAAAGCTGCAGGCCGGTATCAAAATCGGGCTCTTTCTCCCATAAAATCCAGTGCGCACCGGGCTCGCGGCGAAACCACGACAGCTGCCTTTTGGCATATCGCCGTGTTTCTCGTTTAATCTCGTCGACAGCCACTTGGATATCCTGATTTGTCGTTATCGCCCGCGCGAGCTCTTTATAACCAATGGCCTGCATCGCCGTATGCGCAAGTGTGAGTCCGGCGTCCAGAAGTTGCCTGACCTCGCCAAGCAGCCCGTCTGCCATCATGTTGTCGACGCGCCGGTTGATGGCCTCGTATAACTCGGCCCTGTTGCCATAAGAGAGCACAATGCGGCACGCGTCATAACGCGGCGGGCGCTTTTTCGTCTGGCTGTCGTGCTCAGACATTGGTTTCCCTGTCAGCTCAAATATTTCGAGGGCGCGGATGATGCGCTTTTTGTCATTAGCGTGAAGTCGTGCCCCAGCCTGCGGGTCAACGCGCGCCAGTTCCTCTAAAAGTGCCTCGCCCCCGGACCCGTCATAACGGTCGGAAAGGCGTTGGCGCAGTGCGGCGTCCCCGACAGGGGAGAACTCGTTCCCGGCAATCAGCGCCTCGATATAAAGGCCTGTTCCGCCAACAACAATCGGCAGCCTACCGCGGCTTAAAATATCGTCGGCGCAGGCGGACGCCTCTTGGACATAGCGAGCCACGGAATAGCTTTCAAAGGGAGACGCCACGTCAAGCATATGGTGGCGAATGCCCTGTTGTTCCGCCACTGTCGTCTTGGCGGTGCCGATATTCATAGCGCGATAGACCTGCATTGCGTCGGCGGAGATGACTTCACCGCCCAGCCGCTTTGCGAGGGTAATCCCGAGCGCTGTCTTCCCTGTTGCCGTCGGCCCCGCGATGACGGCGATCTTCTGGCTCATGGCTGCTCCTCTACGTTCGTTTGAAATATTTGTCCAGCGCCGTTTTTGTCAGTTCGACAGCCACCGGCCGCCCATGCGGGCAATAACGCACGTCACCGGAGAGAACCCTTTTTACAAGCGTTTCAATCTCCATCGGCTCCGACGCACGCCCGGCCTTGATTGCCGCCTTGCAGGCAATTGACTGCAGGAGGGCGTCCCGCCGTGCTTCGCCGCTTAGAGCGCCGCTTCGGCGCAGGATGGTACAAAGCTCTTCAAGCACCGCTTCGGCGCCGTCAATTAATATGTCGGCTGGTATTTGACGGATTGCCACCGACCCATCGCCAAAGGCGTCGATTTGAAAACCAAGCTGCTCAAAAAGCGTGATATTTTCCTGCACGAGTGCCATATCTTCACGCCCGAGTTGGCAAATAACGGGCGTCATAAGCAATTGTGACATCGTCACTTGTTTTTGATCCTTTAATCTGTCAAAATGAATCCGTTCATGGGCGGCGTGCTTGTCAATGAGCCAAAGCGTCCCCGCCTGCTCGGCAATAATGTAGGTGTCAAGCGCTTCGCCGACGATGCGGTGTTCCCGCTGTGTCGGCATTTCGGCAATCGGCACGGTCACTGCTTCAACGGCGATAGCGGCGCTATCGCCAGGTGTTTTTAAAGATTGATATGCTACTCTTGTCTCATCGCGAACCGATGCGTAAAGCGGTCGCTCCGTTGCGGACGGCACCCGGCTTTTAAAGCCGCCTGGCAGTCGCCCGTGCCGGTCTGTTATTTGTGGCGGTGGGCTGCTGTCGGGCAGTCGTCCCCCGTTTGTCACGTTGCTGTATGTATTGGGGGCTGTCGGCTGACTTTCCGAAGAAAGTACCTTCGATGTTCCAGGCGATAGCGTGATGAGCGGGCGTTGTGTTTCGCCTTCCAGCGATGAGCGCGCGGCGTAATAAACACCGTCGAACGCCTGATGATCGTTCAGGAATTTCACTTCTGTTTTTGTCGGATGAACGTTGACGTCCACACAGGACGGCCGCAGTGTGACGTATAAGACGCAAGCCGGGAACCGCCCGGTGAAAAGCGTGTTTTTATAAGCTTGTTCTAAAGCAGCCTGCAGCGTTTTTGACTTCACGTGGCGTCCATTGACGAAAAAGAACTGATAGCTTCTGTTCCCGCGCGCGGCGGAAGGCGACGATACAAAGCCACTGACGGAAATGTCTCCGTCGCTCGTCGTTGCTTCGAGCAGGCTGCCGGCAAAGTCGCGGCCGAAAATGCTGTACACGCAGGACGATATCTGTCCGTCGCCGGGTGTGTGGCACTCTTCCTTCCCGTCCTTGAGATAGCGGACGGAGACCTCCGGATGCGACAGGGCGCAGCAGATGATTTGCGCAGAGACCGCGGCCCCCTCTGCCCTATCGGTTTTCATAAATTTCTGTCGCGCGGGCGTATTAAAAAACAAGTCTCGTACGATCATCGTTGTTCCGTCCGGGCAACCGGCGGCCGTCTTTTCTGTCACGGTGCCGCCCTCAATGACGAGGCCGGTTCCCTCCGGCGCGCCCGCTTCCCGCGTGAGCAGCTCGATTCTTGACACGGCGGCTATGGCGGCCAGCGCCTCGCCGCGGAATCCAAGCGTTGTAATAGCTTCAAGGCCTCGTTCGTCGCGCAGCTTACTGGTGGCATGACGCAAAAATGCTGTCTGGGCATCGTCCGAGGCAATGCCGCAGCCGTTATCCGTCACGCGGATATACGTCATGCCGCCGTTTTTAATTTCGACCGTTACACTTGTTGCCCCGGCGTCAATTGCATTTTCCATGAGCTCCTTGACGACAGACGCCGGCCGTTCAACCACCTCACCGGCGGCAATCAAGTCGGCAACATGCGCGTCAAGCTGCAGAATTCTGGCCAAAGATCACCATTCCTTCTCCCGAACAAGTCCAGCGCTCACACGCGGTCTTGTACCTATAAATATAAAATCGGAAGCCCCTTCACGTTGACTGGGTCAACATCAAGGTAAACGGGGTCTCCGACGGCGCAGTCAATGTTCGTCACATCAAGAATCGTGTGCAGAAGGCCAACGTTGCCGAGCACTTTGGCGCGCTGCCCGCCTATTTTGACAAACAGCTTGTTATACCGGTGCCTGAGGAAAAAGCTCAGGATACCGAGGCTCATGTGGCGGTCAACGCCGAAGCCGTGATAATACCCGACGGACAATATGGCGATCTTCGTCGGCTTTTTCGTCACGATGCTGTGCTCCGCGCCGATGCGGTGGCCTTTCGGAAACCAGCCGATTTCTTCGATTCCTGCTTCGATATAACCGACGCGGCTGATCCCCGGGGCGTTTTTGCCCGGCATCCTGCCGGAAAGCGCCGTGTCGATACGAACGGCATCCATCCGCCCATAATTATAGCGGAAAAGGGCTGCCGAGTCACATGCATGCGCGGCACCCGGTTCAAAGCCCATTTCCGTGATTTTATCGAGGACGGCGTTAAAGCTGTTGAATTGCTGCATCGTCAGTTTCTTGTTGCTCCAGGACGCCGCGTATGATGTAAACATGCCGATAACGGCAAGGTTCGACATATATTTAAAAATCGCCGCCATTTTATCTGTTTCTCCCGGCAGAAAGCCGTAGCGGCCAAGACCGGTATCGACCTTTATGAGCACATCGGCAACTGTTTTCCGCGCTTCTGCGATGCCGTTAAGGGCAACGGCCGCGTCATAAGAGCCAACGGTACAGATAACGTTTGCCTCCAGCAATTCCCCCAGCTCGTCGGGGTCCGCTGTTGAACGAAGCATCATGATTTTTTCCTGTTGAAACCCGTTGCTGCGGAGAAAGGCGGCGTCCTTCGGGTCGGAGACGGCATATGAGCGAATGCCCTCATCACGCAGGAGCTTTGCAATTTCCAAAAGCCCCATGCCACAGGCATTGGCACTCAGGTCCGCATAGATTTCCGCATCTTCCGAGCGTTCCTTAACGACCTTGAGATTATTTCGGACGACGCGCCTGTCAATAACCAGATATTTCATGGCTGACCCTCTAACCCTTTCCGCGCATACGACAGCTTCTGTTGTTATTGTCTGATTATACATTATTTACAGGTTGATTGTAAAATGAAATTGAACACTTGAACAGAAAAATCCATAGTGATTATTCTTCGTGGTAAAATGTAGTTCCTACACAACATCTGCCACCGAAAGGATACAATCACTATGGATAACAATGATTCTATCACAGTCAGCGCAGAACGCAAGAAAGGGCAACACTTGAGCTTGGAAGATCGTGGTGCTGTCAAAGCCCTCTTGAAGCAGGGACTTGGCGTACGCGGCATCGCCCGAAACATTGGCTGTTCACCGTCCACCATCTCATACGAGTTAAGGCGAGGTACACCGACACGGAAGAGCAACAGGGGCCAAGCACCTGGCTATTCTCCGAAACTCGGCGAGGCCATCTACAAGGCTAATCGAAGGGCTTGTGTCAAGCCCCTCAAAGCAGGCTCCTGCAAGACTTTCATTGACTGGGTAGTCAAGCAGATCCGGGAACACAAGTGGTCGCTGGATTCCTGCTGCGGATATGCGAAGCGACAGCGTTTGTACAGTGAAGATCAGATGGTTTGTACCCGCACTCTGTACAACATGGTCTGGGCAGGCTTGCTTCCCATCACGCCGACCGAACTGCCGGAAGCCTTAAAACGCAGCACCCGAAAGGCCAGGGGCAGGGAAAACAAAAAGCACTACGGCACAAGCATTTCCGCCCGTCCTGAGATCGCTTCCCTTCGTATAGAAGGCGGCCACTGGGAGGGCGACACCGTGGTTGGAAAACGAGCTGGGAAAGAGGCAGTTGTACTCTCTCTGCTGGAGAAGAAGACCGAGCACTACATCGCCATTCGTATTCCCGGAAAGACCAGTGATGCGGTGATGTCTGCCATGAAAAGCCTACGCGCTGAGTACGGGGAACGTTTTTCACAGATTTTTAAGACGATTACCGTAGACAACGGCAGCGAGTTCGCCGACTTTGCAGAAGTCGAGGCTTGGGGTTCCCAGATCTACTTTGCCCACCCATACAGCTCTTGGGAACGTCCTCAGAACGAAAGGCATAATGGACTGTTCCGGACCTTCGTTCCAAAGGGAACATCTATTGAGCAGTATACAGACGAGGACATCCTGTCCGCTGCTGATGAGTTAAATGGGCGACCCCGGAAGAAGCTCGGATACCACACGCCAGAGGAACTATTTGAAGCCTTTCTTGATTCCGAATACGCAGCCTGACGGCTGCGACAACCTTGGCACAGACAGCGCCTGCGGCACCATCTGTGTCCAAGGTTAATTGATGGGAACGATTTTGCCTCGGGGTGTTCAATTTGCACTTGCAATTTATGTACATTATTTACATTGTAAATTCTATGTCTAAATGATAAAATAATTTGAAGGAAGGCTCTTTTCGCGGCCATCCGAACCACTAACACGGAGGCATGCGTGAACGCTCAACGACAGGAAATCCCCCCCACTGAAATCGCGCGTCAAAATGACATTATGCGGCGGCTCGGCGACAGGAACAGCGCCCGCTCCGTCCAGCCGCTTGCTTTTGTTGACACATACGGCTGCCAACAGAACGAATCGGACAGCCAGCGCCTGCGCGGCATGCTCGATTGTATGGGTTATCGCTTAACGCAAAACGAACGTGAAGCGGATGTTATCGTCATCAACACCTGCGCCGTCCGTGAGCACGCGGAAATGCGTGTTTTCGGCAACGTCGGCGCGCTCGTGCACACGAAAAAAGAGAAACCAGAGCAGATTATAGCCCTTTGCGGCTGCATGGTGCAGCAGCAGCACGTGGCTGATAAAATTCGGCGCTCCTATCGGCATGTCGACCTCGTTTTCGGGCCCCAGGCACTATGGCGCTTTCCGGAGCTATTAGAACAGGTCCTTTTGGCGCGCGGCCGCGTGTTTTCGATTGATGACGCACCGGATGCCATCGCGGAGGGGCTGCCCGTCCTGCGGGACGGGCGCGTCAAAGCCTGGCTGTCCATCATGTATGGCTGTAACAATTTCTGTTCCTACTGTATCGTCCCATATGTCCGCGGCCGTGAGCGGAGCCGCCACCCGGACGATATTTTATCGGAAGCACGCGCGCTTATAAAAGACGGCTATAAGGACCTCACACTGCTTGGGCAAAACGTTAATTCCTATGGCCGGGGTTTGTCTGAGAAAATCGATTTTTCTGAGCTTTTGCGCCGGATTAACGCGCTTGACGGTGACTTTTTAATTCGTTTTATGACAAGTCATCCGAAAGACGCCTCCGACCGTCTTTTCGAAGCGATGGCAATCAGCCCAAAAGTGGCACGCCATCTCCATTTGCCTTTTCAAGCCGGCAGTAACAGAATTCTAGCCGCGATGAATAGAGGCTATACAAAAGAGCAGTATCTTCATCTGGTTGAAAAAGCCCGGCAATATATGCCGGATATTGTTTTAACAAGTGATATCATCGTCGGTTTCCCCGGCGAAACGTATGACGATTTTCTTGAAACGCTGGATGTCATCGAAAAAGCACGCTTTGATGCTTTATTTACATTTCTGTATTCAAAACGCGAGGGGACGCCTGCCGGGCGCATGCCCGACGATGTGCCAAAGCAGGAAAAACAGCGCCGTTTTGACGACTTATTGTCCCGCCAGAACGCGATATCTGAAGAAAAGCATCGCGAATACGTCGGCAAGACGCTGCGCGTTCTCGTGGACGGCGAGGCGGAAGATGTTCTCTATCCGCTGACCGGCAGGACAAACGGCGGCCGCCTTGTCCATCTCTCCGGCGATCAATCGAAAATTGGCTCATTTCAAAATGCGGCAATTATTCATTGCAATACGTGGGCGCTTTTTGGAGAGCTTATTTAAAATAAAGACAAAGGAGTCCTGCTCGATGCCCCCTATCGTCAAAATCTACCAGTCTGGTGAACTTATCGCCACCGCACAAGCCATCGAGGGCGAATCTCTGTATGAGCGCATTATCGCGTCGGACGTCTATCTTGAAGCGCCTTGCGGCGGCAAAGGTAAATGCGGCAAATGCCTCGTCCAGCTTGAACCGGGCGGCGAAAAGGTGCGCGCCTGTCAGACGTTTATTCACGGGGATATGGATGTTTACATCCCGGACGAGATGAAAATGAAAATCGCCGGCTCCGATTCCAAAGCAAAGGCTGTTTCGCACTCCGGCCGACTCGGCGTTGCGATCGATATCGGAACGACAACCGTCGTTGTGCATTTAACTGACCTTGCAAATTGCGCGCGGTTGGCGACGGCTAGCGGCGTCAACGCACAGCGGACATACGGTGCCGACGTCATCAGCCGTATTCAGTTCTGTATCAAAAACGGCCACGAAACTTTAACACGTGTTATCCGTGAACAGCTTGCTGATTTGATGCAAGAGGCTTGCGGTAAAATCGGTGCCGAATTAAAGGATATTCATTACATATCGATTGCAGGAAACACCATCATGCAGCACCTGGCGGACGATCTTTCCCCGATTGAGATGGCCATGATCCCGTTTCATCCTCTTTCCCTTTTTGGTGACGAGCGCCCCGCTGGCAAGGATTTTCCCGTTGCTGACGACGCGATCGTCTACTATGCCCCGTGTGTCTACGCTTACGTCGGCGGCGACATTACGGCCGGTATGATCGCGGCAAATATCGAAGATATCCCCGGCCCTTGTGTCTATATGGACATCGGAACAAACGGAGAAATCGTTTTGAAGGTTGGCGACAAATATTACTGCTGTGCGACGGCAGCCGGTCCGGCTTTTGAAGGTGCTGAAATTACCAAAGGCATGGCGGCTATCGACGGTGCCATCAGTCACTTGAAATGGGTCGATAATAAGCTTGAACTGTCCGTCATTGGAGACGCCGCACCTCTCGGCCTTTGCGGCTCCGGCCTGATGGACGCCTTGGCCGTCCTCGTCCACACGGGCGCTGTTGATTCAAGCGGTCGTCTGCTCTTCGCGGATAAGATTGAAGGCCCCATTTCCGAGCTAATCGGCGAAATTGACGGCAAGCCTGTTTTCTGGCTCTCGCGTGAAAATGATGTCTACATGACGCGCAACGATATTCGAAAGCTCCAGCTGGCAAAGGCTGCCATTGCGGGCGGTATTCAAACGCTGTTAAACGCAGCCGGTGTCACGGCCAAGGATATTAATTCATTTCTCATCGCCGGGGGCTTTGGCAGTTTTCTCGATCAGGTCAGCGCCGCAACGATCGGCCTGTTCCCGAAGGAGTTCCTTCCTTACGCCAAAACGATGGGGAATATGGCGGGCGAAGGCGCTGCCGTTGCCTTATGCTCGGCGGAAGCAAGAGAACGCCTTCAAAAGCTGTACGAGAATATCGAGGTCGTTGAGCTGTCAACAAGCAAGTATTTTACGCTCCAGTTTATTGAACAAATGACTTTCTAAGCTCTCGGCAAGGCTTCCCCCTTTTGCCAAACCGGCGCGCGCAGAAGGGGTTACTATTCAAACGCGCCGAAGAAAGGCTGATTGTCATATGCTTGATTATGATGATTTAATTAAACGAGCGCTTGATTCCGGCTTTACGAACGCGGGCCCGCTGGACGTTGCAACGCTTGAATTTATGCCGCAAGTTCGTGATATGTGCGCTTCTGACCGCTGCCGCAGCTATAACAAATCTTGGGCTTGCCCACCGGCGATCGGGACACTGGAAGAAATGCGCGACAAGGTGACGAAGTACTCCAAGGGTCTGCTCGTGCAAACCGTTAAGAAGCTCAACAGCACCTTTGATTGGAAAACGATGGAGCAAACAGGAAAGGATCAGGCAGCGAACCTTTTAACGTTCTGCGATAATCTGTCTGAAGATTTTCCGAACCTTCTCGCTTTGGGTGCCGGTACATGCACCCGATGCAAAACATGCGCGTATTTAGACGGTGAGCCGTGCCGGTTTCCAGATAAGCTCATCTACTCCATGGAAGCCTGCGGTCTCTTCGTCAGCAAGGTTTGCAAAGCGAATGACTTGGCATACAATTACGGGTCAGACCATGTCGCCTATACCGGCTGCGTCCTGCTTGAGTAACACGGATTCTTTGTTTGAAACCGAACCTGGAAGCATCGATATACCCCCAACAAAAAAAAGACACGCCATCAATTGATGGCGTGTCTTTTGGCAGGGGCAGAAGGATTGTTTTGAAGGAATAGTAACAGAAACACGATTATTTTCTGCTTACGTTTTAATTGTTTCAAAGCGCGCATTATTGAAGTTGGTATTCATATACTTCAATTTGATATGGTTTGGGATCAGCAACATATCCACCTTCATCATAAGCTGGATTATATGTAAATTTACCATAGACCGTTATTTTATTCTCGCGCGAATTAATAACTTCATCGATATATTTATTATATATAATTGCATCAACATATGGTGTATGATATGGCTCAATATAATCTGAATAATAAACATATACAAATATTGAAGGGTATTTCTCCGCATCAACCGCTGAAGAAAGTTTATTATTACCTAAGAAGCGCGACCTATCGTTAATTAGATATAGCTGGTAATAGCTTTCAGATTTTACGGGTTCTATTAAACCATAATAAGCATTCCAGGCTGTAACAGCAACATCCATCCCATTATATCTTTTAGGATTTGAATATAATTCTTCAACGGTTACTTTTGTACATTGCTTTACATAATTGCTTAATTCAGAATTGATCGCTTCCATTTTTGGAATATTTGGAATTACCTCGGACTTTCCTGAACTAAGTTCAACTTTAAGATTTCCATAATATTTTTATCCATGCAACTCTGTAGGCTAAGCAGGCACGTTCATGAGGTCTGAGCCTTTATATACGTTCAAGTAGGCAACATTCACGCTCGTCTAAATGCGCCATACTATATTTTTCATATTTATAAGAATCTAATCTTTCCCGCTTTATTTTCAAGTTTGCGCCTTTTTCATTTTCGCTACCGAGCCATTGCAGATACTTTGCTTCTTCGCCGCTAAAGGGGGTGCTTCTGTAAAACGGGTCAAACAATAACAGCCATTCGCTATCTTGTCTGTCTACGCCTAAAACGAGCATATAATGAAAAAGGGCGGTTGTTCGCTTGCCTGCACTCACTCGCAGTAAAGCTACGCCGCCCCTGTTTATACACGATATAATTTTGTTGCCTTTCCTAAGGTGTATTTGATCTTCAGAAAGATACTCGCATCGTTTAAACGCAAACTTATCACCTCGGAATGTTTCCAAGTATTGCATAATTAGCTGTATAGCTAGTCCCGATGTTCCACGCTTGCCACTTTCCCCATTTTTGTTCACAGTGTCAAGTGCATATAGCATTATCTTTTGGATAACCACCGGCGGGATTTCGTTTCGCTTAAATAGGTACTGCAAAGCGTTAATAAATGTCGTTGGTACACAATCATATCTCGTTGCCTGATAACGAAACGGAACTTTCAAGTTCGCTCTAACCCCCTATACTACAATACTTTTTACACCTATATTATAGCACAAACGGAACTTACATCGCAAATCGAGCCGTTTCTCGCCCTTGTGTCAACGTTTTTTCGCCTTATACCCTAACCTATACCAATAAAGCATCCAAGCCGGTTCACAGCCGATTCTGAGGGCGCTGTTTAAAAGCCTGAGTAGTATACAACTATGAGTTTATTATCTTTGCTATGATTTGAGATATACAGCAGCTTCGAGAATCTTTACAAGAGACATCCGAAATAATAAATCACCATGTCAGTTAACAATCCGCTTATAAATTTATAGGCACAGCGAAAACCTCCAAGGTATCCGTTGTGCCTATTCCAGTATCCCTATTTGCGATAATAATGTGTGACATTGGGGTGGGCACTCCAACCGAACGTCATCGACCAACCAACAAACGAGTATTTCGCGGTCGTTTAGGAGATAATCTATTACCCATTCTTGTGAAGGTTTTTGTTGAAGAACAGTACATAAAATTGCTTGCGGCAATTCGATCCGGTAGCGATATTCGTAAAGCTGGGCAATCGCCTTGCGGATTTGGCTAAGGACATTTCTGGTGTTGTTAGACTTAACTTCAAAAATAAATGTCTGATCGTCAGCGGTTGCCATGAGGTCAATAAACGTATTTTCAAAAACGTCAGCATACCGCAGCCTTAAAGATGCGGCGAGCAAATTCAGAATACGAGCGTGCTCACGATTTGCTTTTTCTCTTCGAATTATTGTTTCAAAAGGATCAACTGTGTTTCCGCTTGCCACAAAAGCGCGAGGTTGGTTCGATTGAAAACTCCGCATAGCGGGAAAATCCTGTAACGGGGGCGGCATTGTGCCAATAGGCATCTCAGTCTGAATAATCTCAGCATCATCTATATCATCAGACAACGCAGTCAGTATTTGCATTGGGAGTGTTAGTGCATCGAAATACACGCCCCATGCGGGACTTGATACCACCGCATTAACCCTGTCGGCAATATTGGGGCTGCCATAGCAATCATCAAAACCATTAAAGTTTGTGGTCATTTCGCTAATTGCCGAGATATACGAATAAACCCTTTGAAGATTATCAGTGCGGACAATTAGTCCACTTCTATCTCGAGAAAACAAACCTGTTCGTTCAAGGATATGAAAGTTGCGCTTGAAGTTTGTCAAATAATTTCGAGCAATTGCCCAATCTGGTGGGGTGCTGCTTACATATTCATTCAAAACATCAACAAGGGTATTCTTATCAGGTGAAAATGCCGTGTTTATTCTATCATCATTCATTAACATAAAGATATGCTGATATGAAATATGAATGTCTGACAACGCAATATTAGCGATTTCATGGAACGCAACTACAACCCTGCATAATAGTCGCAATGGATTTACTCGTATACCATTTGTAATCTCGCGCACAGTGTCAGCTTGAGCGTTGGCTTGCATACGTACAGACCCACTATGATTTTGAACAGCTCCCGCCCCGTTTGGATATTGGAACAGCGACAATTGGGCGCGACAAAAGCTTTCTACATCCGGTTCTGTTGAACAAAGAAAATGTTTCGCAGCATTAGATAAAAATATCTTCCAGCTATTGTTGATTCGCTCAATACGAAATACGCCTAAGTAAGTACCGTATGCCCCAAACTCGTCGCGGAAGTTTGACACATCACGCAAAGCGTAAGGCGATCTGCCGCTAATAACAGAAAACCTTTCAGCGAGAAGTTCTCGGTCTAAGTCCTCACCATCGAAAGTTGAAAATATGTCTGCAACTTCAAGAAGATAATCTCCCCATTCGGGGCGGGAACTCTCAATTTTATTGACAAAAAATTTTTTGAGTATGGGTTCGGTGAGTAACCCCATTGAGAAATCACCGCCGTTCGTTTACTTTTTGTAAGGCTATACAGCCTTTGAAAACTCTTTGCCTTTAAGCTCCTTTGATGCGTTTTTTAAATATTCCAACCCTAAACGTTCAATTATTTCTTCATAGTCGGGAGTATCCGTAACATTGAACGCCTCTTTGAGCAAATGGGACCCGATTACGGCAGCAAAAATTGGGGGAACAGCGTTTCCGACTTGTCTTATCGGATGACGACTTGTACCCGTAAACTCCCAATAATCCGGAAAGGATTGCAGCCTTGCAGATTCACGCGGCGTAACTTCTCGTGGAGAATATGGATGAACATGGCCCTTTCCGCCGCCTTTATCTGAACCCACAACAATAGTAAAACTCGGTTTTTTCGGATTAAGTCTATTTATTCTCGTTTTTGAATCGCGTTCACCGAATTTAAGCGCGGTATACCGCTGTATTATATTTTCTCCATGTACTCTGCCGCTGTGATTAGGCAATTTAATTTTTGATGGTTCTGGCAAGTCTCCAATTGCATCTTCTACCGTAACAGCAGGCAAAAGTACGCCTTCTTTCTCTGTGCTTATGGCATGAGTTTTAACAGGGCAGGAGATTTCCTTGCCTTTCGTCCCAAATATAATCACTCTTGATCGATATTGTGGCACACCAAACGATGCAGTATCCAGAAGATAATGCGATGTTTTATATACGATATTTCCGTCAGCATCTTTTGATAATTCGTCTAAAAACTGCTTAAATACTTTTCCGTCATCAATGGTTAACAGCCCGGCCACATTTTCAAAAATGAAACAGGTAGGCTCAATTTCGCGGATAACTCGGAGGTAATCCCATAGAAGTGTTCCACGGGGGTCTTCCATACCTTTACGCTGCCCAAAAACAGAGAAAGACTGGCAAGGAGCGCCACCATATACGAGAGCAACTTCGCCTGTTTTTAATCCAGCATCAGCAAGCATTTGTTCTGATGTATATTCCTTTATATTTTTTTGAACGACTTTTGCCTCAGCGAGAAAATGCGGTCCATTACCCATTTTCAGTGTGTCACGATTAAGCTCAAGTGTTTGGCAACTGTGCAAATCAATGTCAGTGCATAGCCTTGTTGTGAATCCCGCCGCTTCAATTCCGAGGTCAAAGCCACCAGCACCAGAAAAAAGCGAGATTGCGTACAGTTTATCCATCCTGTTGGTCACTCCCCTCAAAAAATGTCAGTAGGCATACTATATAGCCCATGTCGCTTCTATTCGCGCCGCAAGATATAGATAATACAAACTTACATATACAGCAAAAGTATATCATGCTATGGCAGAAACGGCAACAATAGTTTCTAATAACATTAAGTAGTTCAGTTGTTGATATCCGTCAATTACTGTCGCAATAAGCAATAAAGACACTCTCCTGCATACGCAAAGAGAATGAATCTAAAAAATTAAACCCCAATCCATGGATTTCAACCCCTGTATAGCAAAAAGCCCTGAATCCTCGTAGTTTCAAGACTTTTAACTGTAGCAAATAGGATCCGGTCCCTGGCTTATGGTTTTGGAGCATTACAAAACTGGTTATTTTAAGTCACAAGCGTTATTTATGTTATATTGCCTTGAACTACAATAATATAATTTATCTCTACAATACACTTACTGTAAACGGGACAAGTTATTCACTTTTGAATTGCTCGATAAGTATGACATGTATTGAATTGTCAACATTTTTAACAAGTTTGATGAACAGCTCATTATCCAAATCGATTACCCCGGTCTCGATTCCAGTATCCAGTTCAATTACAATTATACTGTTTTGTATGAAGCTTTCAATTTTTGGTTTCATCTCAAAAAACCAGTCGTTATTAATTACTTCAGAAGAATAATAAACTCCCGTATTCGTTTGGGGGAGCGCAACAATTTTGTCGTTTTTTGTGAATTCAAATTGGCTTGCAATTAGTATTAACATCACAAAAAACATACATATTAAAGCATTTCGAATACACCTATATGATGTAGTCACCAGATTATTACGAATAGTGTTATAATAATTATTGCCAGTCACTGCCTGCTCAATTTCCTCTAGGTCTGATTCATTTAATCTGGAGAGGTAAACGATGTTTTTATCCATCAATGACGAAAATGCGCTTAAACCTGCACTTATCATATAGATTACCGCAAATACAAACAATCCTATTGCTATGATATTGAAACAAGAAAAGTTATAAGATTTCATGAATTCTTTGATAATCGTTAGCGAACCCATAATAAGTGTTATCGCAATTGTAACTGAAATAATATTACTTTTAGCCTTGTCTTCGAACTTGTCTTTCCTCTTGTATGAAATTTCGTATTCTGTTTTTAATTCCATAAAGTTTTTGTTCTGCTCAAAATCCTTATTTTCTAAATTATCAATTAATACGCCGACTTTTTTGTTTTTAAAGAATGATTCAGCAAAAGGGAATAATGCAAAAAAGAGTGATTTTAAGAATTTTTCCATAGAAGCTCCTTTAAATTGTTAAGTCAACATGCAATTAACAATTTCATCTTCAAGGTCAATTTTGGTCGCAAACTTTAACCAGCCCCATTCCCCAGTGGGGTTAACTTCAACAAAATAGTATTCATCATTGCAAAAAATCAAATCTATTCCACCAAAGAGTAAGTTTAACCTTTTCATTAAGCTAATTAATTTTGATGATATTTCCTTTGGCAACTCAAACGGTGTATAATTCAACGCTTCTTTTGATGTTTTTCGCCAATCTCCGGCTATCCCACAACCGTTTTTCGTTATCTTAACCGGAAATAGTTTCTCTCCAATTACAGTTACCCTTATGTCTATTTTTTCTTTTAGGTATTCCTGTATTATAACAGGAGCACTAGATAAGTCTGATTGCTTCAACTCTAACCCAGTTACAATGGTTGAATAAGTAAAGAGTTCCATGTTTCCATCATGAAACAAAGCTGTATCTAATGCTTTCATTATGTACTCATTAGTATCAACTACACTTTCATTTGCGCTATTACTTAATAAAGTCTCGGGAACAAGAAAACCTATGTCACTTGCCAATTTAAGCTGATACATTTTGTTTTCGGCCTTATAAGTGTCAACCGGATTATTTAACCATTTACTTTTTTCAAAGACAATCAAATTTCTAATAAAAGCACTCCACTGACTTCGATACAATTGTTCCGAAACTGTATAAGTTTTCCCGCTTCTTAAAAAAACAGGTGCTCTGAAAAATATGGATTTTAGTTCACTCTCTCTAATTACAAAATTTTCATCACACATAGTTATGAATATTGCATTTTCACTTAGTTTATAAGTAATTTTGCATTCTGAAAATTTATCTCTATTAATTCTTAAGTAACTTTCTCCAAGCTTTTTAAGTTTGAGGCAAACTAAATCAGTGGAAAAATCAATTGTGTTTGATATTATTAAGTGACATATGTTATTCACCTTTTTGGTCCTCACCTGTTTCAACATCAAATTTTTTGGTCTCAGGCTTAGGCCTCCTTGGGTCATCCATTAACATCATTGGAATACCTGACATATTATCAGTCCAATAGCCCCCTCTATAAGAAAATGTGCATGAAGCCGGTTCGGTTTTGGCTTTTGATACATCGTAACGCTTTGCTTTCGAAATTAGAATGTGCTCGTTCATGTTAAACCTCCATTTACTTTTTTCTTATAATGAACTGTGTGTTATTGTTAAGCTTGTAGTAGGCTAAATAACTGAAATTATTGTTTATATACTTTTAAAATTTATAATAACATTAAATAGCGCGGATGTGAATACCTGTAAATTACTGTTTATTAATAATAGTAACAAAAAGCCCTGAAACCTAGTAATTTCAAGACTTTTATAAGTTATAAAGTGTTATTTGTGTTATATTGACCATAATGTTTTGCCTTTACGCTAGGCTTAATCGAATTGTACATACGGGCATACATAGCAGTTCGCGCCGTTTCCCCGCCCCTGTGAGCGCCGTTTCTCTTTGTACCCTATACAGTTACCCCAACACCTTCAAGCCGCCTTAGACCATTTCTGAGAGCGCTCTTTATTAGGCAGAATCTAATTTACACAACTATCAGCTATGATCTATCTACTTAAACACTTTATCTCCAAGAAAAATTCTCGGGATTTTATCTGTTTGTATTTGGACTACAAAGCCGCCAGTAGCGTAATCACCTATATGTATTTTTTCATCGAAACCATTGTCAGCTATCACCGTTGAATCTAATTTATCATAATTGGAATCAAAGAATACAAAAGTATCAGGGTCGAATTTATACGACAAACCTGTCTGTGATTGAATCAGAGTAATCCTGCATTTCACATATATTGTGACATAACCAGACTCATTGCCAAACTCAATCAGCGATACAGCATTAGGATGATGCCGCTCCACAAAAGCTGTCACCTGAGCTATATCATTTGAAGTTTCTAGTATTTCAACGTTCCACAAAATCCCGGGTCCTAGAAAACCATCACTCAATATAACAGCTTCAGGATTTTCAGCAACTGCTTTATCAAAGTCCGAAATTTCAGCTTGCACAGCAGGGGTTGATACCGCTACTTCGTCAGAGCCGATAGTGGTGTCATCAGGTTCAGGTTTGGGTTCAACTTCAGTATGGGTTTCAGTTGCAGAGGTAGATGTGGAAATCGGAGCCGGTGATTCCACATAAACAACATTATCCTTTCCCCAAGAATTAATACCATAAGTTTAATAATATGTATGGGTTCTATTCTACAAAGCTTTAAGTCACCTAATTCATTATTGATTCGATAAAGTAATGACTTATACCGTTCAACGGTTTTTAACGCTAGTTTTTTCTCTGCGTAATCTGCAAGCCATATTTGAGTAAACCGCTCAAACGTCATATTCCCTTTATCTAAATATGTCCCGTTTTCGACCTCTCTTTTAAACTCTTGGTAGTTAGCTCTGGCTTCTTTTTCTTTTTGATTATCGGTTAGCTTTTCTTTAGACCACTTAAATGTCCTTCTGTGGCGATTTTGCTGCCCATTAGGTTTGTACCCATAATAAACAGTCAGCCGGTAGGAGTTTGTTGATAGCTCTTCGTAGTTTTTCATTTTAATCATTTTTGCCACCCTTTCATTTTCGATATTTATTTCACCGCTATTTGAGGCTATTTACTTCATAATCAACCCAAAATAAACCCAATAACTCATAAAAAGAGAAAAAGACTCTGATTGCCTGAAACAATCAAAGCCTTATCTCATGGGAATTCCTTATGGCAGGGGCAGAAGGATTTGAACCCTCGGCACGCGGTTTTGGAGACCGCTGCTCTACCAGCTGAGCTATACCCCTAAACGCTATGTATACCATGACGATTCGCTAAAAAATGGGCCTTCGGGGACTCGAACCCAGGACCGACCGGTTATGAGCCGGTTGCTCTAACCAACTGAGCTAAAGGCCCGCATGAATGATAAGCATTGCCGTCACGATATTCGTGACGGCAATACCGCAAGCTGGCTCCCCAAGTTGGACTCGAACCAACGACCCTGCGGTTAACAGCCGCATGCTCTACCGACTGAGCTATTGAGGAATATGGCGAGCCTGAAGAAACTTCAGGCTCTTTTTGTGTTGGCATCTACCTATTTTCCCGGGCCGTCGCCGGCCAAGTATTGTCGGCACGAGTGAGCTTAACTGCCGTGTTCGGAATGGGAACGGGTGGACCCTCACCGTCATCAACACCAACTATGTAATCGGGCTAAACCGAATACTACAACAATATGACGCCCATGTCAAGGGCTTTTAAGGGGAAATGACCCGTAGGAGAATCGAACTCCTGTTTGCGGCGTGAGAGGCCGCCGTCTTGACCGCTTGACCAACGGGCCTTGCGAGGGTTTGTTTTACCCGCTGGAGTGTATCACACCCCAACGGGGTTAATACACCTTCAGGGACTCGAACCCTGGACACCCTGATTAAGAGTCAGGTGCTCTACCAACTGAGCTAAAGGTGCATACTTGCAATTGGTTCGCACCGCGCGTCTGCACCTTCAAAACCGAACAATGAATTTGTTTGTGACGTTCCCACAAGGCTTGTTTGCCTGCATTTCCAGGTCAAGCCCTCGGGTTATTAGTATCGGTCAGCTAAACACGTTACCGTGCGTACACCTCCGACCTATCAACGATGTAGTCTACATCGACCCTTACTCCATAAAGGATGGGAGAACTTATCTTAGGGAGAGTTTCACACTTAGATGCTTTCAGCGTTTATCTCGTCCATACTTAGCTACCCAGCTATGCCGTTGGCACGACAACTGGTGCACCAGAGGTATGTCCATCCCGGTCCTCTCGTACTAAGGACAGCTCCCTTCAATTCTCCTTCGCCCGCAACAGATAGGGACCGAACTGTCTCACGACGTTCTGAACCCAGCTCGCGTGCCGCTTTAATTGGCGAACAGCCAAACCCTTGGGACCGAATACAGCCCCAGGATGCGACGAGCCGACATCGAGGTGCCAAACCTCCCCGTCGCTGTGGACGCTTGGGGGAGATCAGCCTGTTATCCCCAGGGTAGCTTTTATCCGTTGAGCGACGGCATTTCCACGCACATACCGCCGGATCACTAACTCCAACTTTCGTTACTGCTCGACCCGTCGGTCTCGCAGTTAGGCTCGTTTTTGCGTTTACACTCACTGCACGATTTCCGTCCGTGCTGAACGAACCTTTGAGCGCCTCCGTTACCTTTTGGGAGGCGACCGCCCCAGTCAAACTGCCCACCTAACAGTGTCCCCCGACCAGATTCATGGCCGCAGGTTAGAAACCCAGCAATACAAGGGTGGTATTCCAACGTCGCCTCCACCGGGCCTGACGGTCCGGCTTCTTAGGCTCCCACCTATCCTATACATGCATTGCCAAGCTCCAGTATTAAGCTACAGTAAAGCTCCATGGGGTCTTTCCGTCTAGTTGCGGGTAACTGGCATCTTCACCAGTACTACAATTTCGCCGGGCGGGCTGTCGAGACAGTGCCCAAATCGTTACGCCATTCGTGCGGGTCAGAACTTACCTGACAAGGAATTTCGCTACCTTAGGACCGTTATAGTTACGGCCGCCGTTTACCGGGGCTTCAATTCAATGCTTCGGATTGCTCCTAACATCTCCTCTTAACCTTCCGGCACCGGGCAGGCGTCAGCCCCTATACGTCATCTTTCGATTTAGCAGAGACCTGTGTTTTTGGTAAACAGTCGCTTGGGCCTTTTCACTGCGGCCTCCTTTCGGAGGCTCCCCTTATCCCGAAGTTACGGGGTTAACTTGCCGAGTTCCTTGACAACCCTTCTCCCGTTGGCCTTAGGATTCTCTCCTCATCTACCTGTGTCGGTTTGCGGTACGGGCACCTCACCAATACACACACCTTTTCTCGCCACAGAGCATCGCCGACTTCCCTACTGATGTTCGGTCCCTTACGCCCCGGTCGACCAACGCCGGGGTTCGGCTATCTCCATGTGTCAGTGTGCTTAACAGTTTCGGTGGTTACGGAATTTCAACCGTATGTGCATCGACTACGCCTCTCGGCCTCGCCT
>CP072107.1:2170000-2185546 GCA_022870705.1 Oscillospiraceae bacterium CM
CCCTGTCGCTGATTTTAAAGTTTTCCGGTGTGATGCGCACACCGCCGTCACGCAGCTTTTCCATTTCGTGAAAAAGGTGCTCCAGGTCAATAACGGTCCCGTTTCCGAGAACGTTCACCGTCCGCTCTTGGAAAATACCGGACGGGATGAGGTTGAGCGCGAATTTACCATACTTGTTGATAACAGTATGCCCTGCGTTGCTGCCGCCCTGATACCGGATGACAATATCGTAATGTTCGGCGAGGAGATCAACCATTCGGCCTTTTCCCTCGTCTCCCCAGTTGACACCGACAATCGCGCAATTTGACATGTTCTTTTCACCTTTCGCCTCTTATATGCCCTTGGAGCTTTGGCAAACCTGATTGTACAATATTATTTTGTTGAAGTCAATTTGATATCTGCTCACGCGAAAACAGGCCGGCATTGGTGCCTGGCCTGTTTATGTAGCTTCTGTTTTCAGCTATACGATTCAATAATAAGTCTTGCCGTCTCGATGGCCTTTGCGCCGGTATCCATGCTGCGCCGCTGGATAAAGCGATGGGCTTCCTGTTCCGTCATGCCATTTCGGTTCATCAGCAGCTCTTTTGCCTTATTGATAACTTCCGTTTCCTTTTCCGTTCGGCGCGGTTGCGCAACCTTATAGTGTTTTTGCTCCATTTGCAACAACATCCGGACGGAGGAAATCAGGTCTCCTTTTGTAAACGGTGTCGGCAGCTTAAAGACGTTGTCATTGCTACAAAGCTCCAGCTGCTGCTGCGGTGCTATGGCTAAAATCATTGCCTGACTGCCGATGTCATACGCGAGATCGGTAACCGTCATTTCCGAGAGCTTATACCCGCAAATGATGATCCCGCCGCTTAATTTGCGCACCGTCCTGATGGCCTCGGAACCGGAGCGGCAGCTTGTCCGGACGGATATGCCGCTTGCTTCAAGCATGTCGCAAATCCGCTTGCGGTTGTTTTCATTGTCAAAGGCCACAATGATCTTATCCATAGCTTCACCCCCTTGGCAGCGGCACCGATTATTCCGGGCCTTTTAATATGCGATGAAGTATTTCTCGATTTCCCAGTCGCTGACCTTTGTGCGGTACGCGTCCCACTCGGCCATTTTGCCGGAAATATATTGCGTCAGGACGTGGTCGCCGAGTGTTTGGCAGACTAATTCGTCGTTCTTTAGTTCACCGATAGCCTCTTCAAGAGATGCGGGAAGGCTTGAAATGCCGTTTTTTTCGCGTGTGACGGCGTCCATTTTAAAAATATTCTCCGTTACCTCCGGCGGGGGCGTCAGGCCTTTTTCGATGCCGTCCAGCCCGGCAGCCAAACAGACAGCCAGCGCAAGATACGGATTGCAGGAAGGATCGGGGCACCGGAGCTCAACGCGCGTCGATTGCCCACGCGCGGCGGGGATTCGGATGAGTGCGCTGCGGTTTGATGCCGACCAGGCCAGATAACAGGGCGCTTCATAGCCCGGGACAAGGCGCTTGTAGGAATTGACGAGCGGATTGGTTATGGCGCACATACCCTGAACATGCTGGAGCAGGCCGGCAATAAAGCTCATTGCCTCAGACGAAAGCTTATTTACCCCATTTTCATCGTAAAACACATTTTTTCCGTCACGGAACAGCGACATATTTGTGTGCATTCCTGAGCCGTTAATACCGAAAATCGGCTTCGGCATAAAAGTGGCATGCTGGCCATTTTTCTGTGCCAGCGTTTTCACGGCCAGCTTAAACGTCATGATATTGTCCGCCGTTTTCAAAGCCTCGGCATATTTAAAATCAATTTCGTGCTGACCGGCGGCAACCTCATGGTGCGAGGCCTCGATTTCAAAGCCCATATCTTCCAGCGTCATGCAGATTTCACGGCGCGTGCCCTCACCGCGGTCCAGCGGGCCGAGATCAAAATATCCCGCCTCATCGTCGGTTTTTGTGATCGGATTGCCGGTTTCATCTGTTTGAAACAGAAAAAACTCACACTCTGGGCCAACGTTGAACGTATATCCCATATCGGCCGCTTTTTTCAGAATCTTTTTCAGAACATAACGCGGGTCACCGACAAAGGGGCTGCCGTCCGGGTTGTGGACGTCGCAAATGAGCCTGGCAACTTTGCCGTACTGCGGCCGCCACGGCAAAATTGTAAAAGTATCCAGATCGGGATAAAGATACTGGTCAGACTCATGGATACGGACAAACCCTTCAATCGAGCTGCCATCGATCATAATTTGGTTGTTGACCGCTTTTTCAATCTGGGATGCCGTAATCGCGACGTTTTTGAGCTGCCCGAATATATCGGTGAACTGCATGCGGATAAACTTGATGTCATCCTCGCTGACCATTGACACGATGTCTTCTTTCGTATATTTGCCCATCATAACGTCTCCTTTCGGTTTTTGTGTTTTTCTGCTGTTTCGGTGCGCTTTCATGCCGATTAATATAACTGTAGACGATCAGAATGACATTATATCATCCCGCCGCGTCGATTAAAACAAAAAAGGGCACGGTATGCTTTAATCGAAAAGCACCGTTGCCCTTTGACAGTTGAATTATACCCGCATTAATTGTCATCTGTCAACAGCCTCTCTGTCAATTTATAAAAAATTCAATGCACATTATTGGCTATTATTACTATTCTCTCATGGTCTGACGCCGTCGTATTGACAACGTTTCGGCACAATGTTAGTATAACCTATTATTGTGGACACGGGGAAGGGGATTTTATGGTGACAAAACATGTTTTTATTACGGGTGGTGTCGTTTCGGGGCTTGGGAAGGGGATTTGCGCCGCTTCGCTGGGCAGGCTTTTAAAGCAGCGCGGGCTGCGCGTCACGCTTCAGAAGTTCGACCCGTATATCAATGTTGATCCGGGCACCATGAGTCCTTACCAGCACGGCGAAGTCTTTGTCACCGATGACGGCGCTGAAACCGACCTCGATCTCGGCCATTATGAACGCTTTGTCGATGAGTCTCTGACGGGGGACTCCAGCGTCAGCTCCGGCAAGATTTATTGGACTGTCTTAAACCGCGAGCGCAGCGGCGATTACCTCGGTCGGACCGTTCAGATCATCCCGCATATCACGGATGAAATTAAAGCCCGTATTTACAGTCTTGATACGGGGGAACCCGATGTTGTCATCACCGAAATCGGCGGTACCGTCGGCGATATCGAAAGTCAGCCTTACCTTGAAGCGATCCGGCAGGTTGCCAATGAACGCGGGCGTGAAAACGTCGTTTTTATCCATGTCCCTTTGATTGTTCAAATTCCCGGCTCGGACGAGCTGAAAAGCAAGCCGACGCAGCATTCCGTCAAGGAGCTTTTAAGTATTGGAATTCAGCCCGATATCCTTGTCTGCCGGAGCAATTTGCCGATCACACCAAGTATCCGCTATAAAATATCCCTCTTCTGCAACGTTGAGCCGGATTGTGTCATTCAAAACGTGACGGCGTCGTGTCTGTATGAGGTTCCGCTTTTGCTGGCAAACGAAGGCCTTGATAAGGTCGTTTGCCGCAAGCTTGGGCTTGACGTTCCGGCCCCTGACCTCACCGAGTGGACGGCGATGGTTGCCCGTGTCAAAGCCGCTGTCAGCCATGTGACCATTGCGCTTGTCGGCAAGTATACGCAGTTGCACGACGCTTATCTGAGCGTTGTTGAGGCGCTTAGTCATGCGGGGACGGAAAATGACGCCGTCGTAACAATAAAATGGGTCGATTCCGAGGAAGTGACCGAGGAGAACGTTGCCACAACCCTTGCTGGTTGTCATGGTATTTTAGTCCCCGGGGGCTTTGGCGACCGCGGCGTTGAAGGGATGATATCCGCCGCAAAATACGCCAGAGAGAACAGTATTCCATACTTCGGTGTCTGCCTCGGCATGCAGATGGCCGTTATTGAATTTGCCCGCCACGTCGCCGGTTTAGACGACGCGCATTCAACAGAATTTAATGAGCTGACAAAGCATCCCGTCATTGATTTAATGCCCGATCAAGTTGGTATTACAAAAAAAGGCGGTACGATGCGTCTCGGCAGATATCCCTGCAAGCTGACGGAGTCAAGCCGCGCGGCGGCGCTTTACGGTACGACGGAAATATCCGAGCGCCATCGTCACCGGTATGAGTTCAATAACGACTTCCGGACAGCTCTGACGGACAGTGGGCTTGTTCTGGCCGGTTTGTCGCCGAACGGCAGCCTCGTCGAAATCGTTGAAAACCCTGTGCACCCCTGGTTTGTCGGTGTCCAGTTCCACCCGGAATTCAAAAGCCGCCCGAACAGGGCGCACCCCTTATTCTTCGGCTTCGTCAAAGCAGCCGTCGAAAATGCCAACAAGAGCTAATCGCCTGTGATGAAGCCGCCATTTGACAATGTGTCAAATGGCGGCTTTTCATTTTATTAATATATGCTTTTTGTTTAGCTGCTTCAGCGTCAGTTAGCGAATAGCTTGTTGAAATCAAGTGCCTGATAATCCGCGCTTTTTGTCACATTAAGGCTGCTTGTCCAATTGTTAATGACAGAGACGAACATATTATACGCCGTTAGAAAACGCAGAGAATACCCGCTGCCACTGTAGGATGCCGGTGTAGCGTTATAATCAACCGGGATTCTGTAAATGATGTGATAGCCGTAACTCGTCTCGATGATATCGCTGAAACGCCCTATTTCCAATGCTTTTGTCGTATCCTCAAATTGGCTAACCATATCGCCGCTCTGGAACAAATAGCCGTCCGGATAGGTGGCAAGGCCCGGATCCTCGCTGTATTGATGCATCAGCGAATCGAAATACGTATCAAAATCCTTTCCTTTATACGCCTTGAGTTTAGCCAGAATGTCCTGCATTTTTTGATAAACGGCGGCTTTATCGGTGTCGGATACCGGCTGTGACTTCCCATTTTCATCCGTTGTTGTCGTCAGCATCAGGATATGCTTTGTCATCATATAGCCGTCATTGGCCGTATAATCGGCAATCTCCTTATCGGAAAGCTTGTCTCCTTTTTCCCCATAAAGCTTTTTAAAGCAATCTTGCGCAAGCGCACCGACTTCATTTGTGTTATTAAAAATCTCTTTCGAGCTGTACTGCGCACGCAGCTGTGAGAGGAGTGCCGCCTCGCCGCCAGCAGCACTGACCTGCGCATCCCATTTTGCCTGAATATCCGCTATATTCTCTTTGGTCAGCGCAAGCTTTAGCTCCTTGGCGCCGTATCGAACGGCCGCCGACTGCAGGGCGATGTTGAACGCCTCGTTTAATACGGCGTCCTGATAGGAAACGTTATCTGAATTGAGTGCCGCCCAGTCAGTGATAGATTCTCCCTGAGCGGCGAGATTGCTTGTCGCCGTGTAAATGTTATAAAACAACTGATCCCACGTGACGTCCGCCCCGTTTATTGTCAGCATGACCGTTTTGGGGTCTATGGCCGCATAAGCGGCAGCGTAGTTGAGTTTTTTTGCCTCAGCCGCGCCGTTATCGCCGGTTGTCTTGTCACTCGTCTTTCCGCAACCAGCGAGAAGCGCGGCCGTCAAAACTGTGCAAAGCAGCACGGCGATCACTTTTTTCAGTAACATATGTTTCCTCCGTTATTTTGGCTTATATCAATGTGCAGCATCACTATACCGCAGTTGTGCCCCTTTGGCAACCTCCTGCCTTCCGCTTACGGCCCGGCGGCGGCGCCGTATGCTCGGATAAACACCGTTGCCTCGTCAACGACATTAGCTGCCCGCTGCTTGAGGGCGATAATCGGCACAAGTCCCGCTTCAATTTTGACGCGGCCCTTGTATTCCGGGCGGCTGTACAGTGCGGAGATGCGATTCATATCAAAATCGTCAAGCCGGAAACGCAGCCATCCGGACTTCTGCGTGATTTCTGTGATACCGTGCCGCGCGGCCTCCCCGCGCAAGAGCGCGATGGCCACAAGGGCGAGCGCCTCCTTGGGCGGGTCGCCATAGCGATCAATGAGCTCGGCAATCATCTCGTCGGCATCCTCCTCCGAGCGAATGCGGGCGATACGCCTGTACAGATCCATCCGTTGCTCTCCCGAAGGCACATATTTCTCCGGAATATTGGCGGAAACGGCAAGATCTGCAGCGCATTCGGCGCGTCTCTCCGCTTTTTCGCCTTTTTCTTCTAGGACTGCCTCCTCGAGCAGCTTGAGGTACATATCATAACCAACGCTCACCATGTGGCCTGACTGCTCCGCGCCGAGCAGATTTCCGGCGCCGCGAATCTCCAGATCTCGCATCGCAATTTTAAAGCCGGAATTGAATTCGGCAAACTCCCGTATGGCTGATAGACGCTTTTCCGCGACCTCCGTCAAAACTTTTCCCTGCCGGAAGGTCAGATACGCATACGCGCGGCGCGGTGAGCGGCCGACACGCCCTCTGATTTGATGTAGCTGTGAGAGACCAAGCCTGTCGGCGTCCTCTATGATAAGCGTATTGACATTCGGAATATCGATCCCTGTCTCGATAATCGTCGTGCAGACGAGAACCTGGACCTCTCCGGCTGACAGGCGCTCCATGACGTCTCCCAGCGTCTCCTCGTCCATTTGCCCGTGCGCGACACCGATTGTGATATTCTCCAGCATGGTCTTAAGCCGCGCGGCCGTCCGATCAATATTGTCCACGCGGTTGTGGATATAATACACCTGCCCGCCGCGCGAAACCTCCCGCCGGATCGCGTCGCAGACGATACTCCAATCGTGCTCAAGCACATAAGTCTGGACAGGCTGTCGGTCGCGGGGCGGCTCCTCGATGGTGGACATATCCCGGATGCCCGACAGCGCCATATTAAGCGTTCTCGGGATCGGTGTTGCGGACAGGGTTAAGACGTCAACCTGACGCGAGATTTCCTTGAGCCGCTCTTTATGCGTCACGCCGAAGCGCTGCTCCTCGTCGACGATTAATAGCCCCAGCTTTTTAAATACAATGTCTTTCTGCAAAAGGCGGTGTGTCCCGATGACGAGATCGACGGCGCCGCGTTCAATCTCTTTGATGGCACTTTTCATTTGCGCGGGTGTCCGAAACCGGCTTAATACCTCGATTTTGATGGGATATCCGGCAAAGCGCCGCATGGCGGTGACGTAATGCTGCTGCGCCAATACCGTCGTCGGCACGAGGATGGCCGCCTGATAGCCGTCTAATACGCATTTCATGACGGCACGCAGGGCGACTTCCGTTTTCCCGTATCCGACGTCGCCGCATAACAGCCGGTCCATTGGCACAGTGTGCTCCATGTCTGATTTGATCTCCTCAACACTGCGTAGCTGGTCCTCTGTCTCCTGATACCCGAAGCGCTCCTCAAACTCTGTTTGCCAAACGGAATCAGCGGCAAATGCGTGCCCTTTGAGCCGCTGCCGTTCGGCGTATAGGGCAATAAGCTCTTTGGCCATTTCCTTTGCCGCGCTTTTTGCCCTTGTTTTCGCCCGCGTCCAGTCGGCCCCGCCCATTTTTGAGAGCTTTATCGGGGCGTCTTCGCCGCCGCCGATGTATTTTGAAACAAGGTCAAGCTGTGTGGCCGGTACATAAAGACTGTCAGACCCGGCATAAGCAATTTTAATATAGTCCTTTTCGATGCCGTCAACCGGCATTTTAAAAATGCCGACATAGCGCCCGATACCGTGATGCTCGTGCACAACGAGATCCCCCGGAGACAAGTCGGTGAAGCTCTGCAGCCGCTCCCTGTTTGACGGCACCGCCTTTTTCTTGCGGCGCAGCGCAGCAGGCTCGACAAACTGCCCTTCCGTAATGACAGCCAGCTTCACGCCCGGATACTCCATCCCGGCCGATAAGACGCCAAGCGTTACCGCGCAGCTCCCGTTTTCCGGCAGCACGCGAAGCGATAGATCGATCGCCGCCGGGATATCATGTTCTGTGAGATACTCCAGTAATATTGCGGCACGGCGCTCATCTTTGCATAAGAGCACGGTTTTGTAGCCGGAGCCTGTGTAGTGCGCGATATCGGCGGCGGCCGTTTCCAAACTCCCCCCGTAAGAAGGCAGCTGTTTCGCGGAAATATTGATCATCGTGCGCGGCTTGAGCGGATAGCTGGCGGCCGTAAAGCTGTCGGCCATCACAACGGGGAAGTCGTTAAGCTTTTCACACAAGGCTTCCCAGTCGAGGGCAAACCGGACGAGGCCGCTTTCGAGGATGCCCGCTTCCAATAGCGTCCGGCTGTCTTCGCCAAGCTGCCAAAGATAGTTTTTCGCCCGCTCCCCAACACGAGCCGGCTCGCTGATCAAAATAACGGCGCTCTCATCGAGATAATCCGCAGCCGTCGCCATCGGGTATATCAGCTCCATATACTTGTCGGCCGCTGGAAAGGATCGTTTGTTTTCAAGTCGCTCCATATCGGCGCAGATATTCTTGATGAGCTCATGATTCGTTGATTTTCTTCGCTCTAACTGGTGCAGAAGGTCGTTTAACGCCATGATAAGGCGTTTTTCTCCACCATTCTCCGACTTTTCAGCCAGACCTGTCAGTGTTTCTGCCGTGGGGATGATAAGCGCCTTGTTCAGCGCTTCCAGCCGCCGCTGCGTTGCCGTGTCAAAGCTGCTGACAGAGTCTACCTCGTCACCGAAGAATTCGCACCGGAACGGCTCGTCAGCCGCCGGGGAAAAGAAGTCGAGAATGCCGCCGCGGACGGCAAACTGCCCGGGGCCCTCCACCTGCTCATACCGGCTATAACCGCACCGCACAAGGCGCTCGGCAATGCCCGGCAGATCGTAGCATTTTCCGACCTCGATGAGAAGCGACGCCTCCGCCATCCGCCCCGGCGGCAGCGTTCTTTGAAGAAGGCCGTCAACCGTCGCAACAAGCAGGGGTACCGTCCCTTCCTCCAAGCGATAAAGCGCCCGAAGGCGCCGCTGCTCCAACTGGCGGGACGCCCCTTCCGCACTGTAAAACGTGAATTCACGGCCCGACAGCAAGACGGCCTGTTCGCCCGTCAATGCCTCAACGTCACCTGCCAGGCGCTGCATCTCTATTTCGTCGGAGCAAATGATTACGACAGGGCGCCCTGTCTCACGGCGGAGCGTTGCGGCAAGATGCGCCCGATGGATGCCGCCCAAGCCCGAAACGACTGCTGGGCAGCCGCCGCCTTCAATCCGCGCGACAAGCTGCCCGAACCCCATATCATTTATTTGTGCTGCTGTTAATGCGCGCATACTGTCCCTGCCCATCATCAATTGAGCCGCTGAACGCGGCAGTTCCCCGATCCATCACGAATCGGGGTGTTGTTTCACGTGAAACATTTATCTCTGCTCATGTCTCCAGAGCGTTATGCTTAAAGCGGGCTTTTCTGAATTTTTGCAAATCGGCGCGGATAAGCTTCCGGCGTGGCGGTTGTTTTGCGGATGCAAACCGCGCGATGCATGATGCCCGCTCCTTGAATTTCGTAGTCCTTAACCGCTTCCAAGACAGCGCCAAGCTTTTCGAAAGCGTTTGCAGCTTCCGATATTTCCGCGTCGGAATCAACCGCCTTCATGGCCATGAACAGGCCGCCCGTCTTCACAAAGGGCAGGCACAATTCAGCGAGGACGTTCAGCCGCGCCACAGCGCGGGAAACGGCAATATCAAACATCCCGCGCAACGCCGCCGTGCGGGCTGCCTCTTCCGCGCGTGCATTGAGACACACAACACCCGTCAGCTTGAGCTGGGTGCACAACTCTTTTAGAAAGTTGACCCGTTTCTGCTGAGAGTCGAGAAGCGTTAGCTTGATGGTCGGCTCTGCGATTTTCAGTGGGACACCCGGAAACCCTGGCCCAGTGCCAACGTCAATAACGGAACACCCTTGAAACGATGCCGTCGGCAGCAGCGCCAGACTGTCCAGAAAGTGAAAGCGTGCGATATCGTCGACGCCCGATATCGCGGTCAGATTCATCACGCTGTTTTTTTCTTCAAGAAATGCAGCATAGAGGCTAAGCTGTGCCGCCATCTCGTCCGTCAGCTCTATCCCTAATGCTTTTGCCCCTTGTATCAGAAGGCTTTTCAGGCACAATCAATCCTTTTTGTCTCTTAAAATGTCACGGATCTCCGTGAGAAGAACTTCTTCGCGCGTTGGCTCCGGCGGTGCAGATGGCGCTTCCTTTTCTTTTTTCTTCAGGCTGTTGATCAGTTTGATAAACATGAAGACGACGACTGCGAGTATGAGAAACTCAATGACGGTATTAATAAAAACGCCAAGCTTTAGGACGATAGGATTTTGCTGACCGAAAAAGCGTGGCAAGTCGATGACCCAGCTTGAAAAGTCGACGCCACCAAGAAACATACCGATAAACGGCATGGCGATGTCATTGACAAGAGAGGAGATAATTTTTGAAAAAGCTGCGCCGATGATAACACCGACGGCCAGATCCATGACATTGCCTTTCATAGCAAATGATTTGAACTCCGAAATCAGCTTTTTCATAATATTTCCGTGCCTTTCTGTCTCTTTATTCTCCCGGTCTGATCATCTCTAGACCGCCGAGATATTGGCGCAGAACTTCCGGGATGACAACGCTGCCGTCCCGCTGTTGATTTTGTTCGACAAGCGCCGGTAAAATCCGGCTTGTGGCAAGGCCCGAGCCGTTAAGCGTATGCACAAATTCCATTTTTCCGGTCGTCTCGCGCTTGAAGCGCATAGCCCCGCGCCGCGCCTGATAATCGCGCGCGTTGGAGACGGAGGAAACCTCTTTATACCCATCCATTGATGGAATCTGTATTTCGATATCATACGTCCGCGCCATGGACGCTGAACAGTCCGCCGCCGCAAGCTTTACCGTTCTGAAATGGAATCCAAGGCCTTTGACGAGCGCTTCCGCTTTTCCGACAAGCTCGTCAAAAGCGGCGTCGGAGTGCTCCGGCTTTGTAAACTGAACCATTTCGACCTTGTTGAACTGATGGCCGCGCACCATGCCGCGCTCGTCGGCCCGGTATGACCCGGCCTCACGCCGAAAACAGGGCGTGTAGGAAATATATTTCCTCGGCAGATCCGCTTCCGTGAGAATTTCATCACGGTGGAGAGAGACAAGCGCCGTCTCAGCCGTCGGCAGCATAAACCGGCGGCGCTCATCGGCGCTGCTGTCAAGCCAAAAGACGTCGTCTTCAAATTTTGGGAACTGCCCGGCTGTCAGCCCACATTCATAACCCAACATATGCGGGACCAGCACGAGCTCATACCCGTCTGCCAGGTGCGTATCAATAAAATAATTTAAAAGCGCCCATTCCAGGCGGGCTCCCATACCGCGATAGACCCAAAAACCGCTGCCGGAGAGCTTCACGCCGCGGACATAATCGATGAGCCCCAACGCGGTACAAAGATCAACGTGGTTTTTTGGTTCAAAGTCAAATGAATGCGCCTGCCCGAAATATCGAATCGGCTCGTTATGCTCCTTGCCGCCGGGCTTCAGATCATCGTCCGGCAAATTCGGCAGGCTGAGCAGCAGCGTCGTATATTCGTTCTCAACGTCCTTAAGCTGCCCGTCACAGGCTTTTATCGTCTCTTTGAGGTCGTTGATCTGTACAAAAAGCGCCGCTGTGTCAGCGCCTTCCTTTTTCAGCTGCGGAATTTGCTTTGACAGCTTGTTTTGCTCCGCTTTGCTGGATTCTGTCTTCAAGATCAGTTCGCGCCGCCGGGTATCAAGCGCTAGAATCGCGTCAACCGCCGCATCACAGTCTGCTTCTTTGTCATGCAGCTTTTGCTTGACAGTCTTGGGATTCTCTCGAATCAGCTTTATATCAATCATCTGTATTTCACCACAATTCAATAATCTCTCTGGCGGCACCAGGCCGCTTACTCGGCTGCCGCCGTTTACGACCCGCTTGTCGCGCCGTTTTGAGCCTGCCCGCCAAGCTGATTTTGAAGGTCGGCGACCTGTGCCTCAAGGTTCGCGATCCGCTCCTGAAAAGCTGTATTATCTGATTTAAGCTGCAGGTTTTCCTGCTGCAGATTTTCAATATTCTGCTGGGCTGTCGCGTTGCGTTCAGACAGCGTGCTGATTTGCGAATTGTTGCGCTGCTGGACGAAATAGGACAGGAGAATAAATAGGAAGACGACGATAAAAAGCGTCGCAATATAGATAATGACAGATCTTTTTGACTTTTCTTTCCGGTTTGTCCCGGGTTTTTCGGGTTTGACGGGGCCGGCCGCTTGTGCCTCCGGCATCCCCTCCGCGCGTTTATTCATGCGTTATGGTCTCCTTTGGTGGACAGCAAATTGTACAACCGTTCAAAATCATCCCGGTCATAATACTCAATTTCAATGCGGCCTTTGTTCTTGCCGTCAACAATTCTGACGCGCCGCCCCAGCGTCTTCGTCATGCGTGTCTCCAGCTCTTCAATGTAATTGACAACGACGCCTGCCCCGATTGTTTGAACGTTCTCCGGCTCCGTTTTCATTTTCTTCACAAGCTTTTCGGCATCGCGCACCGACATACCGCTTTCGGTAATGGCCCGCGCCGCCTCCTGAATTCTGCCCTCGTCTTCCAAGGACAAAAGCGTTCTGGCCGAGCCGACGGACAGTTCACCTGTCTCAAGCTTTTTTAAAAGGTTTTCAGGCAGCGCCAAAAGACGCAGCGCATTTGCCACAACAGGCCGTGATTTGCCAACGCGGCGAGACACGTCCTCCTGCGTCAGAGCGTATTCAGCCATCAGCGCCCGATAACCGCGCGCTTCTTCGACGGGGTTTAAGTCCTCGCGCTGGAGGTTTTCCACCATGGCAAGCTCGGTTGCCTTCCGGTCGTCGGCTTCGATAACGCGGGCGGGGACTTCAAACAGGCCCGCCATTCTGGAAGCGCGCCAGCGGCGTTCACCGGCAATAATTTGATAATAACCACCACCGACGCTTCTAACCGTCAGCGGCTGCAGGACGCCATGCTCCCGGATCGATTCAGCCAGCTCTTGTAGCCCTTCCTCATCAAAAACCGATCGCGGCTGGTCTTTTCTCGGTTCGACCTTTGTGATCGGCAAATAAACAAAATCATTAGGCAGCGCGTCCAGCGCCGCCTCCCCGAATAACGCGCCCAGCCCCATGCCAAGGCCCTTTTCCGCCATTTAGATATCTCTCCTTATCAAACCGGCGCTACACTGCGCCGCCGTCATTCCTTAAAGCTTTGCTGCTTTATTGCGCCGAATAAATTCTTTACCCAAATCGCTGTACGTCTGTGCGCCGCGCGACGCTCTGTCATAGACAAGAACGGGTATGCCATGGCTTGGAGCCTCTGAAATGCGGACATTTCGCGGAATAACAACGTTATAAACCTTATTTTTAAAGAATTTTTTAACCTCGTCGGCCACCTGCATGGAAAAATTCGTGCGCGAGTCGAACATGGTGAGCAGGACACCTTCAATTTCTAGCGCAGGGTTCAAAGCCTTTTTTGTCATGCGGATCGTCGTAATCAGGTCCGTCAGCCCTTCAAGGGCAAAATATTCGCATTGAACCGGGATCATCACGGTATCGGCCGCGCATAGGGCGTTGAGTGTCAGCATTTCCAGGGACGGGGGGCAGTCAACAAATATGTAATCGTACTTTTGCTTAATGCCAGACAAGGCTGTTTTTAATACAAACTCGCGCGCTTTGGCGTTGACAAGTTCAATACCAGCCCCTGATAAGATGGCGTTTGAAGGCAAAACATCGCCGTAATCCGTTTTGATGATGGCCGCCTCTGCGCGGACACCGTCCACAAGAACATTATATAGATTCGGCGATGCCATATTTTTATCAACACCCATCCCGGATGTGCAGTTGCCCTGTGGATCAATATCACATAAAAGGACCTTTACGCCAAGCTCTTTCAGTGCGCAGCAGAGATTGACGCAGGTCGTCGTTTTCCCGACGCCGCCCTTCTGATTGGTAACTGCGATAATTTTTCCCATGTGTCACCTCCATGTTTACGCTTTCATAATTATAGCATACCGCCCCTTCTTTTCAAGGATAAATCAAAAAGTTTCACGTGAAACATTCGTACGCCTTTCGTCAGCTTAAAAACATATTCATGTCTTCAATAGGCATGTTCTTATGAAGCGCCAGATTAATGCCATAACCGACAAGCTTGGCCAAATCACCGACATTGGCGTCAATTTCCTTCGGCGTAACAATCATGGAACCGCCGTATTTCGACATATCTTCCGGGCTGACATCTTTAGCCCCGGCTTGTTCTGCCAAATCGGCGGCAAGTGTGCCCGCATCAACGACCGTCGGCACACCGATGGCCGTCACCGGCACGCCGAGCGTTTCTCTGTTAATTGCAGCGCGGCTGTTACCAACGCCCGAACCGGGAATAATGCCGGTATCGGCAAGCTGAACCGTCCGGCAGACGCGGGCAAGCTTGCGGGAAGCCAGCGCGTCGACGGCAATGACGCAATTGGGTTTCAGTTTTTCCACAACCGCCTTGATAAAATCAGCGCTTTCAATACCCGTCGTTCCGAGGACGCCCGATACGACGACGGAGACGCGGCGCATAGAGCCGAATTCATCGGGCATTTTTTCGACGAGATGGCGCGTGACCATTGTATTTTTCGCTGTCTTTGGGCCAACCGCGTCCGGCGTAATAGCTTCATTTCCAAGGCCGACGACGAGAACGCTATCGTTGTCTTTGAGCTGCAGCATGTCCGCGATTTCGGCGCCCAACGTTTCGGCCCCCAGATTAAAAGCGTTGTCTTCCCTTTTAATCAGCTTATCAATTTCCATTGTCACATATTTTCCGATAGGTTTACTTAAGGCCTGCGCGCCCGCGTCATCAATTATTTCGACCGTCGTGACCTTAAACCCGTTGACCTCTTTATCGCGCGACTTAACGCCGGAAAGCGTCGTCTGTTTGTCGGCGCTTTCCTTCCAGAGATCTCTGGCTTCAACAGCCAGATCTGTCCGCTTCATTTGCATTGCGATAGCTCCTTCCCGTCTTTGCGCTTATTCTGCACAAAAAGATGACGCCTATGCGAAATTATTTGAAAGACATCTTGCATTTAAATTAACCTTATGTTAGAATAACAAACTGCACAGTCAAATGCAGACAGTGACTATATAGGAGGAGGTGGCCAGAGAATATGCCGAATATCAAATCCGCTGAAAAAAGAGTTCTCGTTGCTAAAGTGCGCAACTTAAGAAACAAGGCGGCCAAGTCAGAATTGAAGACAAACCTGAAGAAATTTGACGCGGCGGTGGCCGAGGGAAACCGGGAAGCAGCCGAAAGCGCCTATAAAGTTGCTGTCAAAACAGTCGACACCGCAGCTTCAAAGGGTCTGATTCATAAGAACAACGCGGCCCATAAAAAAAGCGGTATGACGCTTAAATTAAACGGTCTGGCTCAGTAACACGCGCAGGGCGGGAATATCCTGCTTTTACGTGCCGCATTAACCATTTGGAACAGTGGCTGAGTCCATATGCATTAAAGGCAGGGGATTGCTCCCTGCCTTTTTGTTTTCCCCCATTTACGCTGTTTTCTTTTTATATTGTATGCTTGCTTTTAACGGACAATTTTGATAAAATATAACAGATATGCGCGCAGCGCGCGTGGTGCTTGCTTTTTTTGCAGCGGTCGGCTGAATAGACCGTTTTTCTTTTTATGAAACGCCGAAAGGATGGACGCTA